>CAIWHR010000417.1 GCA_903912485.1 uncultured beta proteobacterium | reverse complement strand
TGTCCCACGAGAGACTTTAGCGCCAAAAGGGGGAATTCAATCTGTTTGACTGGTCGGAATGCGGCAGGGAGCAGTATCACAAAGGCATCTTCAGCAATGCCGAAGTTTTCTGCTGCAGCGACAGGAAGCGCTGCAGCGTCAGCCGGTAGGCGGCCGAGAGCTCGTCGCCGAAACGCGCCAGCGTCTCGCCCGACATCGCGTGCGGCCAGCCGTCGCGGGCGACGAAGCACGGCGTCGTCGCCACCAGCGCGAGCCGGCCGACACGCGCGGGTTCGGTGCGCGCCCAGTGCAGCGCCAGGCTGCCGCCCAGCGACCAGCCGACGACCGTCAGCGGCTCGCGGGTCGCTTCGACCGCCCCGGAGACCGACGCCACCAGCGCGTCGAGCGTGCAGGCGGCGGGCGGCTCGCTCGCGCCGTGTCCCGGCAGGTCGACCGCGTGCACGCGGAACCGCTGCGCCAGCTGCTGCGGCACGCTTCCCCACAGGCCGGAGTGCATCGCCCAGCCGTGCAGCAGGACCAGCGGCGGGCCGGCGCCGAGCGACTCGACGTGCACGACCGGCTTCATCGCTCGCCGGCGCGCGCAGTCGCGGGCGCGAGCTCGGCCAGCGCAGCTGCCAGCGCGTCGACGTCGGGCGCCGCATGCGCCGCGGAAAGCGTGATCCGCAGCCTCGCGGTGCCGGCGGGCACCGTCGGCGGCCTGATCGCGGGCACCCAGAAGCCGCGCTGCCACAATGCCGCCGACAGCGCCAGCGCGTCGGCGTTGGCGCCCACGACCAGCGGCTGGATCGGCGTCGTCGACGGCAGCAGTTTCCACGGCTGATCGCGCATCCGTTCGCGGAAGCGCGCGATCAGCGCTGCGAGGCGATCGCGGCGGGCGCAGTCGTCGCGGATCAGCGCCAGGCTGGCGAGGAGCGCCTCGGACAGCAGCGGCGGCGCCGCGGTGGTGAACACGTACGTCCGCGCGGTCTGCACCAGCGTGGCGATCACCATCGGGTGCGCGGCGACGAACGCCCCGGCGACCCCGGCGGCCTTGCCCAGCGTGCCCATGCAAACGATCCGCTCGGAGGCGAGGCCGAAGTGCGCGACGCTCCCGCGCCCGGCGCCCAGCACGCCGAAGCCGTGCGCGTCGTCGACCACCAGCCAGGCGTCGAATTCGTCGGCCAGCGCCAGCAGGCCCGGCAGCGGCGCGAGATCGCCGTCCATGCTGAACACCGCGTCGGTGGCGATCAGCTTGCGCTTCGCGCTCGACGCTTCGAGGCGCAGGCGCAGATGCGCGAGGTCGCCGTGCGGGTAGCGGACGAAATCGGCGCGCGACAGCAGCGCGCCGTCGTTGAGGCAGGCGTGATTCAGCCGGTCGGCGAAGATCGCGTCGCCGCGGCCGGCGAGCGCGGTCAGGATCGCGAGATTCGCGAGGTAGCCGCTGCCGAAGGTCAGCGCCTGCGCGCCCGCGCAGGGGCCCGCCCACGCGGCGAGCTCGGCTTCGAGCGCCGCGTGCGCCGCGGTGTGGCCGCAGACGAGGTGCGACGCGCCGGCGCCCGCGCCCCAGCGCTCGGCGCCGTCGCGTGCGGCGGCGATCACCTGCGGATGGTTGGCGAGGCCGAGGTAGTCGTTGCTGGCGAAGTTGACCAGACGCCTTCCGTCGACGGTGACGCGCGCGCCCTGCGGCGAGGCGACGCTGCGGCGCACCCGCAGCAGTCCCGCCGCTTCGCGTTCGGCCAGCCCGCGTTCGAGGTCGGCGATCAGCTTCATCGCGCGGGGGACGCGCGCTGCCGGCGTCTAGGCGCCGGTCGCAAGCCCGAGCTTGGCGAACAGCGCGCGGTCGGCTTCGACGTCGGGGTTGCCGGTGGTGAGCAGCTTGTCGCCGTAGAACACCGAGTTGGCGCCGGCGAGAAAGCACAGCGCCTGGACCGCTTCGCCCAGTTCGCGCCGGCCGGCGGACAGCCGCACCATCGCCGTGGGCATCGTGATCCGCGCCGCGGCGACGGTGCGCACGAATTCGAAGGCGTCGATCGCGCTCTCGCCTCCCAGCCGGAGATGGAGCGGCGTGCCCTCGACCTGCACCAGGTGGTTGATCGGCACCGACTCGGGGTACGGATCCATGTTCGCGAGCTGGCCGATCAGCCCCGCGCGCTCGCGACGCGATTCGCCCATGCCGACGATGCCGCCGCAGCAGACGTTGATGCCCGCGCCGCGGACGCGGTCGAGCGTGTCGAGCCGGTCCTCGTAGTCGCGGGTGGTGACGACGTCGCCGTAGAACTCGGGCGCGGTGTCGAGGTTGTGGTTGTAGTAATCGAGCCCGGCGTCCTTCAGGCGTTCGGCCTGGCCGTCCTTCAGCATCCCCAGCGTCGCGCAGGTCTCGAGCCCGAGCGCCTTGACCTCGCGCACCATGTCGAGCACGGCTGCGAGATCGCGGTCCCTGGGCCCGCGCCAGGCCGCGCCCATGCAGAACCGCGTCGCGCCCTGCGCCTTCGCCGCGCGCGCCGCCGCGGTGACCGCGCCGAGGTCGAGCAGCGGCTCGTCGTCGACGCCGGCCTCGTGGCGTTTGGACTGCGGGCAGTAGCCGCAGTCCTCCGAGCAGCCGCCGGTCTTGATCGACAGCAGCGTCGACAGCTGGACGGTGTTCGGCGCGTGGTGCGCGCGGTGCGTTTCCTGCGCCCTGTGCATGAGTTCGGTGAACGGCAGCGCGAACAGCGCCTCGATCGCCGCCACGGTCCAGCGCGCCGGCGCGCCGCCCTCGGCGGGGCGATGCGGGGCGGTCGACGCATCGTCGACGTGGGTCATGCGTTCGGCGGATGGCATTGCGACGGCCTCGGGAGCAAAGTGAACCGCGCCATCGGACGACGGCGGCGGGCGGCTACAATCGGGGCCGAGTTTCAGGTGAGGTCAGGTCCTTGTCAAATACGGCGGCACGATCATTTGACAGCACCGAGCGCGGCGTCCGCCCGGACGCCAGTGCACGGCCGGCGACCGGCTGGCGCGCGCTCGCCGGCCGCGCCCTGCGGCTGGCGCAAGGCGCGCTGCCGCAGGCCTGCGAGAT
>CAIWHR010000416.1 GCA_903912485.1 uncultured beta proteobacterium | reverse complement strand
CGGCCGGCACGGGGGGGGGCGGCGATGGTGCCGGCGCGCTTGCCGCCGGCGTGTCGGCCGGTGCGACCTTGAGCACGAACGGCCCGATGGCGATCTCGTCGCCGGGCGCCCGCGGCGCCTCGGCGCTGCTCTCGACCGCGGTGCCGTTGACGTGGAGCGGGTGCGCGCCGAAATTCCGGATCACGTACCCGCGCGGACCCTTGATGATGTTGGCTTCGAGTTCGCCGATCCGACCCTGCGTGTCCGGCAGGACGATGGTGTTGCCCTCCATCGAGCCGATGGTGCCGCCGAGCAGCCCGAACTTTCCACGCAATTCGGCGGCGAAGGGCTGGCCATCCAGGCGGGTGACGTCGACGATGAGCATGGCGTTGCTGCGGCGAGTGACCGAAGGACAGAGGTTACTACAAACGCCGCGGCGCCATCGACCGTCGCGTACCCGCTTCGCTGCCGCTGACGGACCGCAATCCGTCAGCCGGGCCGGGCGAAGGCCGGCGTTCCACAATGAAAAAAGCCGGGCGCGAACCGCCCGGCTTTTTTTCAGGCTGCAGGCGCGGAGCGAACCGCGCCGGCGCTTACGCTGCCTGGATGTTGCTCGCCTGCTTGCCCTTCGGGCCGGTCGTGACTTCGAAGGAGACCTTCTGGCCTTCCTTCAGCGTCTTGAACCCGGGCATGTTGATCGCCGAAAAGTGCGCGAACAGGTCTTCACCGCCGCCGTCCGGCGTGATGAATCCAAAGCCCTTGGCGTCGTTGAACCACTTTACAGTTCCAGTTGTCATTTCAAATTTCCGTAAGAACAAAAAATAACGGGATGAACCCGGCCAATGTTTCGATCTCAAGGAAAGGAAAGTACGTCGAACGACGACTGTTGGGTCGTACCGTGCGAGCTTTGCTACCTACTTGAAACAAAACACTTCTGCAATCCTACGCGCATCCGGGCACAAATGCGAGCGAATCGGAAAAAAGATCTTGGGTCCCCGGGTTTCGCCTTTGGCGCCCCCCGGGCTTCGCCGGAGGAGGCAGCGTCAACCGCCGGCGCCCAGTTCCGCGCGGACCAGCGCCGCGCCGGCGCCCAGTGCAGCGAGCTTGCCGCGGGCGACTTCGCGGGCGAGCGGCACCATGCCGCAGTTCGTGCACGGATAGAGGCGCTCGGCGGGAACGTGCTTCAGCGCGGCACGGAGCGTCGCGGCGACCGCCTCGGGCGTCTCGACCCGGTCGGTGGCGACGTCGATCGCGCCGACCAGAACGTCCTTGCCGGTCAAGAGGCCAATCAGCTCGATCGGCACGTGCGAGTTCGCGCATTCGAGCGAAACCTGCTTGATGGAGGACTGCGCCAGCAGCGGGAAGGTTCGCTCGTACTGGCGCCACTCGCCGCCCAGCGTCTTCTTCCAGTCGACGTTGGCCTTGATGCCGTAGCCGTAGCAGATGTGCACCGCCGTCGTGCACGCGAGGCCCCGCGCGGCGCGCTCGAGCGTGCGCACGCCCCAGTCGGCGACCTCGTCGAAATAGACGTTGAAAGCCGGCTCGTCGAACTGGATCACGTCGATGCCGGCGGCCTCGAGCGCCAGCGCCTCGTCGTTGAGGATTTCGGCGAACGCCCATGCCAGCTTCTCGCGGCTGCCGTAATGCGCGTCGAACAGCGTGTCGACCATCGTCATCGGGCCCGGCAGCGTGAACTTCAGCTTGCGGTCGGTCTCGGCGCGCAGGAAGCGTGCGCCGTCGACGTAGACCGGATGCGCCCGCGCGACGGTCCCGACGACCATCGGCACGTCGGCGTCGTAGCGGTCGCGGATGCGCACGGTCTTGCGGTGCTCGAAGTCGACGCCTTCCAGGTTCTCGATGAACGTGGTGACGAAATGGCGGCGCGTCTGCTCGCCGTCGGTCACGATGTCGATGCCGGCGCGCTCCTGGTCGCGCAGCACCAGGCGCACCGCGTCGCGCCAGCCCTCGGCCAGCGCCTCGCCCTCGAGCAGCCAGGGTGCCCACAATTGGCCGGGGGTCGCGAGCCAGGCGGGCTTGGGCAGGCTGCCGGCGATCGTCGTTTGCAGGAGCTTGTTCATCGTGTGCGTCGGGAGAGAGGGGAGGGGGAATGGCGGAACGGCGAGGCGGACGCCGGCCGGTGCGCCGTTCCGTCGATTATAGCGGCAGCCGCCGCGCCGCGAACGGCGCGCCGGTCCCGCTTGACCTCCCCGCGGCGACCACGTACGGTTGCGAACAATTCCGGATTCCGGTCAGCCGCCTTCGCCATCGCGTCCCTCTTCCCACCCATGCCCAAAGTCCTGTTCGCCGATTTCGATTTTCCCGACATCGACATCGAGCGCGGCCTGTTCGCCGCCGCCGGCGTCGAGCTCGCCACCGCGCAGTGCCGGAACGACGCCGAGCTGATCGCCGCGGCGCAAGGCTGTGCCGCCATCCTGGCGCAGTACGCGCCGGTCACCGAACGCGCGGTCGCCGCATTGCCCGCGCTGGGCGTCATCAGCCGGATCGGCGCCGGGTTCGACAACATCGACACCGACGCCTGCGCGAAGCACGGCGTCTGGGTCGCCAATTCGCCCGACTACGGCGTCGGCGAGGTCGCGACGCACGCGCTGGCGCTGGCGCTGGCGATGATGCGCAACATCGTCGCCTACAACCGCGACATCGGCGCCGGCAGGTGGCACTACGAGTCGTCGGGCAAGCTGCGCCGCGCGACCAACATGACGCTCGGCATCGTCGGGCTGGGGCGGATCGGCAAGCGGATGGCGCACATCGGCCGCAACGTGTTCAAGCGCGTCGTCGCCTGCGACCCCTACATCATCGACGGCGACTTCCCCGCCTACGTCGAGCGGGGAAACCTGGCGGAGGTCTTCGCGCAGAGCGACGTCGTGTCGCTGCACGTGCCGCTCAACCAGGAGACGCGCGGAATGATCGGCGCGCCGGTGCTCGCCGCGATGACGCCCGGATCGTTCCTCGTCAACACGGCGCGCGGCGCGGTCGTCGACGTCGACGCCGCGCTGGCTGCGCTCGACAGCGGCACGCTGGCGGGGCTGGCACTCGACGTGCTGCCGGTCGAACCGGTGCCCGCCGACTCGAAGCTGCTCGGACACCCGCGCGTGATCCTGACGCCGCACGCCGCGTTCTACTCGGTCGAGGCCGAACGGGAGTTGCGCCGCAAGGCGGCACAGAACATCATCACGTTTCTGCGCACCGGCCGGCCGGACTACGTGGTCGTCGCGGGGACGCGCAGGCCCTGAGCGGTTCTCCCGATCCTTCCCCCCGACGGCAGGATGAAAGCATGGCAGCGGTGACCATCAAGGCGGTGCACAAGCGATTCGGGTCGACGCACGTGATCCGCGGCGTCGACGTCGACATCGCCGACGGCGAGTTCTGCGTGCTGGTCGGCCCCTCGGGCTGCGGCAAGTCCACGCTGCTGCGGATGATTGCCGGGCTGGAGGAGATCGCCGAGGGCGAGGTCTCGATCGGCGGCGCCGTCGTCAACCGGATGCCGCCGAAGGAGCGCGACATCGCGATGGTCTTCCAGAACTACGCGCTGTATCCGCACATGACGGTGCGCGACAACATGTCGTTCGCGCTGATGCTCGCCAAGCAGTCGAAGCCCGAGATCGCGGGACGGGTGAAGAAGGCCGCCGACATCCTCGGCCTCGAGCCCTACCTCGACCGCTATCCGCGGCAGCTCTCCGGCGGCCAGCGGCAGCGCGTCGCGATGGGCCGCGCGATCGTCCGCGACCCGCAGGTGTTCCTGTTCGACGAGCCGCTGTCGAACCTCGACGCCAAGCTGCGCGTGCAGATGCGCACCGAGATCAAGGAGCTCCACCAGCGCCTGAAGACGACGTCGATCTACGTCACGCACGACCAGATCGAGGCGATGACGATGGCCGACAAGATCGTCGTGATGAAGGACGGCCTGGTCGAGCAGACGGGCGACCCGCTCACGCTCTACGATCGTCCCGCCAACACCTTCGTCGCCGGCTTCATCGGGTCGCCGGCGATGAACCTGATTCCCGGGACCGCGCGCGCCAGCGGCGGCGAGGTGATCGTCGCGTTCGAAGGCGGGACCGTGCTGCCGCTGCCGCGGCAGGCGCGCGCGGTCGACGGGCAGGCGGTGCTCTACGGCATCCGCCCCGAGCACTGCAGCGTCTCCGGCAGCGGGCTGCCGTCCGAGGTGATCGTCGTCGAGCCCACCGGCGCCGACACGCAGCTCTACTGCCGCTTCAACGGGCAGGAGATCACCGCGACGATAAAGGACCGCACCGATTGCCGGCCCGCGGACCGCATTCACCTCGCGCCCGACCTCGGTCGCGCGCAGCTCTTCGACGCGGCGAGCGGCAAGCGCCTTGTCGCGTGACATTCGATCCGGGCGCTGCAGCGACAGACAAGCCCACAACCCGAGGAGGTATCGATGAGTGAATTCAAGCGTCGCAGGTTCCTGAAATCGACGGCGGCTGTCGCTGCCGGTGCCGCCGCCGGACCCCTGATCTGGTCGAGCGACGCCAGTGCGCAGTGGAGCAACGCGCCCGAAAAGGGCGCCACGCTGCGCGTGCTGCGCTGGAAGCGCTTCGTCCAGGGCGACGAGGACCAGTACCTCGTCAACGCCAGGAAATTCACCGAGAAGTACGGCATCCCCGTCCGCGTCGACAGCGAGAGCTGGGAAGACGTCCGGCCGAAGGCGGCGGTCGCGGCGAACGCAGGTGCCGGCCCCGACATCATCCTGTCGACCAACGACGACGCCGACCTCTATCCGGACAAGCTGGTCGACATGACCGACGTCGCCACGTACCTGGGCAAGAAGTACGGCGGCTGGTACCCGGTGTGCGAGAAGTACCTGAAGCACGGCAGCAAGTGGATCGGCGTGCCGCTGGGCTGCGCCGGCAACGCGATCGTCTACCGCGAAAGCCAGGTCAAGGCGGCGGGCTTCGACAAGTTTCCGCGCGACACCGACGGCTTCCTGAAGCTGATGAAGGCGCTGAAGGAGAAGGGCACGCCCGGCGGCTTCGCGCTCGGGCACGCGACCGGCGACCAGGCATGGGCGCACTGGCTGTTCTGGGCCTTCGGCGGCAAGCTCGTCAACGAGAAGAACCAGGTCGTCATCGACAGCCCCGAGACGCTGAAGGCGCTCGAGTACGCGAAGGAGCTCTACCCGACGTTCGTCCCCGGCACGCTGTCGTGGCAGGACCCGAACAACAACAAGGCGTTCCTCGACGGCCAGATCAGCGTCACCGCCAACGGCATCTCGATCTACTACGCGGCCAAGATGTCGCCGGATCCGAAGCTGCAGGACATCGCGAAGGACATCCAGCACGCGAATTTTCCGATCGGGCCGGCGGGCGTGCCGACCGAGTTCAACCTGTTCCTCAACCAGATGGTGTTCAAGTACTCGAAGTATCCGAAGGCGGCGAAGGAGTTCATCCGCTTCATGATGGAGGAGGAGCAGTACGGGCCGTGGATGACGGCGTCGATCGGCTACGTCTGCCATCCGCTCCAGGCCTACGAGAAGAACCCGATCTGGACCAGCGATCCGAAGCACACGCCGTACCGCGAGGCGATGAAGGTGATGCGTCCGCTCGGCTACGCCGGCGAGATGGGCTACGCGTCGGCGGGCTGCATCGCGGACTTCATCATCCTCGACATGGTCGCCGAGGCGGCGAGCGGCTCGAAGACGCCGAAGGAAGCCGCCGAGCGGGCGCAGAAGCGGGCCGAGCGCTACTACAAGGTCTGATCCTTTCCGCCACCCGGGCTTGACGCGGGAAAATCCCCGTCTCGCTTCGCCCGGCCCGGACTGCGCCGTCGCGCAGCCCGGGCCGCGAAAGCGGGATTGCGAAGGCCGGGCAACGAAGCCAGAAATCCATCGGCTCCATCATCGCATTGCACATCGACACGGCAAACCGCTTGGCCACGCAACAGTCCGCTCTCTCCCGCGCGCTCGACAACCGGCATTTCCTCGGCGTCGTCTTCCTGCTGCCCGCGGCGGCGCTGCTGCTGGTGTTCCTCACCTACCCGCTGGGACTGGGGACGTGGCTCGGCTTCACCGACACCAAGATCGGCCGGGGCGGCGCCTGGATCGGGATCGAGAACTTCGAATTCCTGTGGGGCGACGAAGTCACCCGGCTGGCGCTGTTCAACACGCTCTTCTATACAGTCGTCGCCAGCACCGTCAAGTTCGGTCTCGGGCTGTGGCTCGCGCTGCTGCTCAACAAGCACCTGCCGTTCAAGGCCTTCCTGCGCGCGATCGTGCTGCTGCCGTTCATCGTGCCGACCGCACTCTCGGCGATCGCGTTCTGGTGGATCTACGACTCCCAGTTCTCGATCGTCAGCTGGACGCTGATGAAGATGGGCGTCATCCACGAGTACATCGATTTTCTCGGGTCGCCGTGGAACGCGCGCTTCGCGACCATCGCCGCCAACATCTGGCGCGGCGTGCCTTTCGTCGCGATCTGCCTGCTCGCCGGACTGCAGACGATCTCGCCGTCGTACTACGAGGCGGCGAGCCTCGACGGCGCCTCCGACTGGCAGCAGTTCCGCCACGTGACGCTGCCGCTGCTGACGCCGATCATCGCCGTGGTGATGACGTTTTCCGTGCTGTTCACGTTCACCGATTTCCAGCTCATCTACGTGCTGACGCGCGGCGGGCCGCTCAACGCGACGCATCTGATGGCGACGCTGTCGTTCCAGCGCGCGATTCCCGGCGGCGCGCTGGGCGAAGGCGCGGCGATCGCCACGGCGATGGTGCCTTTCCTGCTCGCGGCGATCATGTTCAGCTATTTCGGGCTGCAGCGCCGCGCGTGGCAGCAGGGGGGGGCGGATTCATGAGCAGCAACGCCGCGCCCGAACTCGTCGACTCGCAGGGGATGAACTACCTCGTCTCGCTGCCGCGGCGCATCGTCACCGTCTACGTGCCGATCTGCGTGTTCCTGTTCGTGCTGCTGTTCCCGTTCTACTGGATGGTCGTGACGACGTTCAAGCCGAACGAGGAACTCCTGTCGCGCGCGGGCAATCCGTTCTGGGTGAAGAACCCGACGCTCGCGCACGTCAAGAAGCTGCTGTTCGACACCGCGTATCCCGACTGGCTGTGGAACACGGTGCTGGTGTCGGTCACCGCGACGATCCTGTCGCTCGTCGCGAGCGTTCTGGCGGCGTACGCGATCGAGCGGCTGCGGTTCAAGGGCGCCCGCTACGTCGGGATGAGCATCTTCCTCGCCTACCTCGTTCCGCCGTCGATCCTGTTCATCCCGCTGGCCGCGATCATCTACAAGCTGCAGCTCTACGACACGCGGCTGGCGCTGATCCTCACCTACCCGACGTTCCTGGTCCCGTTCTGCACCTGGCTGCTGATGGGCTATTTCAAGTCGATCCCGTTCGAGCTCGAGGAGTGCGCGCTGATCGACGGCGCGACCCGGCTGCAGATACTGGTCAAGATCATCCTGCCGCTGGCCGTGCCGGGGCTCATCTCCGCCGGCATCTTCGCGTTCACGCTGTCGTGGAACGAGTTCATCTACGCGCTGACTTTCATCTCGTCGTCGGAGATGAAGACGGTGCCGATAGGCGTCATCACCGAACTGGTCGAGGGCGACGTCTATCACTGGGGCGCGCTGATGGCCGGAGCGCTGCTGGGCTCGCTGCCGGTGGCGGTGCTGTACTCGTTCTTCGTCGAGTACTACGTCTCCGGGCTTACCGGCGCCGTCAAGGAGTAAGTCCGCACAGCCCTGCGGCGCACGTCGGACGCCGCCCGTCGAATGGCCACCGCGTCGAATGGCCTCGGCGTCGAACCGCCACCGCGTCGAGCGGCCACGCCGTCGAGCGTAGCCCGGGCTTCGCGCCCACGGACGCGGGGTCGCGAGCCTGATGCGCCGGCCGGCGAAGCCCGGGTGGTTGCCTCGACGGCCACGATTGCCCCGGGCTACGCCTGTTGGCGCCGATGGCTCGACGCGCGCGATCGTGGTGGCCCGGGCTACGCCTGTCGGCGCCGGTGGCTATGGGTGCGATCGTGGTGGCGAATCGAGCGTAGCCCGGGCTTCGCGCCCACGGACGCGGGGTCGCGAGCCTGATGCGCCGGCCGGCGAAGCCCGGGTGGTTGCCTCGACGG
>CAIWHR010000415.1 GCA_903912485.1 uncultured beta proteobacterium | reverse complement strand
AGCCTCGACGCGCTCGACGACGCGACGTTCCGCGCGATGAACGACGTCGACTTTCCCGTTGCCCGCGTGCTCGACGGCATCGACGCCGCCGCCGCCGCCGGCCTCGCCCCGGTCAAGATCAACATGGTGGTCAAGCGCGGCACCAACGACGCCTGCGTCGTGCCGATGGCGCGGCACTTTCACGGCAGCGGCCACATCGTCCGCTTCATCGAGTACATGGACGTCGGCGCCACCAACGGCTGGCGCATGGACGACGTGGTGCCCTCCGCCGACATCGTGCGCGCGATCGACGCCGAGCTGCCGCTCGAGAGCGCCGACCCGAACTACGCGGGCGAGGTCGCGCTGCGCTGGCGCTACCGCGACGGCGGCGGCGAGATCGGCGTCATCGCCTCGGTGACGCAGGCGTTCTGCCGCAGCTGCACGCGCGCGCGCCTGTCGACCGACGGCCGGATCTACACCTGCCTGTTCGCCAACGGCGGCTACGACCTGCGCGGCCTGCTGCGCGGCGGCGCCACCGACGGCGAGATCGGCGGCGCCATCGACGCCGTCTGGCGGCAGCGCGGCGACCGGTATTCGGAGATCCGCACCGCCAACACCGCGCGCAGCCCGAAGGTCGAAATGAGCTACATCGGCGGCTAGCCCGGAGTGACGGACTTCCGCGCCATGAACGCGCCCGACGAAGCGCCTTACCGGCCGCTGCTCACCAACGCCGCGCGGCCGTCGACGTTCTCGGTCACCGCGGTGGACGAAGCGGGCGTCGAGCGCACGACGCCGGTCGCCGGCGAGCACCCGCTCACGCTGTTCGTCGACAAGCAGGAGGTGCTGACGCTGATGACGCTGGGCGCGGCGCCCGAGGCGCTGGCCATCGGCTACCTGCGCAACCAGCGGCTGCTCGCAAGCGTCGACGACATCGTGTCGGTTCAGGTCGACTGGGACGTCAACGCCGTCGTGGTCAGGACGCGCAGCGGCCTCAGCGACCTCGAAGCGAAGACGCAAAAGCGCACGCGCACGACCGGCTGCGGCCAGGGCACCGTGTTCGGCGACCTGATGGAAGACATCGACAACGTCCGCCTGCCCGCCGGCGCGACGCTCACGCGGGCGACGCTCTACGCGCTGCTCGACCGCGTCCGCGTGCACGAGACGATCTACAAGCAGGCCGGCGCGGTCCACGGCTGCGCGCTGGCGACCAACGCCCCCGCAGGTGCCGCCGGCGCGGCGGAAATCCTGATGTTCGTCGAGGACGTCGGCCGTCACAATGCGGTGGACGCCATCGCCGGCCGGATGTGGCTCGACCGCGTCGACGGCGCCGACAAGATCTTCTACACCACGGGCCGCCTGACGTCGGAGATGGTCATCAAGGCGGCGCAGATGGGAATCCCGTTCCTGGTCTCGCGCTCGGGGCTCACGCAGATGGGCTACGAGATCGCGCAGAAGGTCGGACTCACGATGATCGGAAGGGCGACCCACCGCCACTTTCTGCTGTTCACCGGCGGACAGCGCTTCCGCGGGGACGAATGACCGCGACGGCGCTTCGGCGCGTCGTCGGCGTCACCGGCATCGTCCTCGCCGGCGGGCTGGGACGGCGGATGGGCCACGCCGACAAGGGTCTGGTCGAGTTCGGCGGCAGGCCGATGATCGCGCACGCGCTCGACCGCCTCGCGCCGCAGGTCGACGCCATCCTCATCAACGCCAACCAGAACCTCGAGCGCTACGCGGCGTTCGGCTACCCGGTGGTGCCCGACGCCGTCGGCGGATTCGCCGGTCCGCTCGCCGGGCTGCACGCCGGTCTGGCGCGCACCGCGACGGAATACGCCGTCACGGCGCCCTGCGATTCGCCGTTCCTGCCCGCCGATCTGGTCGCCCGCCTGCACGCGGAGCTGATCGGCGACCGGGCGCAGCTCGCCGTCGCGCGCACCTTCGACCAGCCGCACCCGGTGTTCTGCCTCGCGCGCCGCGACCTGCTGCCGCACCTCGCGGCGTTCCTCGCCGGCGGCGGGCGCAAGATGGACCTCTGGTACGCGACGCTGCGCGCGATCGAGGTCAGGTTCGACGACGAAGCCGACGCGTTCCGCAACATCAACACCGCCGACGAACTCGACGCCGCGCGGCGCGCCTGAGCCGTTCGCATCGGCACGCCGACCCGCTCTCTACCGACCCAAGGACACGCCCCCGCATGACCCAGCCCAAGACCCTGCGCGAAGCCTCCTGCGCCGACGACTACGATCCGGAGTCGATGCCGGTCGCGACCGCGCGCACGCTGATCCGGACGTTCCTCTCCCCCGTCACCGCGACCGAGCGCGTGCACATCCGGCAGGCGCTGTCGCGCGTGCTGGCCGCGCCGGTGGTGTCGCCTCTCGACGTGCCCGGCCACGACAATTCCGCGATGGACGGGTACGCGCTGCGCTTCGCCGACCTCGCCCCCGACCGCCAGACGACGCTCGCGCGCGTCGGCGAGTCGTTCGCGGGCAGGCCGTCGACGGCGCGCGTGGGCGCGGGCCAGTGCGTACGGATTTTCACCGGCGCCGTCATGCCCGACGGCGCCGACAGCGTCGTGATGCAGGAGCGCACGAGCGAGGACGGCGAAGGCGTTCACATATTCGCCGGCGCCATCGTCAAGGCCGGCCAGAACCGCCGCCTCGCCGGCGAGGACATGAAGACCGGCGCGGTCGTCTTCGACGCGGGCCAGCCGGTGCGCGCGGCCGAGCTCGGCATGATGGCGTCGCTGGGCATCAATGAGGTCACCGTGTACCGCAGGCTGCGCGTCGCGTTCTTCTCGACCGGCGACGAACTGAAGTCGATCGGAACGCCGCTCGGAAGCGGCGACGTCTACGACAGCAACCGCTACACGATCTACGGCATGCTCACGCGCCTCGACTGCGAGCTGATCGACATGGGCGTCGTGCCCGACGTGCCCGAGGACCTCGAGCGCGCGTTCGCGACCGCCGCCGAAGCCGCCGACGTCGTGATCACCTCCGGCGGCGTGTCGGTGGGCGAGGCCGATTTCGTCAAGCAACTGCTGGGCAAACTGGGCGAGGTGCTGTTCTGGAAGATCGCGATGAAGCCGGGCCGCCCGCTCGCCTACGGCCGGATCGGCGGCGCGCATTTCTTCGGGCTGCCGGGCAATCCGGTGTCGGTGATGGTGACGTTCTACCAGTTCGTCCGCGACGCGCTCTTGCTGCTCCAGGGACAGCGCGACGTGGCGCCCGTGCCGACGTTCAAAGTGCCGCTGGCGGCGCCGATCAGGAAGGCCCCGGGCCGCACCGAGTTCCAGCGCGCGATCCTCGCCCCCGACGGCGCCGGCGGCTGGACCGTGCGCACCACGGGCGACCAGGGCTCGGGCATCCTGTCGTCGATGTCGCGGGCGAACTGCTTTGTCGTGCTGCCGCCCGAGGTGGCCAGCTGCGCGATCGGCGATCTCGTCGACGTGCAGCTGCTCGAAGGCCTGATCTGACGGTGTCCGCTGCCAGGCCGGCGTCATCCCGGTGATCCTCGCCTGCGGCGCGGCCGGGCTGGTCGCCCTGCTCGCGCTCGCGTAGCCCGGGTTGCGCCGCCGCGGACGTCGATCGCGGTTCCGATCCCGTGCGGCGCAACCCGGATCACATCGCCGGCGCTGTCCCGCCGGCCGGGGAACCTGCGCTCGTCAGGCCTTCTTCTTCGACAGGCAGGTCTTCATGAACGCCTTGCGCTCGTCGCCCTTCCTGCCGGTCGCCTGCTTGTTGCACTCGCGCATCTTGTCCTGCTGCGACAGCCCCGCGGTCTTCTGCGGCGTCGCTGCCTTCTGCGGCGCCGCGGGAGCGGCGATCGGCGCGGGCGGCACCGGCTTGGCGGTCGTGACCGGGGGTTCGGCGGCCTGCGCCGTGAACGCGACGAAGAGCGCTGCGAGTGCGACGAGGGATTGCCTGTTCATTGCGGTCTCCTGCATCAGAGTGGATGGGATGTGGCCGCCGCGCTGCCGCGCTTCGACCACGCTCCCATCAACGCTGCAGCGACCCGCCGCGACGTCAGACCAACGGACGATGCGCGCGCAGCGAATGCAGCGCGCCCGCTGCCACGCGCTGCGGAGACGGCGGGAGCGCGCCGCTACCGCCGCCGCGACGCCGACAGCACGCCGCGCACGTCGCGCACGACCACGAGCGCGCGCTCGAGCTGGTCGAGGCTCTTCACCTCCAGCGTGAACGCCATCGTCGAGGCCATGTTGCGCGTCAGCGTATTCGCCGCGGTGACGTTGATCCGCTCGCGCGACAGGACTTCGGTGATGTCGCGCAGCAGTCCCTGCCTGTCCATCGCTTCGATCACGGCGTCGACCGGGAAGACCTCGTCGCGCTGCGCTCCCCAGTCCGCGGTGATGAGACGCTCGGGCTCCCTCGCCTGCATCCTGGCGATGCTGGCGCAGCCCTGGCGGTGGATCGACACGCCCCTGCCGCGCGTGACGAAACCGACGATCGGATCCGGCGGCGCGGGTTTGCAGCAGCGCGCAAGCCCCGTCATCAGCCGGTCGACGCCGACGACGAGGATGCCGCCGCCGGAGCCCGTCGACCGGCTCTGCTTCGCCAGCAGCTCGTGTTCGGCGGGCGCGTCGGCGGCCGCCGACGGCTGCACGACGGCCCTGATCGCCGCCTGGATCTGGCGCAGGTTGACGTCGTCGCGGGCGACCGCTGCGTAGAACTCGTCGGCCTTGTCGAACCCCGCCTTCGCTGCCACCGAGTCGAGGTTGACCGCCGTCGCGCCGGCGCGCTGCAGCTCGCGCTCGACCGCCGCGCGGCCCTGCGCCAGCGACTCCTCGTGCTGCTGCGCCTTGAACCACTGCCGGACCTTGGTCCGTGCGCGGTGGCTCTCGACGTAGCCCAGTTCCGGATTGAGCCAGTCACGCGACGGGCCGCCCTGCCGGGTGGTGACGATCTCCACGCGCTGCCCGTTCTTCAGCGCGTGGTTGAGCGGAACCATCGCGCCGTCGACGCGCGCGCCGCGGCAGCGGTGACCGAGCGTCGTGTGCACCGCGTAGGCGAAGTCGACCGGCGTGGCGCCGCGCGGCAGGTCGATCACCCTGCCCTGCGGCGTCAGCACGTAGATGGTCTCGGTGAACAGGCTGCTCTTGAACGCGGTCAGCCACTCGGATGCGTCGGCGACGGAGTCCTTCCAGTCGAGCACCTGCCGCAGCCACGCGATGCGGTCCTCGAATGCGGGGTCGCGCCGGACCCCCTTCTGCGCGCCTTCCTTGTAGCGCCAGTGCGCGGCGACACCGTACTCGGAATGCTGGTGCATCTCGGCGGTGCGGATCTGCACTTCGAGCGGCTTGTCCTCGGGGCCGATCACCGCCGTGTGCAGCGAGCGGTAGTCGTTGGCCTTCGGCTTGGCGATGTAGTCGTCGAACTCGCCGGAAAGCGGCGTCCACAGGTGATGGACGACGCCCAGCGCGGCGTAGCAATCCTTGACGTCGTCGACCAGGATGCGCGCCGCGCGGATGTCGTAGAGACCCTCGATTCCCGACTCCTTGCGCCGCATCTTCTTCCAGATGCTGTAGATGTGCTTCGGCCGGCCGGTGACGTCGGCCTTGATGCCGGCGGCCGCGAGCTCGCGCTGCAGCGTCGCGACGACGGTCTCGATGTAGCCCTGCCGATCGAGCCGGCGCTCGTCGAGCAATCGCGCGATGGCCTTGTACTCGGCGGGCTCAAGCGCGCGCAGCGAGCGGTCTTCGAGCTCCCACTTGAGCTGCCAGATCCCCAGCCGGTTGGCGAGCGGCGCGAAGAGGTCCAGCACTTCCCGCGCCGCGTCCCGACGCAGGTTCTCGTCGCCCGCCGCCAGGAAACGCAGCGCCTGCGTCCGCTCGGCGAGCTTGATCAGGACCACGCGGATGTCCTCGACCATCGCCAGCAGCATCTTGCGCAGGCGGTCCGACTGTGCGGCGCGCTCGTCGGAGCTCCCGATGCCGGGAAGCATCCGGATCTCGTCCATCCGCGCCACGCCCGCGACCAGCGTGGCGATGTCGGCGCCGAAGCGCGTCGTGACGTCGGCGGCGTCGAAAGCGTGCGCGGCCGGAAGCCCGATCAGCAGCGCCGCGCGCACCGTCGCGGCGTCGAGCTTCAGCCCGGCGAGGATCGTCGCGGTGCCCACCGCGCGGTCGACCAGAGCTTCGCCGTCGCGGCAGCAGCCGTCGCCGCAGCGCTCGCGCGCGTACGCCGCCGCCGCGCCGAACGCGTCGAGGTCGTCGTCGGGATAGGCGCCGCGCAGGCCGGCCAGCCACGCCGCGATCGCTTGCGGCCCGCTGGTCCCGGGTGCGGCGTGCAGCACAGCCACCATGCGGCCATTATACGGGCCGCTTCGCGCCGCCCGTTCCGCAATCCGGCGGCGGCGGCGCGGTCAGGCGGCGACCGCGGCGATCACGTCGGCCAGCGCCCGCGCGTGCCGGTCGGCCAGCGCGGCTTCGCGCGCCTCGACCATGACGCGCAACACGGGTTCGGTGCCCGAGGGCCGCAGCAGCACGCGACCGGCGTCGCCCAGCGCCGCGATCGCGTCGTCCTGCGCGGAGCGTATCGCCGCGCTCGCCTTCCAGTCGTACCCCCTGGGCACGCGGACGTTGATGAGCCGCTGCGGACAGAGCTCGACGCCGCGCGTGGCCTCGGCCATCGTGACGCGCTGCTCGACCAGTGCGCGCAGCACGGCGAGCGCGGCGATGATCGCATCTCCGGTCGTGTGCTTGTCGAGGCAGAGCAGATGGCCCGAGTTCTCGCCGCCCAGCTGCCAGCCCTTTTCGTTCATCCTCGCCAGCACGTAGCGGTCGCCGACCGCGGCGCGCTCCAGCGCGATGCCTTCGCGGCCGAGCGCGATCTCGAGGCCCAGGTTGCTCATCAGCGTGCCGACGACACCGCCCGACAGCACGCCGCGCCGCCGGTAGTCGAGCGCGATGAGGTAGAGCAGCTGGTCGCCGTCGTAGACGCGGCCCGCGCCGTCGACGACGATCAGCCGGTCGCCGTCGCCGTCGAGCGCGATGCCGATGTCCGCCTTGTGCTCGACCACGGCGCGCTGCAGCGCTTCGGGGTGCGTCGCGCCGAACCCGTCGTTGATGTTGGTGCCGCTCGGCTCGTCGCCGATGGCGATCACCTCGGCGCCGAGTTCGTGGAACACCGGCGGCGCCACGTGGTATCCGGCGCCGTGCGCGCAGTCGACGACGATCCGCCAGCCCTTGAGGTCGCGCTCCGGCGGGAAAGTGCTCTTGCAGAACTCGATGTAGCGGCCGGCGGCGTCGGCCACGCGCCGCGCCTTGCCCAGGTCCGACGACGGGACGCAGCCGAGCGGCGACTCCATGCCCTTCTCGATCGCCAGCTCGACCGCGTCGGGCAGCTTCGCGCCGGCGCCGGAGAAGAACTTGATGCCGTTGTCGTCGTAGGGATTGTGCGACGCGCTGATGACGATGCCCGCCGACAGCCGCAGCGCGCGCGTCAGGTACGCGACCGCCGGCGTCGGCAGCGGGCCGGTGAGATAGACGTCGACCCCCGCCGCCGACAGCCCGGCTTCGAGCGCCGCTTCGAGCATGTAGCCCGAAAGGCGCGTGTCCTTGCCGATCAGCACCGCGGGCCGCCCGCCGGCGCGAACCGTGTCGGCGGCGAGGACGCGCCCCGCGGCCCAGCCCAGCTTGAGCACCAGTTCGGGCGTGATCGGCGGCTCGCCGACGCGGCCGCGCACGCCGTCGGTGCCGAAGTATTTTCGTGTCATCCGTTGTCCAGGTGGCAATGTGCGAATGCGATGATCATGCCGTCCGCGCGATCGCGGACCATACCTTCAGCGCATCGACCGTCTCGCGAACGTCGTGCACGCGGACGATCGACGCGCCGCGCGTCACCGCGGCCAGCGCGGCGGCGAGGCTCGCCGCCAGCCGGTCGGCGGCGGCGCGCCCGGTGATCAGTCCCAGCGCCGACTTGCGCGACAGGCCCGCCAGCACCGGGTACCCGAGCGCAGCCAATCCCGGCAGCGCTCGGAGCAGTTCAAGATTATGCGCCAGCGTCTTGCCGAAGCCAAAGCCGGGGTCGAGCACGATGCGGTTCCGCGCCACGCCCGCGACGATGCACGCGTCGGCGCGGATCCGCAGAAACTCTCCGACCTCGCGCACGACGTCGACGTACGCCGGCGCCAGCTGCATGCTGGTCGGGTCGCCCCGCATGTGCATCAGGCAGACGCCGACGCCGCCGGCAGCGCAGGCCTCGAGCGCCCCGGGCGCCGTCAACGCGGTCACGTCGTTGATCATCGCGGCGCCGGCGGCGATCGCCGCCCGCATCACCGCGGGCTTGCGGGTGTCGACCGACACCGCGACGCCTTCGCGCGCGAGCGTCGCGGTGATGCCGATGACGCGCGCGATCTCCTCGCCTTGCGCCACCGGTGCCGCGCCGGGGCGCGTCGACTCGCCGCCGATGTCGATCAGGTCGGCGCCGTCGGCCGCCATCGCCCGCGCGTGGTCGAGCGCGCGCGCCTGGTCGACGTAACGCCCGCCGTCCGAGAAGGAGTCGGGAGTGACGTTGAGGATTCCCATCACCAGCGGGCGCGACAGATCGAACGCGTGGCGGCCGCAGACGAGTTGACGGGGCATGGCGGGGGGGCCGTGGCCAGGGCCGGATGCGCGGGAAAACCGGCTGCCCCGCCGCGTTCAGCCGGCGGGCCGGCCGGGGCCGGCGCGCGCTGCGGCAACCACCCGGGTTGCGCCCGCGCGCAACCCGGGCCTACGCGGGGTGGACCGACGGCGCCGCGTCCGGGCCCGGCGTCGCCCCGGGGGTGGAAGACCCGCTCGAGGACTGCGTGGGCTTGGGCGGCCGCGGCGGCTTGCCGGACATGATGTCGTCGATCTGGTCGGCGTCGATGGTCTCGAGTTCGAGCAGCGCCTTGGCCATCGCGTCGACCTTGTCGCGGTTCTCCTCGATCAGCTTGCGCGCGACGGCGTACTGCGTGTCGATGATCTTGCGGATCTCGCCGTCGACCTTGCGCATCGTGTCCTCGGACACGTTCACCGTGCGCGTGATCGAGCGGCCGAGGAACACCTCGCCCTCGTTCTCGCCGTAGACCATCGGGCCGAGCGCGTCGGACATGCCGTAGCGCGTGACCATCGAGCGCGCCATGTCGGTCGCGCGCTCGAAGTCGTTCGAAGCGCCGGTGGTCATCTGGTT
>CAIWHR010000414.1 GCA_903912485.1 uncultured beta proteobacterium | reverse complement strand
GCCCAGCAGCGCCGCCGCGATCACCGCGTACCACAGCAGGTGCCAGTTGGCGAACGTCAGGTAGGCGTCGACGAGGCCCCGCCAGGGCACCGTCGCGTCGCGATGGAGGCGGTATCCGAGCACGTTGACGTCGAGCTGCGCGAGCACCAGCAGCGCGACGATCGCGGCGCCGAGGCCCGCGAGCGCGATCCGCGAGCCGTAACGCGGCACGAGCGCGGCGATCGCGCCCGGCAGCAGCACCGCCACCCACGCCTTGCCCGGGTTCTTGGTCAGGATGCAGCCGAGCAGGAACAGCAGCGCGAGCGCGAGGTCGTCGCGGCCGCGCGTCTGCGACCAGCGCCATCCGGCGAGGACCGCGAGCGTGAGGTACGCGGCCATCGGCAGGTCGGCGTAGCCGGCGAGCGCGACGTGCACGCCGAGCATCGGCAGCGAAATCACGAACCAGGCGCCGGCGAGCGCCCACAGGGGAGGCAGTCCCCGCCAAGCGAGAAAGCCGTACACCGAGGGCGCCAGCGCGACACCGATCAGCCACCACGGGACGTTGATCAGCGCGTCGTTCCATTGCCCCAGGACGAGCGCGCCCCAGACCTGCAGCAGCGGGACCGTGGCCGGGTAGTGCGGGGCGGCGTCGGTGTACGCGGGCCCGACGGCCCGGAACCAGTCGTCCTGCGGCACGAACGGCAGCAGCGTTTTCAGCTCGAACCAGACGCGGGCCTTGGTCGCCCACTGCGTCCACGCGTCCCAGGGGTAGAGCGGCCGCTGGACGACTTCGACCAGGAGCAGCGCGAACCGCAGCGCCATCCACGCCAGCAGCGCGTGCCAGACGATGCGCTGCCAGCCGGGAAGGCCGCCGCCGCCCAGTCCCCGCCAGGCGGCGCGCAGCGCGGGCGCCAGGCCGCCGCGTTCGCGCCGGATCGCCCACCACGACGCCGCTGCGGCGGCGGCGGCCAGCGGTCCGGCGATGGCGACGACACCGAACGCGATGCCGGCCGCCGACAGCGCGCGCATCCACAGCGTCAGCAGCAGGATGCCGGCAAACCATCCGCAGCCCAGCGTCCAGGCGAAGGCGCCGGGCGCGTCCGCGGCGCCGGCCCGGCGCGGCAGCGCCTGCAACAGTGCGACGCCCAGCCACCAGGGAAGCGCGAAGCCGAGGAACAGTGCGAGCAGCGTCACGTCGGCCTTCAGCGGATGAGGAACAGTGCGGCGCCGGGAACGACCAGCCTGGGCTCGGCCGCGACGGCCTGGTCGCCGTTCCAGCGCAGGCTGCCGCTGACGGCGTCGTAGGCGATGCTGCGCGCGTCGAAATTGGCCAGCCAGTCGCCGGGGCGAAGCGCGCCGGCCGGCGGCATCGTGCCGTCGATCCGGTCGGTGTACACGCGGTGCGGATAGAGGTGATACGCCGCCCGGCCGCGAAAGTACGCCGCGTCGGCGACGACGAACACGCGCACCGGCGTGTCGGGCATGACGCGGCGCGCCTGCTCGACGAAGGCGTACAGCGCGCCGTCCTCGGCGGCCAGGTGCTTCTCGGTCGGGGTCAGGCCGCCGTAGGTGCCGACGGTGGCCTGCTCCTGGCGGACCAGATTCCACGCCCAGCGTGCATCGAGCACCAGCCACGCTGCGGCAAACAGCGCGAGCACCAGCCCACCCGTGGCCGCCGGCGTCAGGCCGGGACGCCGGCGGCGCAGCGCCAGCAGCAGCGCGCAGGCGACGGCGCAGGCCGCCGCCGCCAGCGGCGGCAGCGGCAGGTCCTGCGAGTCGGCGCCGCCGACCACCGTGTTGATCGACGACCCGGTCCACGCCTCGAACGCCAGCCACTCGCGGGCACGATCGCGCAGGATCTCCACCGCACCCATCGGCTTGGCGACGAGCCCGCGGATACGCACCGGCTTGTCCAGCGGTGCGCGGATCGTCAGCGCCAGACCGGTGACGCGGCCGACCCAGGCCTGGTCGGTCGCGAGCATCGTCGGCATCGGCTGGCCGGCGGTCACCGTGATCGCCGCCGAGTTGAGCCTCTGCGGATGAACGTCGGTGCGCCACACCAGGCGGACCTCGGCGTCGTCGGCGACGTCGGCGGCGAGCCACGCGACCGCCGGGAAGTCGGCCGCGCGCAGGCTCGAACTCACCGAGACGATGGCGATGCCCGACGGATCGGCGGCGGTGACCACCAGTTCGTCGCCGGAGACCTGGCCGGAGCCGCGCGCCAGCGTCAGCTCCGCCGCGCCCCAGACTCTGGCGGAAGCCTCGGGGAACCAGCGCGCAGGAACGGCCACGGCCAGGTAGCCGAGCAGGCACAGCAGAAAGCCGGTTGCCAGCAGCAGGCCGCCGAGCCGGGCGCAGCGGCCGGGGGAGGGCGCGGCGACGGCGCCGGCTTCCGTCGCCGCGGCAGGCAGCGTGCCCGCGCCTTCGTTGCCGAGGGGCACGGCCGTTGGAGGTTGCGGGTTGCTGCCGGAGTCCAAGGAGTTCGCGTCGCCTGAGTGGCGCCGTCCCGCGCGATGCGCGGCCCGGCACCACGGAATATTAGATGAATCCCGGCGGCCGGCAATCGGCGCGCGATTCAGCGCGCGTTCCGGCTGCGCAGCACATGGCCGAACGTCAGCGCGAGGATGCGCAGGTCAAGCCACACCGACCAGTTCTCGATGTAGAAGAGGTCGTACTCGACGCGGCGCACGAGGTCGGTGCTGCCGCGCAGGTCGTGGATCTGCGCCCAGCCGGTGATGCCGGCCTTCACCAGGTGCTTTTGCATGTAGCCCGGAATCTGGCGCCGGAACTGCTCGACGAATTCCGGCCGCTCGGGCCGCGGGCCGACGAGCGACATCTCGCCTTTCAGCACGTTGAACAGCTGCGGCGACTCGTCGAGACTCAGCCGGCGCAGCCACGCGCCGAAGCGCGTCGCACGGTGCTCGAGCGGCTTCGACCACACCGGGCCGGAGGCGCCTTCGGCATCCACCGGCATCGTCCGGAACTTGAGCATCACGAAGGTCTCGCCATTCCAGGTGACCCGATTCTGGCGGTAGAAGACGGGGCCGGGCGAAGTGACGCGGATTCCGATGGCGATCAACGCCATCAGCGGAAGCGCCGGGACCAGCAGCAGCGCTGCGACGGCCAGGTCTTCGACCGCCTTGACGATGCGGTTGGTGCCCGACATCGGCGTCCGGGTCAGCGACACCACGGGGAATCCGGTGATTTCGGTGACCGAGTGGTTGAGCAGGTGGAAGCTGTAGATGTCGGGCACGAACCGGACCTCCATCGACGACGAGCGCAGCGACGACAGCAGGTCCCGGATGCGTCGCTCCGCCCGCAGCGGCAGCGCGATCCACACCTGATCGATCGCGCCGACATCCTGTTCGCTGGCGAGCAGGTCCGGCGAGCCGAGGACGCGGCAGCCGGCGATCTCGGTGCCGATCTTGGCCTGGTCGTCGTCGTAGAATCCGGTGACGACGTAGCCTGCCCAGGTCGCCGCCTGCAGGCGCTCGGCGATGGTCCGGCCGAGCTGTCCCGCGCCGACGATGGCGATGTGACGCTGATTGAGGCCGCGGCGGCGCAGCGCGCGCAGGAAGAGGCGCGCGGAAAGACGCAGCACGGCGGTGGCGGCAAAACCGCCGGCGAGCGACATGGTCACCCAGACGCGCGAGTAGGCGTCGCCCGTCTTGGTGGCGAAAATGGCGACCCCGACCAGGCCGGCCACCAGCAGCCACGCCAGAAACAGGCGCCTCACCTCCTCGATCACGGGGTTGCCGCGCTGCGGCTCGTACAGCCGGAACAGCGGAAAAAGCGCGCCGACCGCCAGCGCACCCGCGGCAAGGAACAGCACATAGTGTTCGGGCATCGGGACGTACCCGAAGTACGCCACGTAGGCGCCGACGCCGGCCAGCACCGTCGCCAGCGGGTCGCTGGCGCGCAGGATCGCGACGAACAGCGAGGCGTGGGGCTTCAGCAGGCGCCGGTGCATGGCCATCGGCTATCGCTTTCCGGCGCGGAAATCGGCATGACCGTCGGCAATGAAGGCGCTCATCTCCTGCCGGAAGCGCTCGCTGGCGAATCGCTGCGCGTTGCGCACGCAGGCCGCCGGGTCGAGACCCGCGATCGCGTCGTCGAAGCGCGCTATCTCCGCGGCGATCGCGGTCGGCGTCTGCTCGCGGAAGAACGCTCCGGTCCTGCCGGCGCCTTCGCCGATCACGGTCTCGAGCGCTCCGCCGCGGCCGTAGGCGATCACCGGCGTGCCGCAGGCCTGCGCCTCGACCGGGAGGATGCCGAAGTCCTCGTCGGCGGCGAACACGAACGCCCTCGCGCCGCGCAGGAGGTCGCGCAGCCGCTCTCGCGGCACCTCGCCGACGAACTCGACGTTGGCGCCCGCGGCGGCGCGGACGCGGCGCGCTTCCGGGCCGTCGCCGACCACGATCAGCCGGCGGCCGGGCAGCCGGTCGAATGCGGCGACGATCGCATCGACGCGCTTGTACGGCACCCAGCGCGATGCGGTGACGTAATAGCCGCGCGCTGCCGGCGGAGGAACGGCCGGATCGGGGGAAAAGTACGCGACGTCGACGGGCGGGTGGATCACCGTCGCGTCGCGATTCCAGCAGCGCCGGACGCGCTCGCGGATGTGCCCCGAGATCGCGACGTAGCGGTCGACTCTCGAACTCGTCCGCAGGTCCCAGCCGCGCAGCCGGCGCAGCAGTGCCCGCGCCAGCGGCGCCGCCGGCCCGCGGCCGAGGCTGCTGGCGGCGAGGTACTGCTCGGACATGTCCCACGCATAGCGCATCGGCGTCAGGCAGTAGCAGACGCTGAACTGGTCGGGCCGCGTGCGCACGCCCTTGGCCACCGCGTGCGAACAGGAAAGCACCAGATCGTAGGCGCCGACGTCGAGCGACTCGATCGCCCGCGGCATCAGCGGCAGGTAATGGCGGAAGCGGGTCCGGGCGAACGGAAGCTCCTGCAGAAACGACGTGCGCGCGCGCTTGCCGCCGAGGCGCGATCGCCAGTCCTCCGGCAGGAAGTCGACCAGCGCGAACAGGTCGGCCTGCGGAAAGATCGTGACGAGTTCGGCGAGGACATTCTCGCCGCCGCGCCAGGTGTCGAGCCAGTCGTGAATCAGCGCGATGCGCATCGCCAACGCCTGGGCACCCGGCCCGCGGAAAACCGTCGGGCGGCTTCGGCGGCGGGATCGGGCACGCGCGGACCGGCGCTCGCCACGGGTCCGGCTACAATACGCACCGGCGCAGCGAACGCGCCGGATGCCGGAGCACGACGACGGGCATGATGAAATCGTCCCCCACGCCGCTGGTCACGATCGCGGTGCCGTCGCTCAACCAGGGGCGGTTCATCGGCGATGCGCTGGCGTCGATATTCGCGCAGGACGTTCCGGTCGAGGTCTACGTCGCCGACGGAGGTTCGTCCGACGGCACGCTGAAGAACGTCGAGCCGTGGCTTCCCCGCCTGGCCGGATTCCGCAGCCGCGAAGACCGCGGCCAGGCGTCGGCCATCAACGAGGGCATCGCCCGCGGCGCGGCGCCCTACGTCTGCTGGCTCAATTCCGACGACGCGTTGCTGCCCGGCGGACTGCGCATCCTGATCGACGCGCTGGAAGCGCACCCGGAGTGGCCGATGGCCTACGGCCGCGCCTGGAACGCCGGCCCGGACCTGCGGCCGACGCGACGCGTCTGGACGCAGGCTTTCGGCGAGTACCGCCTCGCCGTCCGCTGCATCGTGTCCCAGCCGGCAACGCTGATCCGCCGCTCGGCGTGGGAGCGCGTCGGCGGCCTTCGGGAGGAGCTGCAGCTGGCGCTGGACTACGATCTGTGGTGGCGAATCTACCGCTGCTGCGGCGTGCCGGGCTACGTCGCGCAGGACGTCGCGGTCAATCGCGATCACGACGCCACCAAGACGCGCCTGCAGCGCCGGCAGCATTGCCTCGAGGCGATTGCGGTGGTGCGCGAACACTACGGAAGCGTCCCGTTCAAGTGGTGGCTCGCATGGCCGCGATCCGTCTGGTGGCGCTCGATCGGGTCCCGGCCCGTCAAGTGATCGCGGCCGCGTCGGCGCGGCTACTCGTGGTGGTCATACGTCGAGTAGCCGTGCTTCCTGACGAGGTCGTCGCGCTCGGCGGCCTTGAGGTCTTCGCGCATCATCTCGCCGACCAGTTCCGCGAAGCTGATCTTCGGCGTCCAGCCGAGCTTTTCGCGCGCCTTGGTCGCGTCGCCCAGCAGCGTCTCGACCTCGGTCGGGCGGAAGTAGCGCGGGTCGACGGTGACGATGCATCTGCCCTGGGCGTCGTAGCCCTTTTCGTCGACGCCTTCCCCCCTCCAGCTGACCGAAAGGCCGATCTCGGCCGCCGCGGCGGCGACGAATTCGCGCACGCTGTACTGCCTGCCGGTGGCGATCACGAAGTCCTCGGGCTTGTCCTGCTGCAGCATCAGCCACTGCATCTCGACGTAGTCCTTGGCGTGTCCCCAGTCGCGCCGCGCGTTGAGGTTGCCCAGGAAGACGCCGTCCTGCAGGCCGAGCTTGATGCGCGCCAGCGCCCGCGTGATCTTGCGGGTGACGAAGGTCTCGCCGCGGACCGGCGATTCGTGATTGAACAGGATGCCGTTGCACGCGTAGATGCCGTACGCTTCACGGTAGTTGACGGTGATCCAGTAGGCGTAGAGCTTTGCCACCGCGTAGGGGCTGCGCGGGTAGAACGGCGTCGTCTCCTTCTGCGGAGTCTCCTGGACCAGGCCGTAGAGTTCGGAGGTCGACGCCTGGTAGAAACGGGTCTTCTTCTCCAGCCCCAGGATCCGGATCGCCTCCAGCACGCGCAGCGCTCCCAGCGCATCCGAGTTCGCCGTGTACTCCGGCTCCTCGAAGCTCACCGCCACGTGCGACTGCGCGGCGAGGTTGTAGATCTCGTCGGGCAGGACGTGCTGGATGATGCGCACGAGGCTCGAGCTGTCGGTCATGTCGCCGTGGTGCAGGATGAAGCGGCGGCCGGTCTCGTGGGGATCCTGGTAGAGGTGGTCGATGCGGTCGGTGTTGAGCAGCGAGGTGCGGCGCTTGATGCCGTGGACCTCGTAGCCTTTCTCGAGCAGGAGTTCGGCGAGGTACGATCCGTCCTGGCCGGTGATGCCGGTGATCAATGCCCGTTTCATTGCGTGGTCCTCGACTGGAGTTGCGTGGCGCGGGAGCTCAAGGGGAGCCCGGCGAGAGATTGCGCAGCCGTGCGACCTGCGCGTCAACCATCCTTTTGACCATTTCCTCGAAGCCGACCGTCGGCTCCCAGCCCAGCAGCCTGCGCGCCTTCGCCGGGTCGGCCAGCGTCTGGCCCGACTCCAGCGGACGCATCAGTTCGGGGTCGCTGACCACGTGCCGGCGCCAATCGCGATCGACGCAGCGGTACGCGGTTTCGCACAGCTCGCGCAGCGTGTGCAGGCGGCCGGTGCCGATCACGAAGTCGTCCGGAACGTCGTGCTGCAGCATCATCCACATCGCTCTCACGAAGTCGCCGGCGTAGCCCCAGTCCCGCGCAATCTCCAGGTTGCCCAGCGCCAGCCGGCCCTGCCGAACGACCGGCCGGCCCATCTCGTTCAGGTCGGGGGAATCGTCGATGCCGAGCGCGGCACAGGCCGCTCCGTGGGCAACCTTCTGCGTCAGAAAGTGCAGCGGGCGACGCTCGCTTTCGTGGTTGAACAGGATGCCGCTGGCCAGGAACAGGCCGTAGCTCTCGCGGTAGATCCGCACCATGTGGTGCGCGTAGACCTTGGCCGCCGCGTAGGGGTTGGCCGGTTTGAACGGCGTGTCCTCGTTCTGCGCCAGGCCTTGCGCCGGGCCGAACATCTCCGACGACGCCGCGTGGTAGACGCGGGCGCGCGGGCAGACGTGCCGCACCGCCTCGAACAGCCGGATGGCCCCCATGCCGTTGATCAGGAGCGTCTCCGGTGCACGGGCCCAGGACTCGCCCGGGCGGGACTGCGACGCCAGGCTGTAGATCTCGTCGGGCATGGCGTCCTGCAGCGCTGCGGAGATGTCGATCCCTTCCGCCATGTCGCCGAAGAGCACGTGCACGCGGCCGGCAAGGTGGCTGGCATTGTTGGCGCGATACCAGCTCTCGCGCCGCACCAGCCCGAAGACCTCGTATCCCCGCGCCAGCAGGAATTCGGCCAGGAAAGAGCCGTCCTGTCCGGTGATGCCGGTGATCAGCGCCTTCTTCATGTCGTCACGCGTCGTTTGGGAGAGGCCAGCGCTTCGTCGTAGAGTCTCAGCAGGTCGCCGGCGCTGCGCTTCCAGTCGAAGCGGGCCGACTGCTCCAGCGCGGCGGCGCGCAGCCGGTCTCGCGCGCCGACATCCGCCGCCAGGCCGAGCATCGCCCGGGTCCAGCCCTCCGTATCTTCCGGGGCGACGAGGATCGCGGCAACCCCGGCGACCTCGGGGATCGAGGTGGAGCTGCTGGCCAGCGTCGGCGCGCCGTACTGCATGCCCTCCAGCACGGGCAGGCCGAAGCCCTCGAACAGCGAAGGATAGAGGTTGGCGTGGCAATTCCGGTACAGCCAGATCAGTTCGTCGTCGGTCACGTAGCCCGCCATCAGGACCCGGTCGGCGATTCCCAGGTCGACCAGCTGCCGGCGAAAATCCTCCATCAGCCATCCGCTGCCGCCGGCGAACACCAGCGGCATCGGGGCTCCCCCGCGGGCCAGGTAGCCGGCGTAGGCTTGGGCGAGACGGCGCTGGTTCTTTCTCGGCTCGATGGTGCCCACGGTCAGCCAGAATCCGCCGGGGGCGACACCGGCGAGAGCCTTCGGCCGCCTGCCCGTCGCCGATGGATCGGTGAACCTGGAACAGGGATGAATCACCCGGATGCGGTCGGCTGGAAAGTGGGGAAACGCCTGGAGGTAGTGCGCCCGCGATGCATGCGAAATGGCGACCACCCAGTCGGCCGCCATCGCCGAGCGGAATATACCTTCAAAGCACCCCAGCCGGTTGGCTTCGGTCGTCCACTCGGGGTTCACCGCGAAGCCCATGTCGTAGAAGGTGTAGATCAGCCGGCTCGATGCCAGCTGGACCGGGCACCAGAAATTGTTGGATTGCACGATGTCCGGCGCGCCCAGCGCCGCTTCCGCGCCGCTTCCGGTCCAGAAGGCGCGAGCCGCCTCCCGCGTGAAATGCCTGGGCCCGTAGCGCACGTCGCGGCCGGAATAGCGGCGCCTGAAAGGCATCGTCGCGTCGATGTAGAAGTCGCCGAAGCCCGGGTAGAGCGAATACCGATGCCCGGGCGCCAGCTGCAGGATCGCCCTGATCAGCGCATGGGCAAAGAAGCCGCAGCCGGCCATGCCCGAGCCGGTCTGTGAAATGTCGAAGCCGATGTGCATCAATTCAGCGCCCCGGACCGGTCCTCCCGTCGAGCCGGTCGACAGCGACGGCTCGCGGGGCGACTGCCGGCGCGCGAAGCGCAGCACCCATACGCAGCACCCATTCGCAGCGCCGCACCGCGGATGACGCACGCAAATGGTCTATGATAGCCGTTTCCGAACCCGCAGGAAAATGAGCAGAAAGCGCCCGGCCACCCCCGACGCGATCCGACGCCATGCTTCCCGGCGCCGGCAGACGACATCGACGAAGACGCGTCCGGGACCGATGCGCGCCCCGCGACCGTTGGCAGCCCCCCGCTGCCGATGGAATCAGGTCCCGGCAACGTGAGCGGCTTCCGGCGTTGTTGACCATCTGCATCGACGTGACCGCGGTTCTCCCCGGTGGAGAAAACGGCGGCGCCAAGCCCTTCGTGCTCGAGTTGATCTCCGGGCTGGCGCGCATGGCGCCGAAGGCCGAATTCGTGCTTCTCACCCGGGCCAGTTCGCACCAGGAGCTGGCGACGCTCGATCGCGGCAACCTGCGCCGGGTGACGTTGGTGGGGGCGCCGGATCCGGGCGCCGGCATCGATGATGCGCGCAGCCGGTCCGGAACCCTCGGTTCCCGGCTGCCGGGCGTCGTCCGGAGGCGGTTTGCGCAGGGAGCCTACCATGTGAGCCGACGGCTGAAGCGCCTTGGACGGCGTCGGATCCTGAGCCGGATCGGCGCGGACCTGCTCTTCTGCCCGTTCACCGCGCCGGTCTTTTCGGTGCGAAACGTCCCGACGGTGTGCACGATCTACGATCTCCAGTTTGCGGACTACCCGCAGTTCTTCGAGCCGGAAGATCGCGCCCACAGGAGGGGTGCGTTCGTCGATGCCTGCGGCAGGGCCGCGATGCTGGTCGCGATATCGGATTGCACGCGGGCGTCGGCGATCGCCTGCGGCCGGCTGGCGCCGGACCGGATCACGACCATCGCGTTGCGGATGAAGCAGCGCCCGCCACCGTCGGCAACGCGGGCCGCGGAGGTCCTGGATCGGCTGGGACTGGTCGCGCGGAACTACCTGCTCTATCCGGCGAACTTCTGGCGTCACAAGAACCACGAGATGCTGCTCGCTGCGTTCGGAATGGCCTGCGCCAGGGGTTTGCCGCCCGACACGATGCTGGTCTGCACCGGAGTGCCCGGTGCGCGCAGGGATTTCGTCCGCAGCGCAGCGGCCGCTTTCGGCCTGGCGCACCGGGTCGCCTTTCCCGGCTACCTCGGCGACGGCGAATTCACGACGGTGCTGGCCAGTGCCGGCGGGCTGATCTTTCCTTCGCTGTACGAGGGCTTCGGGATGCCGGTCGTCGAGGCGATGGCGGCCGGCGTGCCCGTCGCCTGCAGCGATGCGACGTCGCTGCCGGAGGTCGCCGGAGATGCCGCGTTGCTGTTCGATCCCCGGCGGCCGGACGCCATCGCGCAGGCGCTGCTGGACCTGGTGCTCGACCATCCGCTGCGGCTGCGCCTGATCGAGGCGGGCTACCGTCGGGCGGTGCATTTCTCCGACGCCGACCGGATGATTCTCGAGTACCTGGGCGTTTTCGAGCAGGTCCTGCGCGGGCGCCGGGAGCCGTGGCGATGACGTCGCGCGGCCGAAGCCACGGCGAAGGTGGCGCGGGCCCGCGCCCGCACCGGGTCGACGAGGTGCGGCGGTGAAGGTCAGCGTCGTCACGCCGTCGTTGAACCAGGGGCGCTTCATCGAGCGCACGTTGCAGAGCGTCGCCGCGCAGCTTGCGCCCGGCGTGGCGATCGAGCACGTGGTCTACGATGGCGGGAGCAGCGACGAGACCGTCGAGATACTCGGGCGCTTCGGTCCGCCGCTGCGTTGGGTGTCGAGACGCGACAAGGGGCAGTCCGACGCCGTCAATCAGGGAATCCGGGCCACCGACGGCGACATCGTCGGCTGGCTGAACGCCGACGACGTCTACTATCCCGGCGCGATCGCCTGCGCCGCGGCCGCATTCGCCGCCAACCCCGACGTCGACGTGGTCTACGGCATGGCCGATCACATCGATGCGGAAGGCCGCGCGCTGGAGCCGTACCCGACCGAGTCGTGGAGCCTCGAGCGCCTTCGGGAGACCTGCTTCATCTGCCAGCCGGCGCTGTTCTTCAGGCGGCGGGTGGTCGAAGCCCACGGACTGCTCGACGAATCGCTGGACTTCTGCATGGACTACGAACTCTGGCTGCGCCTCGGCGCCGCGGGGGCACGGTTTTCGTACCTGCCGGAGAAGCTCGCAGGCTCCCGGCTGCACCGTGGCGGCAAGACGCTCGGATCCCGAGTGCAGGTTCATGCGGAAATCAAGGCCATGTTCATGAAGTCGCAAGGCCGGGTTCCGGACCGGTGGGTGGTCAACCACGCGTACGCGGTTCTGGAAGACTGGCTGATCGACCGCAAGCGGGCGTCGACGACGTCGACGCTCGGCGCGGGTTTGACGGTCGTTCGCGCCGTTCCGCACCGGGTCAGGATGTCGGTCGCCCGGATCGGGTCGATGCTGCGGCGGCGATGAAGACTTGCCCGGAATATCGGACCCTGCGCCGGCGGCACCGGCCCTTGTTCGGGCATCATGGCGACGGCTTTCCGGCGGGATCGCGATGCGACCGGCCGGCGGTGCGTGCAGGATGATCGGGAAGTGGACATGGACGACATGAAGCGGCGTATCCGCGAGGAAGTGGCACTCCAGAAAGCCCGCCTGCACGAGCAGGGGCAGCGAGCCGGGCCGGGGGGGCCGGTGCAGGGGGGCGCGCGCCCGCAGCCCGGGCCGCCCGGCCTGCCGGACGTCGAAGCGATGATGCGGCGGGTCCGGGCGACGGTGGCCCACAGGAAGAGCATCGAGCGGCCGCGGCCTGCGGGCGGGGCGGACCGCAATCGACCGGCGGCAGGCGAATCGACGGGCGGGGCCGCGGCGTCGATCGCGTTGCCCGGCAGGCCTGCTCCCGGCGACCCGGCAGCGCCGGCGGACGGGTATCGGCTGGCGGACTTTCTGCAGTATCACGACGACGAATTCGTGCGCCACGCCTACCGCGCCCTTCTCGGGCGCGAACCCGACGTCACCGGCCGCGCCGAATTTCTGGCCGCGCTTCGCTCCGGACGATGGGCGAAGATCGAGATTCTCGGCCGCATTCGGTTCTCGGCGGAGGGGCGGGCGGGGGGTGTGAGGGTCCGCGGCCTCGCGCTGCGGTTCGCGTTGCGCACGGTGCGGCGCGTGCCGGTCGTGGGCCGGCTCGTCGGCATGATCCAGTACGTCATCCGGTTGCCGGAGATCGTCGCCAATCACGAGCGCCTGGAGGCTGCGCTCTTCCAGCGCGAGCACGAGCTGAAGCGGAGATTGGACGCCGACGAGGCCCGGATCGACGATCTGGCCTGCGATCTTCGTCAGACGCACGCCGCAAAGGCGAACGCCGGCGCGCATTCGGGTCCCCGGCGCCGATGAACGTCCTGATCTGCAACGAGCGGTTGCTGTTCAGGTTCGGCGTCGACCGCGCGCTGATCATCCTGGGCCAGGGGCTGGCCGCGCGCGGGCATCGCGTCGCGGTGATGGCCAACCGGTTCGACCGCGTCGTCGCCGAGTCCTTCGCCGCCAGCGTGATCACCGTGCCGGAAGGGCGCGACGGTTACCTCAACCTCAACGAGTTCACGGCCGAGTGGATCGCCGGGCATTGGAGCGCCCTTTTCCGGAGCGAGGACAGGCCGGACGTCGCCGTGATCGGCGGCTGGCCGTTCTTCGCGGCGATTCCCGTGTTCGAGCGGCTCGGATGCGCGACGGTGTTCGTCGATTGCGGCGCCGTTCCCCTGGACGGATTCGACGCGGGCGCGCGGGTCGTGCAGGAAAAGGTCAGGGACTTGCGCCGCCGATACCTTCCGGGCGTTTCCCGCATTGCGCCGATCAGCCGTTTCATCGCCGACACGCAGAGCGTGCCGGACGGCGCCGGCGTTGCCGTGACGCCGATACTGCTCGGTGCCGATCACATGGCGATGGGCATCTGGGCGGGCGGAACCGTGAGCACCGATCCGCGCCGCGATCGTGTTCCGGACGCGCTCGAGGCGACGGTCGACGCTCGTGCGGTGATCCTGAATCTCGGACGCTGGGAGCCGGGCTGCTACAAGAACTCCGAGGCCGTCTACGGCATCGCGGATCGACTGCTGCAGGCCGGAGCCCGATGCGTCGTCGCCATCCTTGCCGACGCGCAGTCGGCGGCCATTCCCGACCGATACCGCGAGCACGTGCTGCCGATCGGGTTTCCGGACGACGCGGAGCTGCAGCGCTGGATGCAGGCGGCCCGCCTGGGCATCTCGGTCTCGCGCTGGGAGGGCTTCAATCTGCCGCTGGTCGAGATGCAGTGGCTGGACAAGCCGGTTCTCGCGCTCGACGTCGGCGCGCACCGCGAAGTGATAATGGATCGCTGGTTTCTGTGCCGCGACGAGACCGAGATCGCGGCCAAGGCGCTCGCGCTGCTCGCGGGGAGCGCCCCGGTCTCGGCTGACGCGGCCGAGTCGCGCCGGCGGTTTCGCGCGGCGTTCGCGTGGGAAAGGGCGGTCGACCAGTACGAATCCATGCTGACCGAGCTCGCGCCTCGCGCGCGGGCCGGCCGGCCGCGGCTGATGATCGACGTCTCGAACGCCGCGCGGGACGAGGCCAATTCCGGCGTGGTTCGCGTCACGCGGCGCCTGGCCCGCGAGCTGCAGCAATTCTGCGACCCGCTGTTCGCGGTGTGGGACGACGCGGCCCGGGTCTACGTCTTTCCCGACGACCGCGAGTACGAGCTCCTTTCGGCGTTCAACGGTCCCGTCATCGCCGACGACGCGAAGCGGTCGCCGCAGGGGGCGCGGGAGCCGGTTCTGGGCGGCGCGCAGCCGGCGGCGCGCGCGCCGGACTGGCTGCTGCTCACCGAGACCGTGCTCGAAACCCGGGGGAAGCCGCTGCGCGCCTTCGCCCGAGCGCAGGGACTGCGCATTGCCGCGATCTTCTACGATGCGATCCCCGTGCTGCGTCCGGATCTGGTGCAGGACCGGGAGATCCGCGACAATCACGCAAGCTACATGGCGGGCCTCGGCGAGTGCGACCTGGTCGTGCCGATCTCCGGCTTTTCCGCCGACTGCCTGACGCGGTTCTGGGCCGAACGGGGTGTCGCAGCGCCGACCGTCGCGACGGTGCTGCTGCCCGGTGAGTTCGGGGGCGCGGCAAGGCACCGGGACGCAGGCGGGCGCGTCGGCGACGTCGTGTCGATCCTCTGCGTATCGACGCTCGAGCCGCGCAAGAACCACGCAGGACTGCTCGACGCGATGAAGCTGCTGTCGCAGCGGCGGCCGGACATCCGGTGGTCGCTGACGCTCGTCGGGAACCGCTACGCGGGCGGCGACGACATCGTGCGCCGCGTCACCGACGAGTGCGGGCGGGACGCCCGCATCCGCTGGCTCGGCATCGTCGACGATGCCGAGCTGCACCGCGCCTATCGCGACTGCAGCTTCACCGTCTACCCGTCGGTGATCGAGGGGTTCGGCATGCCCATCCTCGAGAGCCTTTGGCACGGCAAACCTTGCCTCTGCCACAGCGACGGCGTCATGCGCGAGCTGGCGTCGGGCGGCGGCTGCCTGACGGCCGACGTCACCGACGCGGACGCGCTGGCGGGCGCGGTCGAGCTGCTGGCGACCGACGACGGTCTGCGCGCCCGTCTGACGGCCGGCGCAGTCGGGCGGCCGATCAAGACCTGGAGCGCGTACGCCGACGAGTTCCTGCAGGCGATCGCCGGGGCCGGGGCGGCAGCGCGCGACGCTGCGGCACCGCCGGCTCCCGCGGCGAACCGCATCGACCGCGTGCCGAGCCTTGCCGATCTGCTCTATCCGGGCTGCCTTGCCGGCGACTGGCAGATGAACGACTCCGAGCGCTTGGCGATGACGGCGGTGCTGCATCGGCTCAAGCCGGTCTGCGCGATCGAGGTGGGCACGTACCGGGGCGGAAGCCTTTCGCTGCTGTCGCAGTGCGCGGGCGCCGTGTTCTCGATCGACATCGATCCCTCGGTCCCGGCGAAGTTTGCGCAGTTCGGGAACGTGAGTTTTTTCACGGGCACGAGCAGCGACCTGCTCCCGGTCCTGCTCGAGGAACTGGACGCCGCCGATCTCCCGCCCGAGTTCGTGCTGATCGACGGGGACCATTCGGCCGCCGGCATCCGCCGGGACATCGAGATCATGCTCGACTACGTGCCCACGAAGCCGCTGGTGATGCTGCTGCACGACGGCTTCAACCCGGAGTGCCGCCGGGGGATGCTGACGGCGGAGTGGTCCAGATCGCCCTACGTGCATTGGGTCGACGTCGATTTCGTACCCGGTCGGGTGGTCGAGCACGGTGGAGGCGGCGACGGCCAGATGTGGGGCGGACTGGCGCTGGCATGGCTGGGGCCGGCGCGCCGACGGGGGCCGCTGGCCGTTCGCGCGTCGGCCGGACGAACGTTCGCGGAGATGCACGAAAGGCACTGCGCGCAGCCCCGAGGGCAATCCGATGACTGATCCCCGAAGGTCGCAGGGCAAGTCCTTCGCTCCCCGGCGAGCGATCGCCGGCGCGCAGCTGTCCGCGCATTGCCTTGCCCGCGGCCGGCCATGAGAATCCTGATCTGCAGCAACGCCTACCCGCCGGACTTCGTCGGTGGCGCCGAACTCATCGCGCACTACCAGGGCCTGACGCTGCGCGCCGCCGGCCACGAGGTCAGGGCGTTTGCGGGAGACACCCGCGGCACCGCGCCGCGCTACGCGACGGCCGACGGCGACTGCGACGGCATTCCCGTCCGGCGGATTCGGCTGACGGCCGACGACTTCAACCCGGCGCACGCGAATTTCTGCCACCCGGCGGTGGAAGCCTCGTTCGCCGCGCTGGTTTCGGACTTCCGGCCTGACGTCGTGCATTTCCACAACCTGATCGGGCTGTCGGTGAAGATAGTCCACCTCGCGCGCGAAGCGGGGGCGACCACCGTCGTCACGCTGCACGACCACTGGGGGTACTGCTTCAAGAACACCGCGCTGGTGACCGAGGGCGAGCAGTGCGAGGACGCGACGGCCTGTCGCCGGTGCCAGCAGGTCATCGACGACGGGCGCGGCCGAAGGATCCCGATGCGGATGCGTCAGGACAGCTTCGCCCTCCTTGCCGGCAGCGTCGACGCCTTCGTGTCGCCCAGCCGCTATCTCGCCGACAGCTACGTCGCGGCGGGATTCCCGGCCGGCAGGATGCACGTGGTCTGGAACGGCATCGACGTGGAGCGCTTCGCCAAGGTCCGGCGCGTCCGCAGCGACGGCCCGCTGCGCTTCTCGTTCATCGGCCACTTCGGCCGGCACAAGGGCGTCCACACGCTGCTGCAGGCGCTGCCGCTCGTCAGTTCGCGCGCCGACCTGCGGATCAATCTCGTCGGCGACGGCGAGGAGCGCGCCGATTACGAACGCGTGCTCGCGGCCAACGGATGGGCGCGGCGTGTCCGCTTCTGGGGAAAGGTGGACAACAGCCGCATCGACGACGTCTACGCCGAAACCGACGTCCTCGTGCTGCCGTCGATCTGGCGCGAGAACCAGCCGGTCTCCATCACCGAGGCCATGGCGAGCGGCTGTGCCGTGATCGCGTCGGACATGGGGGGCAACTGCGAGCTGGTCGCCGACGGAGTGACCGGGTATCTGTTCACGGCGGGAGATGCGGCGCAGCTTGCCGAGAGGATGTCGAGGTTCGTCGATCACCCCGACCTGCCGGAGCGCATGGGTCGCGACGGCCGGCGGCGGATCTCGCCGTGCTCGCTCCAGGCGCAGGTGGGGGAACTGCTCGGCGTCTACTCGAGCGCCGGAAGGCAGAGCAGTCCGCTGCGGCCGCAGTCCCCCCTGGTGGCCTGCTTCGGCGACCGCGTGCACGCCGACGCCGCGCTGGCGCTGGACCTGATCGCGGGCTACTGCCCGGAGGTTCCGGTCAGGGTGACGATGAGCGAGTGGCTGACCGCAGCGCAGCTGCGCTCGGCGCTCGCGCTGTGGGTCGTCGACGACCGGGCAGACGTGGAGGAAGCGCTCGCACTGGCGGCGGCATACGGGCTGCCTCTGATCGTTCCGGCGGCGAGCGAAGGACTGACCTGGGCCTGCCGCGCGGCGCGCTGCGGACTCCACTACGCGGATGCGGATGAGGCGGCGGCCGGCGTCGCCTACCTGCTGACGCACGACCAGGACCGAATGCTGCTGTCAAACGCGGCACGCGCGCTGCACTTTGGCGATGACGCCCTCAGGATTGCCGGCCAGCCGCCGTAGATTCAGGCAACTCCCGCGCGCGCTTGGCGCAGGTCGCGGCCGCTGCGACGGGCCGGCGCCGCCGCTTTGCGCCGGTTCCGGCAGCGCAGGCGTTCCTGCCTGTCCGAAATCAACGCGGCATGAAGGAAAATGGCGCAAAATGCCGCGCGAGCCCGGACATGTGCGGTCGTCGGCCGCGACCCATCGTTCCGGCTTTCCCGAATCGACCATCCTGCTCATGCCGACACGCGAAACCCCAGCCCCGCTCCCGAACCCCAGTGCTGCCCGAGGCAGGTCCATGAAATCGATCCGCAGGTGGATGACCGCGGCGTGCTGTGCGCTGGGGCTGCTGGCGCCGGTGGCGGCCTCGGCGCAGGCCGTCGACGCGATCGTCGTCAAGGTCCAGGACGAAATGCTGGCGCCGGGCGCGCTGGAGCTGCCCGATGCGATGCAGCGGACGGTGCAGGCGGCGCTGGGCGTGCCGTTCGCGCCGGGCGCGCGCACCCGCGACGGCGCATTCACGCTGGTGCTGCCCGCCGCGCTGGATCACGACGCTGCGCGCGCGGCGATCAACCGCATCCGGCTCGACCCCGGCGTCGTGTACGCCAACGTCGCGCCCGGTGCGCCGATCCCGGCGACGGCGGGGCGGCCGACCGACCGCCTCATCGTCAAGTACAAGGACGCCGCGCTGTCGTCGATCGCCCGCACCGGGCTGCCGCTCGACGCCGCGCGCGTTCGCGGCCTGGAGGGACTGGCCGGCGTGCCGCTGGCATGGTCGCGCGGCGGCCACGACGGGTCGAACGTGCTGCAGATGCTGCAGCGACTGCCGATCGACGAGGTCGAGGCGATCGCGGCGCGGATCGCGCAGCAGCCCGACGTCGACTACGCGCAGCCCGACTACATCCTCACCGCGCAGCTGGTGCCGACCGACCCGTGCTACGCGTCGGCCGGCGCCGCCGCCTGCGGGGGCGCCTACCAGTGGGACCTGTTCGACCCGGTGGGCGGCATCAACATGCCCGCGGCCTGGGACATCACCACCGGTGCGGTCGGCATCAACGTCGCGGTGATCGACACCGGCGCGCTGTTGGGTCACCCGGACCTCGCCGGCCGTTTCGCCGCCGGCTACGACATGATTGCCGACTGCGCGGTCGCCAACGACGACCAGCCCGGGCCCTGCACCTGGTCGGCAATGGCGCCGGCAATGACCAGCCGCGACGCCGACGCGTCCGATCCGGGCGACTGGGTGACCAGCGCGGAGAACACCGGCGGCGTCATCGCCCCGCCCTACACCTGGTTCCAGGGATGCGGCGCCAGCGACAGCTCGTGGCACGGCACGCACGTCGCCGGAACCATCGGCGCGGTGCCCAACAACGGCATCGGCGTCGTCGGCATCAACTGGGTGGGCAAGATCGTGCCGCTGCGAGTGCTCGGCAAGTGCGGAGGCTACACCAGCGACGTGGCGGCGGCGATGGTCTGGGCGGCGGGCGGCAGCGTCGCCGGCCTGCCGGTGAACGCCAATCCGGCGCGGGTGCTGAGCCTGAGCCTCAGCGGCGGCGGCAGCTGCGACACGGCGTCGCAGAACGCGATCAACGCGGCGCTGGCACTCAACGCCGTGGTCGTGGTCGCCGCGGGCAATTCGAACGCCAGCGCGGCGGCGTACAGTCCGGCGAGCTGCAGCGGCGTCATCACCGTGGCGGCGACGACCAAGACGGGCAAGCGGGCGCGCTACAGCAACTACGGTTCCGCGGTCGAGATCGCGGCGCCCGGGGGCAACGCCGACGGCGTCGAGCCGGACATCCTGTCGACGCTGAACAGCGGCCTGACGAGCCCCAATCCGTCGGGCTACGACTACGAGTCCTACGCCGGCACCAGCATGGCGACTCCGCACGTCAGCGGCGTGGTGTCGCTGATGCTGTCGGTCAACGCGGCGCTGACGCCGGCGCAGGTGATGTCGAAGATCCAGACGACGGCGCGCGCGTTCCCCGCGCCGGGGCCGGCCTGCAACGCGACGCCGCAGGCGGCCGCCTGCAACTGCACCACCGCGCTGTGCGGTGCCGGCATCCTGAACGCCGCCGCGGCCGTCGCTTCGGCGTCGATCACGCTCCCCGAGGCGACGACCGGCGCCGCCAGCGCGATCACCACGACCGGGGCGACGCTCAACGGCTCGGTCAACGGCAACGGGTCCGCCACCGTGGTCAGCTTCCAGTACGGGCTGACGACCGGCTACGGCAGCGTCGTCGCGGCGGCGCAGAGCCCTCTGCCCGGCGGCGCCGCGGGAACGGCGGTGTCGGCGGCGGTCTCGGGACTGGCGTGCAATACGCCGTACCACTTTCGCGTGGTCGGAACGAGCGTCGTCGGCACGAGCAACGGCGCCGACGCCAGCTTCGTCACGTCGTCGTCGGGGTGCCTGGGTGTGCTGACGCCCAGCCCGACGACGGTGGCGTTCGGAGGCCAATCGATGAACACGAAGTCGTTCGCGCGGGTGGTGACGATCACCAGCACCGGCGGTACGGCGGTGAGCGTGTCGTCGGCGGCTGCGTCGACGCATTTTGCGGTTTCACACGACTGTGCGACGGTGGCAGCCGGGGCTTCCTGCCTGGCGAGCGTGACGTTCAGGCCGACGGCGGAAGGCCCGCTCGCCGGGACCTTGACCGTCGGCTCGAGCGTCGGTACGCAGACGGTGCCGCTGTCGGGGATCGGCGAGCGTTCGCTGGTGACGCATTTCTACCAGTCGATCCTGCGGCGGGGCCCGGAGGCACAGGGCAAGGCGGACTGGGAAGGCGTGCGTGCGACGCTGCAGCTGTGGGGTGCCAACGTCAACGAGGTCTGGTATGCGATCGCGACTTCGTTTCTGTTCAGCAGCGAGTACCTGGCCTTGAACCGCGACGATGCCGGGTTCGTGACCGACCTCTACCTGGCCTTCCTCAACCGGGCGCCGGACGCGCAGGGGCTCGCCGACTGGACCGCGCTGCTCGGGCAGGGGATGCCGCGTGAGGTGGTGGTGACTTCGTTCATGTTCTCGGGCGAGTTTGCGGTGTTCACGCAGAACCTGTTCGGCAACGTGCCTGCGCGCAAGGAGATCGACACGGTGATGGATTTCTACCGCGGCTTGCTGGCGCGGGTGCCGGACGCCACCGGTTTCAACTTCTGGCTGCAGAAGTTCCGCACCGCGCAGTGCGTCGGGGCGGCCGAGGTCGCGGCGGCGGCAGAGTCGATATCGAGCGGATTCACCGGCAGTGCCGAGTATCTCGGGCGGGGGCGGACGACCGGGCAATACGTGGGCGACCTCTACAACGCGTTCCTGCGCCGTGGCGGCGAACCGGCGGGGGTGCAGTACTGGATCGACCAGATCGACACCGGGGCGCGCACGCGCGAAGGCGTGCGCCAGCAATTCGTCGCCAGTCCCGAGTTCGGCGCACGGGTCGCCGCCATCGTCGCCGAGGGCTGCCTGCCCTGACCGCAGGCCCGCTTCGCGGCTCGCGGGAGCCATCGGCACCGGATCACGGCCGCGCAGCCTGCGGCGGGCGAACGTCGACAAGGCGGAGGAAGGGTTCCGCGCCCTTGTCGCGGAACCACGCGACCCGCTCCTGCACCAGGTCCAGCTGGAGCGCGTAGCGACCGGCGACCGGGGGCGCCGTCAGGTCAAAGGTCACCGGAAGCGCGCCGCCGGGTTCGATCGGGGCAGGCAGTGACTGTCGAGCGTTGAATCCGGCCGAATGGCCGTCGGCGTCCGTCCATCGATACGACAGTCGGATCGCGAAGGTTCCGTCGGCGGACCCGACGCCCGAAAGCGTCGCTGCGCCGCGATTCCGAACGACAACCTGCACGGTCCGCAATTCTCCGGCCGCCATCGTCGTCACTTCGTCGACCATTTCGAAGTCGACGCGGAAATCGGAGTCGGCCAGCGGCGCCGCGAGCCGCAAAGGAAGCGCGATCTGCCCCGAGTCGAGGGGCGTCCAGTGCGCCGCCGCCAGGTCGAGCCGGCACGCTCCGCGGCGGATGTCGTTGGCATCGAGCCAGGCGACAACGTCGGCCAGGTACGCGTGCGAATGCGGGTCGGCCAGCGTCCAGCCCGGCGGAGGGCTGCTGGTGTAACCGTTCACCGTCGGCACGCCCAGCCGCTGCGCGATGATCGCCGCCACGGTGTTGATCACGGGCCCCGGCGACCGGTCGGCGGGCGCAACCGTGACGAAGAACGTCCGGCATTCGGCCGGCGGCGGGGGGATGCGCGCAATCATCGCCTCGACCTGCTCGCGGCTCCCTCCGTACGCGACGTCCCCATTGACCTGGTCGATCACGATCAGCGCCAGCAGCACCGCGTGACCGAGGCTGGAGTTCCACAGCGGCGCCAGGTAACCGAAGCGGCCGTGTCCGGCGGACCCGCGATCGAGCGCAACCGCGACCACGAATCCGAGCGCGAACGCGAGCACGTGCTGGATCCGGAAGACGGCGCGAATCGCGGTCGCTCCGGGCGCCGCGTGGTACACGATCCACCACGCGGAAGCGTCGGCGACCCGCAGCTGCAGCGCGCAGGCGAGGATCAGCGCCAGTGCCACCAGCGCGGCCAGGAGCGTCGGCGAACCGGGGGTGCGGCCGCCGGCGTCGGCCCCCGCCGGCACCGCGACGGCGGCTTCGCCTCGCCGGAGCGAACGCAGCAGCTGGACGGCGCTCACCACGAACAGCGCCAGCGTGATCAGCGGAATCCCCTTCGCCAGCTCCCAGGCGTGGGGCCGCGCGTCCGCCTCGGGAAAGGTCCGGGTCCACCAGCCTCCCCACAGCGCGTGGCCGCGGCCGACGTTGACGAAGTCGTACCACCGCGGCAGCATCGCCAGCACCTCGTCGAAGGGGCGCGGACCGGCTTCCTTCAGGACCGGGAGGTAGGTCAGCACGAACGGAACCGATCCGAGCGCGAGCAGCAACGCGTACCCGGCCGCTTCGAGCCTGTGGTTCGCGCACCATGCGGTGCACTCCGAGCGGCCGCGTCCGCCCGCCGCGAGCTGGTCGTAGACCAGCCAGGTTGCGGCGAGCAGCAGCAGAAAGAACACGCTGAACCACGCGACGTAGTAGCCCGTGTAGAGCAGCGCGGGAAGGAACAGCGCGGCCGACGCCCCCCACGCGACCCGCCGCGACGGCCGCGCGTTCGCGCTCCTGTAGAAGCGGACCAGCAGGATGAGCAGGAGGGGGACCAGCCCGACGGCGAACAGCTGCGTGTGCCCCGCCGAGTGGTACAGCCCGGTGTTGACCACGGCCAGCGTGCAGCCGACGAGGCTGGGAATGCGCGCCAGCCGGAACTCGCGCCGAAGCAGGTGGTAGAACGCGGCGAAGCCCACGGTCAACGCGACGACGAGCGTCAGCTGATACGCGGCGACCGGCGGCATCCCGGCGTGTCTCGCCAGCCCGAACGGAATCGCGAACAGGAACAGCGCGTCGGTGTAGCCCAGCGTGTTGTCGACCGGGAAGAACGCCGACGACGCCAGCCAGTGGCCCTGGCCGAGCGCGATCCACCGGTACCAGTGCTCCAGCGTGTAGAGGTTCAGCAGCGCGTCGCCCAGGTCGCCGGGAAACGCGTCGAAGTCCGACAGGATCAGCGGCCGGAAGAAGAGCGCGAGCAGCGACGCAGCGGCGAGGGCCGTGAGCAGCCCGAATGCGATCCTTCTAGGCATCCCGTCGGACGACCGTTCGCGACCGAATGCGCCCTGCGCAGGTCCGCACCGGTCGCGTCGCCGCGGCGTGGGAGCCGCACGCGAGGATGCGACCGGGCAATTTCATCGGAAGACGTTGTACTTGACGATGCAGTACAGCGCGCGGAAGCCGTCCTTCCACCGGATCTTCTTGCCCTCCTGGTACGTCCTGCCGTAGTAGGAGATGCCGACCTCGTAGATGCGGCACCCGGTCCTGGCGATCTTGGCGGTGATCTCCGGTTCGAAGCCGAAGCGGTTCTCCTCGATCGTGATGCCCTGGATGATCTCGCGCCGGAAGGCCTTGTAGCAGGTCTCCATGTCGGTCAGATTGAGGTTCGTGAATACGTTCGACGTCAGCGTGAGCAGCGCGTTGCCCATGCTGTGCCAGAAGTAGAGGACCCGATGCGGCCGCCCGCCCATGAAGCGGGAACCAAAGACCACGTCGGCCCGGTCCTGGAGGATCGGGTCGAGCAGCAGCGGGTACTCGCCCGGGTCGTATTCGAGGTCGGCGTCCTGGATGATCACGAGGTCGCCGGTGGCGGCGCCGATGCCCGTGCGCAGCGCCGCGCCCTTCCCGCGATTGCGGTCGTGGAAGATGATCCGCTGAACCAGCGGCGCGATCTCCGTTTCGAGGATGTCGCGGGTCCCGTCGCGGGAGCCGTCGTCGACGATGATGATTTCCTTGTCGGCATACGGCGCCGCGCGGACGGCGTCGACGATGCCGCGGATCGTGTTCTTCTCGTTGTAGCAGGGGATGACGATCGAGAGCTTCATGCTTCCGGGGAGATCGCGAAGCGGGCCGTCGCCCGCGGCGAATGTGCTCGCCGTTGCGCCGATCGCCTCGCCGAGCGGTCGCGTCATGGGCAGGAATGGTATCGATCGAACGCTTCGTCGACGGTGCCGAAGAACACGATCCGGCCGTGGTCGAGCAGCGCCGCCTTGTTGCAGGTCTGCCGGACGAACGACTCGGTGTGCGAAGCCAGGACGAATATGCCCGCATTCTGCACGAAATCGTCGAGGCGCCGCCTCGCCTTCTCCATGAACGTCGCGTCGCCGGCGCCGATTCCCTCGTCGAGCAGGAGGATCTCCGGCTCGATGCTCGTGGAGACCGCGAGCGCCAGCCGCGCGCGCATCCCGGCGGAGTAGGTGCGCAGCGGCATGTCGAGGAACGACCCCAGTTCGGTGAACTCGGCGATCTCGTCCATCCGCGCGAGGATCTCGGCCTTGCGCAGTCCCAGGAGCATGCCGCGGAGCTGGATGTTCTGGTAGCCGTTGAGGTCCGGGTCCATGCCCAGGCTGACGTCGAATATCGGCACCACCCTGCCGACGACGCGGACGGTTCCGGCGACCGGCTGGTAGATGCCCGCCATGACCCGCAGCAGCGTCGTCTTTCCGGCACCGTTGTGGCCGATGAGTCCGACGCGATCGCCGTGGCCCACGGCCATCGAGACGTCGTCGAGCGCGCAGATCGCGATCTGGTCGTCGCTGTCGCGGGCAATCCGGCCCCCCGTCGTCGCCGACATGAGGCGGCGCTTCAGCGAACGGCCGCCGCCGTCGAACACCGGGAAGGAAACCGTGACGTGCGCGAGATCTATCGAAGGCAATTTCGGTCGATCCTACAGCCAGTAGGCGATGCGCCCGCGGTAGCGCGCAAAGAAGACCAGCGTGACGGCCCAGCCGGCCACGGTGATGCCGATGACCGTCAGCCACGAACTCAGCGGCGCGGCTGCGCCGAGCAGGGGCATGCGCACGATCTCGACGAAATGATAGAAGGGGTTGAACAGCACGAAGGCCGCCCGCCCGGTCATCTGCTCGGGGCGCCAGAGCACGGGGGTCAGCAGGAAGATCACCGGAACCATGTTCGTCACGAACTGCGGAATGTCGCGAAACCGTGCGCTGGAGGCACCGAGCAGCAGGCCCGCCGAAACGCCGTTGAGGCAGATCAGCGCGAGCGCCGGGAGCGCCATGAGTCCGTTCGCGCCCGGCCAGATTCCGAAAACCAGCGCCACGACGACGTAGATGCCGATGTTGTGTCCGAAGATGATCAGGTTTCGCCACAGCATCCGGTAGACGAACACGCTCAGAGGCACCGCGAGCTGCCGCAGGACCGTCTCCGAACCGATGAACGACATGCTGCAGTCGGACAACAGGCCGGAAATCAGGATCCAGGCAATGAGCCCGAGCGTGAGGAAGGGGAGATACGTGTCGATCGGCTGCCCGAAGAGCCCGGCGTAGAGGACGCCCAGCCCGATGACCATCAATCCCATCTGCAGCGTCAGCCAGAGGGGCCCCAGCACCGAGCGTCGATAGCGCTGCCGGATGTCCTGCCAGGCCATCATGCCCCAGAGCTCGCGTAGCCGCAGGCCGGCGGCCAGATCCCCCAGTGCCGCCGAGACCAGCGCGGGGGAAATGCGGGGGCGGATGGGAAGGGTGGGCGTGTCGTTCACGGT
>CAIWHR010000413.1 GCA_903912485.1 uncultured beta proteobacterium | reverse complement strand
CGGCGGCGGCCGCCGCCGCCCACCGGTCGAGCGTCTTCCTGCCCTGCACCTGCAGCAGCCCCGAAAGGCGCGCGGTCAGGAGCGCGTGATCGGCGAGAAAGTGCGCGTACTGGTCCTTCAGCATCGCGACGCGCAGCGCGTCGGGCGTCTTCAGGACGATGCACGACGCGGCGCGCAACGCGTCGAGCATCGCGTCGGGGAGCTGCACGCTGCCGATGCGCCGGCTCTCCGACTCGACGTACACGGGCCGCGCCGGATCGAAGCGCTGCAGCGCTTCCAGCAGCTGGCTCTCGAACCACTTCTGCGAGGGCTGCGGCTCGCCGGGCAGGTCGCCGAGCAGCGAACCGCGGTGCCGCGCCAGCGCTTCGAGATCGAGCACCTGCGCGCCCTCGGCGGCGAGCGCCGCCAACAGCCGGCTCTTGCCCGAACCGGTCAGGCCGCAGACGACCTCGTAGCGGAACGCCGCCGGCAGCACGGTCAGCTGCGCGACGACGTGGCGGCGGTACGAGCGGTAGCCGCCGTCGAGCTGGACGGCGCGCCAGCCGATCTCGTTGAGGATGTGCGCCAGCGCGCCGCTGCGCTTGCCGCCGCGCCAGCAGTAGACGAGAGGCGCCCAGTCCTTCGGCTGGTCGGCAAACGCGGTTTCGAGCATCGCGGCGATGTTGCGCGCGACCACCGCGGCGCCGGCCTTGCGCGCGACGAACGCCGACACCTGGACGTGCAGCGTGCCGATGCGCGCGCGCTCGGCGTCGTCGAGCACCGGGTGATTGCACGCTCCCGGGACGTGGTCCAGGGTGAACTCCGACGGGCTGCGCGCGTCGATGCGGTCGGGGTAGTCGCCGATGGCGTCGACGCCGACCTTGTTGCTGCGCAGGAACGCTCCGGCGGCGTTCATCGCGGCTTGCCCAGCAGCGGCGCGAGCACCGGCCACAGGTTGTCGACGAGCTTCGGCTGCGCCGCCGCGGTCGGGTGGATGCGGTCCGGCTGGAACAGCTCGTTGCGCTCGCCGAAGCCGTCGAAGAAATAGGGCAGCAGCGGGACCTTGCGCGCGCCGGACACCGCCGCGTAGAGCGCATCGAACTCGCGCGTGTACGCCGGCCCGTAGTTCGGCGGCAGCCGCATCCCGACGAGCAGCACCTTCGCGCCGGCGCGCTGGACCGCCGTCACCATCGCGTCGAGATTCGCGCGCGTCGCCTTGAGGTCGCCGCCGCGCAGGCCGTCGTTGCCGCCGAGTTCGACGACGACGATCGCCGGGCGGTGCTGCACGAGCAGCGCGGGAAGGCGCGCGAGCCCGCCGGCGGTCGTGTCGCCGCTGATGCTGGCGTTGACGACGCGCTGCGGGTAGCCGCGCTCCTTGAGCCGCGCTGCGAGCAGGTCGACCCAGCCGCTGCCCGGCGCGAGACCGTAGCCGGCGGAGATCGAATCGCCGACGACGAGCAGCGTCGGCCCGGCACCCGGCGCGACCGGCGCCGCGCGGACGGCGGGCGCGCCGGCGGCGAGCGCGGCGGCGACGGCCAGGGCGGTGACAAAGAGGCGGCGGGTGCTCATGGGGGCGACGATTCCG
>CAIWHR010000412.1 GCA_903912485.1 uncultured beta proteobacterium | reverse complement strand
GCGGCCACAGCCCGGTGATGGGATTCATGCACTTTCGCATCGCAGCCCCCGGGGTCGCCGCGCTGAGAAAGACGGCGGCGGCCTGGGGCGTCACCGTCAACGACCTGCTGCTCGCGCTGCTGCTGCAGACGCTGTCGCCGCTGACCGAGGAGCGCCGCGGACAGCCGCGGCGCAACGAACTCGCCGTCGCGTCGATCGTCAACATCCGCGGCGACTGCGGCGCCGCCGCCCGCGACGCTTTCGGCCAGTTCCTGAGCTCGTTCCACGTGGCGCACCCGGTGCCGCCCGGGATCGGCCTCGAACGGCTGGCGCGGGACGTCCGCGCAACGACCGCGCGCATCAAGCGCGAGAAGCTCTACCTGCAGACGCTGGTGGCGATGGCCGTCGGCGGCCTGATGTGGCGCTTCCTCACGCCCGAGCGGCGCGCGCGCTTTCACGGCAAGGCGTACCCGGTGTGGGCCGGCATGAGCGCGCTTCACGTCGACGCGCTGTGGCAACGGGCGCCCGGGGTCTCGCCCACGCCGGAGTACGTCCGCGCGGTGCCGACGGGCCCGCTGACGCCGCTGGTCGTCGCCGCGACGACGGCGGCGGGCAGCCTCGAAATCGGCATCTCGTTCCGGACGACTGCGTTCACGCGCGGCGAGATCGATAGAATGGCGGTATCGATCCTCGATCGCGTCGAAGCCCTGTGCTGATGGAGTCACCGATCCGCGCCTTGGCGCTCGCTGCCGCCGCCGCCTGCCTGCTGGCCGCCGGCGGCTGCGCGACGCCGCCTCCCCGGCCGCCCGGGTCCGCATCGCTGCCCACGGCCAACGGCGTGCTGCGCGCCGCCGCACTCGACCGCGCGCTGGAAGACCGGATCCTGGCGCTCGATCCCGAGCGGATCAGCGAGGACGACGTGCGGACGACGCTCCAGGCCGGCCCTGCGCCGCGCGTCATCCTGCTCCACGGCGGCATCTATCCCGTGTATCTGGCGATGGTGTCGTTCGGGCGCTTCCTGATCGGCATGGGCTACCCGGACGCGAAGATCCGCGATCCGGGCGACCGGCGCTGGTCGTACAGCCCGTACCAGGACAGCGCCGAAATCGCCGGGCTGGTCGCCTGGGCGTACGAACGCGACGGCCTGCGGCCGATGCTGATCGGCCACAGCCAGGGCGGCATCCAGGCGGTCAAGGTCCTGCGCGAACTCGACGGCCAGTTCGCCGACCGGGTCGCGGTCTGGAATCCGGTCGGCGACGCCGCCGAAGACCGCACGTCGATCGTCGATCCGCTGACCGGCGCCGTGCGGCCGGTGGTCGGGCTGTCGGTATCGTACGCGTCGAGCGTCGGCGCCGGCGGCGCCGCGCTGCTGCTCCCCAACCAGTGGAACATGGTCGGCCATCTGCGGACGATCCCCGACACCGTCGACGACTTCACCGGCTATTCGATAGGATTCGACCTCTTCGCCTGGACCGTTCCCGGCGCCGAGGTGGCGTACCGGCACAACGGCCGCGCCAGGGTCCGCAACGTCACGCTGCCCGCGTGGTACAACCACGTGACGGTCCCGGTGACGTCGGACCTGGCCACCGACCCGCCGGTGCGGGCGTGGATCAGCGCCTACGCGCCGGACGAGGTCAGGACCCCGGTGCCGCTGGAGGAGTCCGGCCGCAGCGTGCTCTGGGCGGCCGACGTCTGGCACAGCGTCAAGAAGCACTGGTGCCTCGAGGTCCAGGCGCTGATCCGCGCGCGCAGGGCCGCACTCGGCGCGCCGTGACGAACGGGTTAAAATAGCGGTTTCGCCCGCCGCGGGGAAACGCGCCGGGCCGGACAACGCGGAAATTGCGCGGCAAGCGCACGACGGCAAGGCGGAAAACCCAAACATGTCAGGCCCACTGGCCGGAAAGGTCGCGCTCGTCACGGGTGCCGCGCGCGGCATCGGCCGCGCCATCGCGCTCAAGCTCGCCGCCGAGGGCGCCGACGTGGCGGCGAACTACTACAACAGCGCCGAGGAAGCCGAGACGCTGTGCGCCGAAATCCGCGCGCTGGGCCGGCGCGCGTGCGCGATCCAGGCCAGCGTCGGCATCCCCGACAGCGTCGACGAACTGTTCGAGGTCTTTCGCCAGCACTTCGACCGTCTCGACATCCTGGTCAGCAACGCGGCGTCCGGCGTGCTGAAACCGACGGTGGAAATGACGCTCAAGCACTGGCGCTGGTGCATGGAGACCAACGCGCTGGCTCTGAACCTGCTGACGCAGCGGGCGCTGCCGCTGATGCCTTCCGGCGGGCGCATCCTGGCGCTGTCGAGCCTCGGCGCGTCGCGCGCGATGCCCGGCTACGGCTTCGTCGGCGCGTCGAAGGCGGCGCTCGAAGCGCTGGCGCGCGCTCTCGCGCAGGAACTGGGGCCGCGCGGCTTTCGCGTCAATGTCATCAGCGCCGGCGTCGTCGACACCGACGCGCTGGCGTATTTCCCCAACCGCGAACAGCTGCTGGCCGGCTACGCCGAGCGCGCGCCGGCGGGGCCGGTGCTGACTCCCGAGGACGTCGCCGGCGCCGCGTACCTGCTCTGCCTTCCCGAAGCCGCCATGATCAACGGCCACACGCTGGTCGTCGACGGCGGCTACGCGATCTCCGGCTGACGGCGCAGGCATGAAGACCGATCCTGGCATTGCCGGCAAGACCGCGCTCGTGACCGGTGGCAGCCGCGGCATCGGGCGCGCGATCGTCGAGCTGCTCGCCGCCGACGGCGCCGACGTCACCTTCTTCTACCGCGACAACGCGGCCGCCGCCG
>CAIWHR010000411.1 GCA_903912485.1 uncultured beta proteobacterium | reverse complement strand
GTGCAGCATCGCCGGACGGATGATGCCGGCGTTGTTGACCAGGATGTCGACGCGGCCGTAGCGCTCCTGCATCAGGGCGACCATGGCGTCGACGTCGCCGCGCTGCGACACGTCGCAGCCGATGCCGATCGCGGCGGCGCCCTCGGCGCGCAGTTCCGCGGCGAACGCTTCGGCGCGGTCCGCGGCGACGTCGACGACGCCGACCTGCGCGCCTTCGCGGGCGCAGGCGCGGGCGACGGCGGCGCCGATGCCCTGCGCCGCGCCGGTGACGATGGCGGTTCTGCCCTTCAGTTGCATGCTGCCTCCTGGTCCGGTGGACGCTGCCGTCGAATGTGCGGCAGCGCCCGCGTGCGCCGCTTGATCTGGCGCAAGGATGCGGCGGGGGGGCAACCCGGGTTGTGCCGGGGAGGGGCGGGGCTGGCGGTGAAGGGTTGGGGCGGCGCAACCCGGGCTACACTGGGGGTCCATTAGCTGATGACGATGCCATGCCGAATGTTACGGAACGACTGCGGGTGGGACTGGCGGGGCAAGCCGAGGTGATCGTCGCCGAGCAGCATACGGCGCCGCACGTCGGCAGCGGCCACGTGCACGTGCTGGCGACGCCGGTGATGGTCAACCTGATGGAGGCGGCGGCGCTGCAGGCCGTCGACGGCCTGCTGCCGGAGGGATTCCAGACGGTGGGCACCCGGCTCGACATCCGCCATTTCGCCGCCACGCCGGTCGGGCTGCGCGCCAGCGCGCGGGCCGAGGTGGTCGCCATCGACGGGCGCACGCTGACGTTTCGCCTCACCGCCGAGGACGAGTGCGAGCCGATCGGCGACGGCACGCACGAGCGCATCGTCATCAACGTCGCCCGCTTCGATCAGCGGGTGCAGGTGAAGCTGACGGCGCGCTCCTAGCGCTCGAACTTGGTCGACAGCACGACCAGCGTCTGCGTGCGCTCGATCCCCGGCGACTGGCCGATGCGGTCGAGCCAGCGGTCGAGTTCGGCGGTGGTGTCGGCCTCGACCGTCGCGATGTAGTCGAAGACGCCGCTGACCGCGCGCAGCGCCGTGCAGTTGGGCATCGCCTTCAGTTCGGCCACGACGCGCTCCGACTGCTTGGCGTCGACGCAGAGCAGCACCTGCGCCGAAAGCATGTTGCGCGCGACGTCGCCGGCGACGCGCACCGAATAGCCGGCGATGACGCCGTTGCGCTCCAGCCGGCGGATGCGTTCCTGCACCGTCGTGCGCGACAGCCCGAGCCGGCGCGCGAGCGACGCCGTCGACTCCCGGGCGTTGGCCCTGAGCAGCGCGAGCAGGCGGCGATCTTCGGGGGTCATCGGCGAAATGGCGGGCGGGGTCGGCGTATTGCCGGAATTCTAGCGCATTTCGTCGGCTTGGCGGCTTCAATCCGACGGCGATCGGCCCTAGTCTTCGACCGTGTTGTCCAACGCGGGAGACTGGCCATGACCACCCGACTCGCACTCCTCGGCGCCGGCAAGATCGGCGACGCCATCGTCAATCTCCTGGCCGCGACCGGCGACTACGAGATCCTCGTCGCCGATCGCGACGCGGCCCGCGTCGGGAGCCTGTCCTCGCCCAACGTCCACGCGGTCGAGGTCGACGGCAGCGACGAGCCGAAGCTGCGCGCGCTGCTCGCCGGGCGCGACGTCGTGATCTCGGCGGCGCCCTACTACCTGACGCCCGCGATCGCGGCGGCGGCCAAGGCCGCGGGCGCCCACTACTTCGACCTGACCGAGGACGTCGCGAGCACCCGCGCCGTCAAGGCGCTGGCCGAGGGCGCTGCGACCGCGCTGGTCCCGCAGTGCGGCCTCGCGCCCGGCTACGTCTCGATCGTCGCGCACGAACTCACGCGCGACTTCGACTCGCTGCGCGACGTCCAGATGCGCGTCGGCGCGCTGCCGATCTATCCGACCAACGCGCTGAAGTACAACCTGACGTGGAGCACCGACGGGCTGATCAACGAATACTGCAACCCCTGCGAGGCGATCATCGACGGCGTTCTGCGGGAAACGCTGGCGCTGGAGGAAACCGAGGCGTTCTCGCTCGACGGCGTCGCCTACGAGGCGTTCAACACGTCGGGCGGGCTGGGCACGCTGTGCGACACGCTCGCCGGCCGCGTCGACAACCTGAACTACAAGACGGTCCGCTACCCCGGTCACCGCGACATCGTCAAGATGCTGATCCGCGACCTGCGCCTGGGCCAGCGCCGCGACCTGCTGAAGGACGTCCTCGAGGCCGCGATTCCGATCACCTTGCAGGACGTGGTCCTGATCTTCATCACGGTGAGCGGCAGCAAGGAAGGGCGGCTGACGCAGCACACCTACGCCAAGAAGGTCTACAGCCGGACGGTGAACGGCCAGCACCTGTCGGCGATCCAGCTGACGACGGCCGCCGGCGTGTGCGCGATGGTCGACCTGCTGCGCGACGGCCAGCTGCCGCAGCGCGGGTTCGTGCGGCAGGAGCAGGCGGCGCTGCCGGACTTTCTCGCCAACCGCTTCGGGCAATACTATTCGTAGCCGCACACGGCGGGCGCGCTCGCGCCGGCTCGCAGGCAGGAGGAAAGGCACGATGGACATCCAAGCGCTGCTGCAGGAACTCGGCGTCGATGCCGGAGCGCAGGCCGGCGACGACCTCACCGTGCGCACGCCGGTCGACGGCAGCGTGCTCGCCACGCTGCGCGCCGACGACGCGGCGGCGGTCGCGGCGCGGGTCGCCGCCGCGCACGAAGCCTTCCTCGCCTGGCGGTGCGTGCCCGCGCCGCGCCGCGGCGAGCTGGTGCGCGTGTTCGGCCTGCACCTGCGCCGGAACAAGGCGGCGCTGGGGCGGCTGGTCACGCTCGAGTCGGGCAAGATCCTGCAGGAAGGGCAGGGCGAAGTGCAGGAAATGATCGACATCTGCGACTTCGCCGTCGGCCTGTCGCGGCAGCTCTACGGCCTCACCATCGCGTCCGAGCGCCCGGGGCACCGGATGATGGAGACCTGGCATCCCGCGGGCGTCGTGGCGATCGTCAGCGCGTTCAACTTTCCCGCCGCGGTGTGGGCGTGGAACGCCGCGCTGGCGCTGGTCTGCGGCGACGCGCTGGTCTGGAAGCCTTCGGAGAAGACGCCGTTGACGGCGCTGGCCTGCCAGGCGCTGCTGCAGCGGGCGATGATCGAGGTCGGCGGCGCTCCGGCCGGGCTGTCGCAGCTCGTCGTCGGCGGCCCCGAGGTCGGCGCCGCGCTGGTCGGCGACGCGCGCGTCCCCGTCGTCTCCGCCACCGGCAGCACGCGGATGGGGAAGGCGGTGGCGGAACTTGCCGCGCCGCGGTTTGCCCGCACCATCCTCGAACTCGGCGGCAACAACGCGCTGATCGCGGCACCGTCGGCGGACCTCGACCTCGCGCTCTCCGCGATCGTCTTTTCCGCGGTGGGCACCGCGGGCCAGCGCTGCACGTCGCTGCGTCGGCTGATCGCGCACGAGTCGATCTGCGACCAACTGCTCGCGCGCGTCACGGCGACCTACGCCCGGCTGCCGGTCGGCAATCCGCTGCAGCCCGAGACGCTGGTCGGGCCGCTGATCGACGCGCGCGCGGGCGCGCTGATGCAGGCGGCGCTGGACGCGGCGGGAAGCGCCGGCGGTCGCGTCCACGGCGGCGAGCAGGTCGTCGTCGGCGGCTGCGAAGGCGGCTGCTATCGTCGGCCGGCGCTGGTCGAGATGCAGGCGCAGACGGCGCTGGTGCGCACCGAGACCTTCGCGCCGATCCTGTACGTGCTGCGCTACCGGACGCTGGACGAGGCCATCGCGCTCAACAACGCGGTGCCGCAGGGGCTGTCGTCGTCGCTGTTCACCACCGACCTGCGCGAGATGGAGCTGTTCCTCTCGGCGGTCGGCAGCGACTGCGGCATTGCCAACGTCAACATCGGGCCGTCGGGCGCCGAGATCGGCGGCGCGTTCGGCGGTGAAAAGGAAACCGGCGGCGGCCGGGAGTCGGGTTCCGACGCATGGAAAGGCTACATGCGCCGTGCGACCAACACCATCAATTACAGCGCGGCGCTGCCGCTGGCGCAGGGCATCCGCTTCGACGTCTGAACACCCGCCGGCGCCCGATTCGCGGGCGGCGTGCCGGCGATTCCGGCCGCGGCGCGGATCAGGGGCGGGCGGCGCCGAGCTCGTTGGCCCTGGCGAGCTTCGCCTTGAGCCGCTGCGCCGTCTTCTCGGTGCTCACGATGTAACGGCTATGCCGGCCGCGCGCGATTTCCTCGATCGCGTCGCGCGCGGAAAAATCGAAAGTCACCGCGTTGCCGTTGACCTCGGCCAGCGTGACGGTGATGTCGGCCCACATGCCCATCAGCGTGGCGCCGACGTGATCGAGCTCGACGCGGGTGCCGACCGAGTCCTTGCCGGCGTCGATGTGCGCCAGCAGCAGGTTGCGGCAGGCGATCTCGATGTCGTAGAGCAGCTTGGGCGTCGAGTAGACGCGGCACTCCTCGCCCATGAAGCTGATGGTGCGATCGCGGTCGACGTCGATGTGCTCGGTGCGGGTGAGGCCGGCTTGCAGGGGTTCGCTCATGGAGGGTCCTCGCGGTCGGGGGTGGATGGTGAGCCGGGCGCGCGCCACGGGGCGGCCCGGCGGCTCCGGTTCGAAGGCGCTCAGGCGCGGTTTCCGAGGCGCTCGGCGTACCGCCGCGCCTCGACGTAGCGCGCCAGCGCCCGCGTGCCGCGGCCGCAGTTGCGGAACACGCAGACGCCGCGGTCCATCAGGCCGGCGGCCATGGCGTCGTAGAGCCTGCCGCCGTCGACGATGCCGATGACCGGCTTGTCGCTGCGCTCGACCAGACCCGGCATCAGGTGCACGGTGCTCTTCGGATCGCCGATGTCGAAACCGGGCCGCAGCTTGCTCTCTTCCAGCGCGCGGATCGCCGGCGCCGTCGGGTCGAGTCCGACGACGACGGCATCGACGTCGGGGTCCTGCAGGAACGCTTCGGCGATCTGCAGGTGCGCCTCGTCGTCGGCGCCGGGGTTGATGTCGATGGGGTTCCTCACTTCGACCAGCGCGTCCAGCCGCTTGGCGGCCAGGATCTGCCCGACGCGTTCGACGGTGCCCGCGCCGAGCACGCCCATCGTCAGCGAGAAGGTGTCGGTGGCGATCGAATCGGCCATGCCTACCGCTTCGAAGCCTGCGCCGCTGATCGCGCCCAGGCGGGCGCCGCCGATGGCCTTGCCGTGCAGCGCGCCGGCGATGTAGAAGAGGTCGTCGAAGGCGCCGAAATCCTCGGCGACCATCGCGCCGGCATGGCGCACCACCGAATCGAACAGCGCCGGCCCTCCGGCGATCGACGCGGTGTGGCCCATCACGCCGGCCGCCGCCGGCGCGGTCCTGCCCGCCTTGTAGACGACCACCTGCTTGCCATTGATCACGGCGCGCCGGACCGCGCGGGCGAAATCGAGCCCGTCGCCGTCCTTGAAGCCCTCGATGTAGACGCCGAGCGTCTCGATCTCCGGGCGCTGCGCGAACCACGCGAGCAGGTCGCCGTGCGTCAGGTCGGTCTGATTGCCGATCGCCAGCATGTACGCCGGGTCGAGCCAGGGGTTCTGGCTGATGCGGGTGATCATGAAGGCGCCGCTCTGGCTCACCATCGCCGAATTGCGCTGCGCCTTCTTCCGCGGCTTGGGCAGCCGCTCCAGCGGAATGAACCACGAGTCGTAGGCGCCGGGGTGCGAGACCACGCCGAGGCAGTTGGCGCCGAGGAAGATCGGGCCGCCGCCTTGGGCGGCGTGGGCGGCGTTGATCCTCGCCGCCAGCGCCGCGGCGGGTTCACGGCTTTTCGCCGTCTCGCCGAGGCTGCCGGGGATCAGCATCACCGATTCGGCGGCGTCGGCCGCGATGATCTCGTCGACGAGGCCGTAGACGGCGTCGGCGGCGACCGCGACGATCAGGAGATCGAGCTTGCCCGGCAGCGCCTGCAGCGAGGCCACGCAGCGGACGCCGTCGATCTCGGACTCGCCGGCGCGGATGATCGTCAGCCGTTCCTTGTCGCAGCCGCTGCCCATCAGGTTGCGCAGGATGATGCGGCCGAAATTCATGTTGGTCGCCGACACGCCGACGAGCCCGATCGACGCCGGGTGGACGAGCTTGTCGATCTTGTGGACGGGACGGGGCAGGCGGGGCGCCGCGGGCGCGCCGAACGCGCAGCGCGCGGCGCGCACCGTCAGCCGTCCTTCGACCGCCGCGACGTCGAGCGTCAGCTGCCGCAGCGCCAGCGGCGCCGGCGCGTCGCGGGGC
>CAIWHR010000410.1 GCA_903912485.1 uncultured beta proteobacterium | reverse complement strand
GCCTCCCGGCGCGGGCCGCCCCGCCAGGCTCAGCCCAGCGCGGCCGGAGTCGGCTTCTTGGGCTGCTTGGGTTTCTTCGGTTCCTTGCGCTGCCGGTCACGGTTGCCCATCGGAGAACTCCTTTCCAGGAAGACGCCCAGGGCGAGCGCGAAGCGTCGCCGGAAGGCGTGTGTATTGTAAGGCAGGTCGGGGCAGCGATGGCGCCGGCGCCGGTAGCGCGCGGCGTGCCGGCCGGGCGCTGCCCGCGCCCGTTCGCGGCCAGCGGCCGAGGGTCAGGGTGCGGCGGGGCAGGCAATCGGCTGGCAGCCCGGGCAGGGCGAGGCCGGCAGCGAACTGCCCGGCGTCGAGAAGTCGGCCGTGAACACCGCCTCGAGCCTCGCGATCATGCCCGGATCGGTGAACAGCGTGCCCAGCTCGCGGTTCTGGATCAGCGAGGTGTTGGTCAGGTTCTCCGAGCCCACGAAACCCTGCGCGCCGTCGGCGATGGCCTGCTTGCCGTGCATGTACAGCGGCGTCGGGACCGGCGGGTTGCCGGGCGACGTCGGCTGGCCCGGCATGATGCGGATCGACAGGTTGGGCAGGCCGAGTCCCAGCAGCGTCGTCACCGCCGAGCCGTTGCTGCCGGTGTCGCCCGACAGCAGGATGCGGACCGACGGCCTGGACGGCGACTGCGCCACCGCCTGGATGGCGCAGACCATCGCGTTGTCGCCCAGTTCCTCGGTGGTCAGCACCAGCGACTGCTTCACGCTGCCGATGAGCTGCAGCAGCTTCGGCTTCGAGTTGACCGGGCTCCACAGCAGGCTCGCCTCGCTCACCGGCGGCGTGTCCGACGGGTACGGCGGCGGATAGGTTGCCGCCGGCGTGTGCGCGGCCCAGCAGGCGGAACGCGGATTGGCGAGCACGAAGTCCGCATCGAAGACGCGGCTCGCCTCCTGCACCACGGCGGGGTCCGTCGTCACCACCGCGTAGTCGCGGGTGCCGCCGAAATAGCCGGGCATCAGGTTGAGCGACATGATGATCGCCGTCCCGCGCAGGCCGGGATTGGCGGCCGTCGGCCCGTCGATGACGAAGGTCTTCTGGTGCGTGTAGCAGAATGCGGTGCTGCTGAGGTTGACGGTGACGCCGGCGTCGCGCAGCGCGGCGACCGTCTGCTGGATCGCGATGGCGCTCGAGCCGCTCTGGTACTCGTACTGGTCGACGATCACCCGCACGGTCACGCCGCGGCGCGCCTTGTCGATCAGCGCCTGCGCGACGCCGGCGGCGGGCGCGGGGGGAGTCTGCACCACCGCCTGCAGGTCGGTGATTTCGTAGATCGTCAGCCGGATGTTGTCGGTCGCCGCGGCGATGGCTTCGAGGATGGGCCCGCGCCCGTCGTCCGGCTCGACCAGAAGCCGCGGCAGTCCGGGACCCTGGCCGCCGCCGCCGCAGCCGGACAGCGTCAGCGCGCAGGACAGCAGGACGAAGAGGAAGGTTCGCATCGGTGTCACCCCGCCATCGGATTCAAAGCCCCGTCGTTCACGCCGGCCGCGAGCGCTGCGATCGGGTGCCGGCGCCACTCGCCCTGCTCGAAGCACTCGAGGTCGATCCCCCGGAAGAAGCACGCTTCGTACGAGAAGGTCGATGCGTACGAGCCGACGATGGACGCGGTGCGCGAGAGCAGCAGCATCTCGTAGAGCGGCTGCAGCAACGGCGAGATCGCCGCGTCGGCGAGGATCAGCGCTTCGGGCGGCAGCTGCCGGCGCAGGTCGTCGAGCACGGCCCGGTTGTCGCTGCAGAGCAGGATGCGCCGGCCGGATGCCGCCAGCGTCGCCAGTCTGGCGGCGAACGCCGGCAGCGGCGTATTGAGTTGCAGGTCGCGTTTGAGCGCGTCGTGCAGGTTGTCGCCGTGCCGGACGTGGACGCCGACGGCGCGGCCAAGGTCGTGCCGCGCCGCGAACGCGTCGACGGCGGCCAGCAGCGCCGGCGCCACCGGCAGCGCGGCGTAGAAGGCGACCTTGCGGCGCACGTATTGCGCGGCGGTCATGCCCTGCGGCGCCGCGGCGTAGATGTGCGCCACCCAGAAGTCCTGCCGCGGCAGCGCGTCGGCGAATCCGGCGCCGACCGAATCGGCCAGGATCTTGTCGCTCGCCGCGGCGCGCAGCACGTTGCCGAGCCCGTTGACCGCGCAGCACACGATCAGCGACGGCGCGTCGCCGCGACCGGCGCGGTCGGCCGGGCCGGGTCCCGCGCCCGCGCGCTGCGGTGGCGGAACGCCGGAAGCCCGGGCGTCGACCGTCGGGCGCCCGCCGCCGTCGGCAATCGCGCCGTGGCAGGCCTTGAAGCGCCGGCCGCTGCCGCAGCCGCAGGGATCGTTGCGGGAGCCCGTTGCCCTGCGATTGCTGGCTGGCGTCGTCGAGTGCATGATGATGAGGGATGCGGCCGACGGCGCGGAACGGTTTTCCGCGGGTCCGGCCCCTGATTATATGAAATTTCCGGCGCAGGGCCCCGCCGTTCACCGTCGAAGGCACGCGCCGCGCGCGGCGGGCGCCGCGTGAGGACGGCGCTGGTGTGCGGCGCCGGGGGCTTCATCGGTGCCCACCTCGTCGGGCGGCTCAAGGCCGAGGGCTTCTGGGTGCGCGGCGTCGACCTCAGGCAGCCGCCGTTTCGCCCCACCGCCGCCGACGAGTTCGCGCAGGGCGACCTGCGCGACGCAGCCTTCGCGCGCAGCGTGACCGACCGGCGGTTCGACGAGGTCTACCAACTGGCGGCGGACATGGGCGGCGCCGGGTTCCTCTTCACCGGCGAGCACGATGCCGACATCATGCGCAACTCGGCGCTGATCAACATCCACGTGCTCGACGCCTGCCGCCGCCGCGGCGTGGGACGGATTTTCTACTCGTCCTCCGCCTGCGTCTATCCGCAGCACAACCAACGCGACGCGCAGCATCCCGACCTCGCCGAAGGCTCGGTCTACCCGGCGGATCCGGACAGCGAGTACGGCTGGGAGAAGCTCTTCGCCGAGCGGCTGTTTCTCGCCCACGGGCGCAACCACGGGATGGCGGTCAGGATCGCCCGCTACCACAACATCTTCGGACCCGAAGGGACGTGGACCGGCGGGCGCGAGAAATCTCCCGCCGCGATCTGCCGCAAGGTCGCCATGGCCGAGGACGGCGGCGCGGTGGAGATCTGGGGCGACGGGCAGCAGACGAGGTCGTTCCTGTACATCGACGAATGCATCGAGGGGACGCTCCGGCTGATGCGCTCCCGGCACACCGGGCCGTTCAACGTCGGGTCCGAGGAGATGGTGACCATCGACGGCCTCGCCGCGATGACCGCCGCCATCGCCGGCAAGACGATCCGCCTGCGGCACGTTGCGGGACCGGTCGGCGTGCACGGCCGGCGCTCCGACAACACGCTGGTCCGGGCGACGCTGGGCTGGGCGCCGGAGCGTCCGCTGCGCGAGGGACTGGCCGCGACGTTTGCCTGGATCAAGGAGCAGGTGGATCGGGATTTGGCTTCCCCGCACGCACCGGCGTAGCATGATCGTCGAGGCGACTGCGGGCAACAGGAGGGTGCCGGATGGGCAGCAGCAGAGCGAAGGGCGCGCGGCCGGCGAACAAGGACGCCGTGCCCGGACCGAAGCCCGAGCCCGCGCCGCCGGCGCAAGCTGACGCGGCGCCGGTTCCCGATTCCCGCTGGGGCTTCCCCATCGTCGGCATCGGCGCCTCGGCGGGCGGGTTGGCGGCGTTCGAAGCGTTCTTCTCCGGCATGCCCGCCGACGCCGATACCGGCATGGCCTTCGTGCTGGTGCAGCACCTGGCGCCGGACCACAAGAGCATCCTCGCCGACCTGATCGGGCGCTACACCCGCATGCAGGTGTTCGAGGTCGAGGACGGCATGGTCGTGCGGCCCGACTGCGCGTACATCATTCCGCCCAACCGCGACATGGCGCTGCTCAACGGCGCGCTGCAGCTGCTGGAGCCGGCGTCGCCGCGCGGCCAGCGCCTGCCGATCGACTACTTCTTCCGCTCGCTGGCGCAGGAACTGCGCGAGCGGGCCATCGGCATCGTGCTGTCGGGCACCGGCAGCGACGGCAGCCTGGGCGTGCGCGCGATCAAGGACGAGGGCGGCATGGTGATGGTGCAGCGCCCCGATTCGGCCGAGTTCGACGGCATGCCGAAGAGCGCGATCGCCACCGGCGCGGCGGACTGCGAGCTGCTGCCGGCGGAAATGCCCGCCCGGCTCGTCGCTTACGCGCTTCACGCCTACGACCACAGCGCCGCCGCCGTCCCGCTGTCCCGGGTCGAGAATGCGCTGGCGAAGATATCGATCCTGATCCGGGCGCAGACGGGACACGACTTTTCGCAGTACAAGGCGACCGCGATCAGCCGCCGCATCCAGCGGCGCATGGCGCTGCAGCAGATCGACAGCCTGGACGGGTACGTCAGGTACCTGCAGCAGGCGCCGGCCGAGGTGGCGGCGCTGTTCCGCGACCTCCTGATCGGCGTGACCAAGTTCTTCCGCGACACCGAGGCCTTCGCCGCGCTGGAGCAGCGGGTGATCCCCAGGATGTTCGAGGGCAGGCCCGCCGGCGCCGTCGTCCGCGTCTGGTCGCCGGGATGCTCGACCGGCGAGGAGGCCTACTCGCTGGCGATGCTGCTGGTCGAGCACATGGAGACGCTGAAGCAGAACTACCCGGTGCAGGTGTTCGCGACCGACATCGACAGCCGGGCGATCGCGACCGCCCGGAGCGGCCTCTATCCGGCCAGCATCGCCGCCGACCTCTCACCCGAGCGGCTGGCGCGCTTCTTCGGCAGCGAAGCCGTCGGCGGCGCCTACCGCGTCCAGAAGAGGATCCGCGACCTGCTGGTGTTCTCCGAGCAGGACATGATCAAGGACCCGCCGTTCTCGCGGCTCGACCTCGTCAGCTGCCGCAACGTCCTCATCTACATGGGGCGAGAACTGCAGAGGAGGCTGCTGCCGCTGTTCCACTACGCGCTGAACCCGGGCGGTTTCCTGTTCCTGGGCACGTCCGAGACCGTCGGCGACTTCGGCGAGCTTTACGCCGTGCTGGACCGCGACGCCAAGATCTACCAGCGCAGGGAAGTCCATGCCGGTGCGCGGCCCCGGATTCTGCCCGCCGTGACGAGCGCCGACAAGGCGCTGCTGCGGCCCGCCGGCAGGACGGCGCCGCCGGCGAAGCCGTCGCTGCGCGAGCTGACCGAGCAGGCGCTGCTGCAGCGGGCCACCCCGTCCGCTGCGCTGGTCACCGGCGCGGGCGACATCCTCTACCTGCACGGGCGCACCGGCCGGTACCTCGAGCCGGCGCCGGGCGAGGCCGGACTCAACGTGCTGAAGATGGCGCGCGAGGGGCTGCGCAACGAACTCGCCGCCGCGCTGCGCGGCGCCGCGCAGAACCGGCAATCGGTGCGTGCGCCGCGCCTGCGCGTCAAGACCAACGGCGACTACACGGCGGTCGACGTCGCCGTCCACCCGCTCACGGCCGACCCGGCGGAACCCATCGCGTCGGCGCTGTACCTCGTCACGCTGGAGGAAGCGCTGCCCGCCGCGCCCGAACCGGCGCAGGTCGCGGCGGTTGCGGCGGTTGCGGCCGACGGCGGCGCCGAACCCGACGCCGACGCGGGCGTCGCGGCGCTGCGCGAGGAGCTGCGGGCCCGGGACGAGACCGTCCGGAGGCTTCGCGACGAGCTGGACACGTCGACGGCCGAGCTCAAGTCGTCCAACGAGGAGATGCAGTCGGTCAACGAGGAGATGCAGTCGACCAACGAGGAACTGGAGACCGCGAAGGAGGAGATGCAGTCGGTCAACGAGGAACTGTCGACGACCAACGCCGAGCTGCAATCCAACCTGACGGAACAGTCGCGCGCCAACAACGACATGAACAACCTGCTGGCCGGCACCGGCATCGCCACCGTGTTCGTCGACCGTCAGCTGCGCATCCTGCGCTTCACGACCGCCGCCCGCGAGATCATCAAGCTGATCCCCGGCGACACCGGAAGGCCGGTCGGCGACATCACGTCGGAACTGGTCGGCTACGACCGGATGGTCGCCGACCTGCGCGCGGTGCTCGACACGCTGGTGCCCGTCGCCGTCGAGGTCCAGACCACCGCGGGGAAGTGGTACATGATGCGCATCCAGGTCTACCGCACGATGGACGACACGATCGAGGGCGCAGTGATCACCTTCGTCGACATCACCGACCTCGTGCAGTCGCGCGAAGGCCTGCGCCGCCTGGCGGTGGTGGTCCGGGATGCGCACGACGCGATCACCGTGCAGGACCTGGACGGCCGCATCCTGGCCTGGAACGCGGCAGCGGTGCGGATGTACGGCTGGAGCGAAGCCGAAGCGCTGGCAATGAACGTGCGCGACCGGATCCCGCAGGAGTTGCGCGGGCCGGAGCTCGACCGGCTGCGCCGGCTGGCCCTGCGCGAGACCGTCGAGCCGTATCGCTCGCAGCGGGTCGCCAGGGACGGCGGCGTGCTCGGCGTCTGGGTGACCGCCAGCGCGCTGGTCGACGAGTGCGGGCGGATGTATGCGCTGGCGACGACCGAACGCGGGCTCAACGGCGCAGCAGCGCGTCGCCCGGCGGGCGTTGACGAGGATCAAGCAACCTGAAGAAGAGCCCCTTCCGCGGGGGCCCGGCGTAGGATGATGAAGGAGGTGGCGGGACCGACAGCGGCACGAGTCGGGATTTTTGGATTTCTGGTTTTCGCGGAAAGGCTCGGGGCAATTTCGAGGGGGATTGCGCGCCGAGCCGTCCGATGGCGGCAGGCACCGCCGATCGGGAGCGTGGCATGGGTGGCGGCAAGAGCAGGGGCACGAAGCAACCGCCGAAGGAAGGGCCGTCCGGACGCAAGCCGGCGCCGGCGCTGCCGGAGCACGCGTCCGCGCGCCGCGCAGCGCAGCTTCCCCCGGGTTTTCCCGCCGCCGACCGTGCCGCCGGCGGGCCGACGCTGCGCCAACGGGCCGAAGCGATGGCTCTGGAGAGCGGGGCGCGCGCCCCCGGCGACGGCGACCTGCTGTCGCCCGACGCGACGCGGCGGGTGCTGCACGAACTGCGCGTGCACAAGATCCAGCTGGAAATGCAGAACGAGGAACTGCGGAAGGCGCTGACCGAACTGGACGCGTCGCGGGCGCGCTATTTCGACCTGTACGATCTCGCGCCGGTCGGCTACGTCACGCTGGGCGAAGACGGGCTGATCCTGCAGGCCAACCTCACCGCCGCCACGCTGTTCGGCCTGCCGCGGGGCGCGCTGACCGGGCTGCCGCTCGCCCGCTTCGTCGTCAAGGCCGACAAGGACCGCTTCTACTACCTGCACTGCAAGCGGATGGCCGAGTCCGGCGCGATGCAGACCTGCGAACTGCGGATGACGCGCGACGACGGCGCGCAGTTCTGGGCGCACCTCGACACCGTCGCCGTGGCCGACGATGCCGGCGCGCCGGCGCTGCGCACCGTGTTGAGCGACGTCACCGAGCGCCGCCGGAGCGAGACGGTCCTGCGGACGCGGCTGCGGCTGTCGGAGCTCGGTCGTGCCGGCAACGCCGACCAGCTGCTGCAGCTGGCGCTGGAAGGCGGCACCGACGAACTGCTGCAGGTGGCGCTGGACGCGGCCGAGGAGATCACCGGCAGCCAGATCGGCTTCTTCCATTTCGTCGATCCCGACCAGGAGCACCTGACGCTGCAGGCCTGGTCGACCAACACGCTGGCGCACATGTGCACCGCCGAGGGCAAGGGCCAGCACTACCCGATCAGCGAAGCCGGCGTGTGGGTCGAGTGCTTCCACACGCGGGCACCGGTGATCCACAACGACTACGCGCGCGTGGCGCACAAGAAGGGCATGCCCGCGGGCCACGCGACGGTGACGCGCGAACTGGTCGTGCCGATCGTGCGGGCGGGCAAGGTCACCGAGATCATCGGCGTGGGCAACAAGGCCAGCGACTACGTGCAGGCCGACGTGGACGCCGTGCAGGCGATCGCGGGAACGGTCCAGGATCTGGTCGAACGCGTCCGCGCCGAGGCGGCGCTCGCCGAAAGCGAGAACCGCCTGTCGGCGGTGTTCCGCGTCAGCCCGATCGGCATCGTCGTCAGCCGGGCGGCGGACGGCAGGATACTGGACGCGAACGACGCGGCGTTGCGCCTGTACGGTTTTTCGCGCAACGAGGCGATCGGGCATACGGTCCTGGAGTTGGGGCTCTACGCCGATCCGGCGCAGCGCGAGGCGATGCTGCGGCGACTGCGCGAGCAGGGCAGCGTCGACAGCTACCCGATCGACTTTGTCGGCAAGGGCGGCCGGGGCGGGCTGATCGAGGCTTCGTGCCGCTTCATCGAGCTGCGCGGCGAGCAGTGCCTGGTGGCGATGATGCTCGACGTCACCGAGCGCAGGAAGGCGGAGGCTGCGCTGCGCGCGAGCGAAGAGCGCTACCGCCGCCTGCACGAGAGCCTCACCGACGCGTTCGTGATGACCGACATGCCGGGACGCCTGCTCGCGTGCAACGGCGCGTATCGGCAGATGCTCGGGTATTCGGCCGAGGAACTGCAGGGCCTGACGTACTTCGACCTGACGCCGGAGAAGTGGCGGGCGATGGAAGCGCGGATCGTCGAGGAAGAGATCATTCCCCTCGGCCAGTCGGAGGTGTACGAAAAGGAATACCTGCGCAAGGACGGGACGGTCGTCCCGGTCGAGATCCGGAGCTTCCTGCTGCGCGACAAGGACAATCGGCCCGAGGCGATGTGGGCGATCGTGCGCGACATCAGCGAGCGCAAGCGCGCCGAGACCGAGCTCGACGGGTATCGGCACCACCTCGAGGAGCTGGTGCGTTCGCGCACCGCCGAACTGGCCTTGGCGCGCGACGCGGCCGAAGCCGCGAACCGCGCCAAGAGCGCGTTCCTGGCCAACATGAGCCACGAGATCCGCACGCCGATGAACGGCATCCTGGGCATGGCGTACCTGATCCGGCGCGGCGGCGTGAACCCCAGGCAGGCCGAGCAGCTCGACAAGATCGACACGGCCGGCCGGCACCTGGTCGACATCATCAACAGCGTTCTCGACCTGGCCAGGATCGAAGCCGGCAAGGTCGAACTCGAGGCGAAGGACTTCTCGCCGGCCGAGTTGCTGCAGCACGTCACCGCGGCGATCGGCGACAGCATCGAGGCCAAAGGACTGGCGCTGCACGTCGACACCGACGACCTGCCGCCGGTGCTCAACGGGGACGTCACCCGCCTCGGTCAGGCGCTGGTGAATTACCTCGGCAACGCGGTCAAGTTCACCGAGCGCGGCAGCATCAGGCTCGAGGCGCGGGTCGTCGAGCAGACGGACGCCGACTGCCTGCTGCGCTTCGCGGTCACCGACACCGGCATCGGCATTCCGGAAGGCGCCCGCAGCCAGCTCTTCAAGCCGTTCCAGCAGGTCGACGATTCGTTCACGCGCGTGTACGGCGGCGCCGGCCTCGGGCTGGTGATCGTCAAGCGCATCGCCGGCCTCATGGGCGGCGACGCGGGCGTCGACAGCAGCCCGGGCCAGGGCAGCACGTTCTGGCTGACGGTTCGCCTGGGCAAGCCGGCGGCGGCGGCAGCAGCCGCGGCAGCGGCAGCGCCCGCGGAGAACGCGCGGCCGGCGGATGCTGCCGACCGATGATCCGGATCGCGGCGCGCCGCCCCGAAGGCGCCGGATCGGCGTGTTCAGGCCAGGTGCGCCGCCGCCAGCAGCGACTGCGTGTATTCGTGGACCGGCGCGCCGAACAGCGCCAGCGCCTCGCCGCGCTCGACGATGTCGCCGTCCTTCATCACCAGCACGCGATGCGACATCGCGCGCACGACGGCGAGGTCGTGGCTGATGAACAGGTAGCTCATGCCGTAGCGCTGCTGCAGCTGCGCCAGCAGCGCCAGCACCTGCTGCTGCACCGACACGTCCAGCGCCGACGTCGGCTCGTCGAGCACCAGCACCTCGGGCCGCAGCACGACGGCGCGCGCGATCGCGATCCGCTGCCGCTGCCCGCCGGAGAATTCGTGCGGATAGCGCTGCAGCACGTCGGCGATGCCCTGCGCCGCGTCGAGCCCCACCTCGGTCAGCATGTCGAGCACGCGGCGGTCGCGCTCGGCGGCGGAGAGCTCGGGCAGGTGCAGCGCGAGGCCCTCGCCGACGATCTGGCCGACGGTCAATCGCGGGCTGAGCGAGGCGAAGGGATCCTGGAAGACCACCTGCATGCGCCGGCGCATCGCGCGCAGCGTCGCGCGGTCGGCGCCGTCGATGCGCGTCGCGTCCATCTCGATGCGGCCGCCCGCGATCGGCTGCAGCGCCAGGAGCGCCATGCCCAGCGTGGTCTTGCCCGAACCCGATTCGCCGACGATGCCCAGCGTTTCGCCGCGCCTGAGTTCCAGCGTGGCGTCGCGCACCGCGACCAGGCTGCGGCTGGCGAACCAGCCGGTGGACGTCCTGAACTCCACGTCGACGCCCTGCCCCGACAGCAGCACCGGCGCGTCGGCCGCCACCGGCACGACGACGCGCTGCGGGCGGCTGGCGAGGAGCTTCCTCGTGTACGCGTGCTGCGGGTCGGCGAACACTTCGGCGGTGGCGCCGCTCTCGACCAGCCGGCCGCGCTCCATCACGCCGACGCGGTGCGTGAAGCGGCGCACCAGGTTCAGGTCGTGGGTGATGAACAGCAGCGCCATCCCCATCTCCCGCTGCAGCTCGTCGAGCAGCGCCAGGATCTGCGCCTGGATGGTGACGTCGAGCGCGGTCGTCGGCTCGTCGGCGATCAGCAGCCTGGGACGGCAGGCCAGCGCCATCGCGATCATCGCCCGCTGGCGCTGCCCGCCGGACAGCTGGTGCGGGTACGCGTCGACGCGCCGTTCGGGGTCGGGGATGCCGGTCCGCGCGAGGAGCTCGATCGAGCGCGTGCGCGCCTGCTTCGGGTGCAGGCCCTCGTGCAGTTCGAGCACCTCGCCGACCTGGTTGCCCACCGTGTACAGCGGGTTGAGCGCGGTCATCGGCTCCTGGAAGATCATGCTGATCGACGCGCCGCGGATGCCCTGCATCTCGCGCTCGGTCTTCGCGCACAGGTCCTCGCCGCCGAAGCGGATCACGCCGGTCGTCTTCGCGGCGTCGACCAGGCGCAGCACCGACAGCGCGCTGATCGACTTGCCCGACCCGGACTCGCCGACCAGCGCGAACTTCTCGCCGGGCGCGATCGCGAACGACACGTCGTCGACGACGCGCGAATCGCCGAAGCTGACGGTCAGGTTCTCGACCGACAGCAGCGGCGCCGGCGTCGTGTCCGTGGTCGCCGCGGTCATGACTTGCGGGTGTCGAAGGCGTCGCGCAGCGCGTCGCCGATGAAGGTCAGCAGCAGCAGCGTCACCACCAGCACGGCGAAGGTGGGAAAGAT
>CAIWHR010000409.1 GCA_903912485.1 uncultured beta proteobacterium | reverse complement strand
GCGCGCACAGCAGCGCCGCCGCGGCGGCACGCAGCGTGCTGTGCCGTGTGGTGTGCCGCATGGCGGCGCGGTGCGGGGTCACGGATTCACGCGCGTCGACGGATGCATCGGGGCCGCGCCGGCGCAGGGCACGCCGGCTACGCCAGGAACCGGACGCGGCGGGTGTCGAGGTCGTAGACGGCGCCCACCAGTTCGACTCCCGCCTGCATCCCGCGCGCCGTCGCCTCCGGCGATTCGAGCAGTCGCCGCAGCGTCAGGCGCACGTTGGCCTCCACCGCCGCGTCGAGCAGCTGCTCCGGGGGCAGGCCGGGGTCGAGACCGTCCAGCGCCGGGACGATGCTCTCCAGCAGCGTGGCGATCCGGCTCCGGTGTTCGGCGCCGTGGAACTTCGATCCGATCGCGGCCTTCACCGCGCCGCAGCCGCCGTGCCCGAGGACGACGAACAGCGGCGTATGCAGGTGCGCCTTGGCATATTGCAGCGTTCCCGCGATCGCGGAACCCAGCACGTTGCCGGCGACACGGATGACGAACAGGTCGCCGAACCCGGCGTCGAACACGAGCTCGGGCGGCACCCGGCTGTCGCTGCAGCCCAGAATCGTCGCGTAGGGCTGCTGGCCCCGCGCCAGGTCGGCCAGGACGTCGGCCTGCAGCGTGTGAAAGCGCCCGCGGCCGCCGACGAAGCGCGCATTGCCGTCCTTCAGCCGTGCCAGCGCCTCTGCGGCGGTGCACGGGGCTCGATCGTCGGTGGTCATGGTCGTGGATCCGGCAGGCGCGATGGCGGGCGTTCGATGATTTCCGCATCATACGCTGCGACAATGGTCGGCAAGGTCGGCGAAGCTTTCGCGACCGGGAGGCCCGCGCGAAGGGCCGTTCCGCGCGGGCCCGGCCGGATCAGGGAGTAGCATTCGCTTCGACGCGACCCCATTCCACCACGCCGACCCCGGACGATGAAGCCACTCTTCCCCCGCACGCCGCTGCTCTCCGGCGCCGACATCGACGCCAGGCGCGCCGAACTGCTGGCCTGCTTCGAAGCCAGCTTCGACCGCTACGAGTCGCTGTTCGAGCTGCTCTCCTGCGACGAGGCCTACTACCGCAAGCCGATCAGCCTGCGCCATCCGCTGATCTTCTACTTCGGTCACACGGCGACGTTCTACATCAACAAGTGCATCCTCGCCGGTCTCGTCGACCGGCGCGTCGACGCGCGGCTGGAATCGATGTTCGCCGTCGGCGTCGACGAGATGAGCTGGGACGACCTCGACGACAGCCGCTACGACTGGCCGACGGTGGCCGAGGTGGCCGATTACCGGCGCCGCGTGCGCGCGGTCGTGACGCGGGTGATCCGCGAGTCGCCGCTGGCGCTGCCGATCGGCTGGAAGGATCCGTTCTGGGCGGTGCCGATGGGCATCGAGCACGAGCGCATTCATCTCGAGACCTCGTCGGTGCTGATGCGCCAGCACGCGCTGCAGTACGTGAAGCCGCATCCGGCGTGGGAGCCCTGCCGCGCGACCGGCGCGGCGCCCCACAACACGCTGGTCGACATCCCTGCCGGCCGGGTGCGCCTCGGCCGCGCGTTCGACGATCCGATCTACGGCTGGGACAACGAGTACGGCCACCACGCGGCCGACGTGCCGGCGTTCCGCGTCGGCAGGCAGCTCGCCAGCAATCGCGAGTTCCTCGCCTTCGTCGAAGCCGGCGGCTACGCCGACGCCAGCCTGTGGGACGACGAAGGCCTGGGCTGGAAGGACTACGCCGGCGCGTTGCACCCGACCTTCTGGGTGCCCGGCGACGGCGGCTGGAAGCTGCGCCTGCTGGCCGAGGAGGTGCCGATGCGCTGGGACTGGCCGGTCGAGACCAATTGCCTGGAAGCGCGCGCCTTCTGCCGCTGGAAAGCGCGCGAGACCGGACTGCCGGTGCGCCTGCCGACCGAGGACGAGTGGCACCGCCTGTACGACTGCGCGGGCCTCACCGACGTGCCGCGGGACGCGCCGGCGACCGCCAACCTGCACCTCGACCACTGGGCGTCGAGCTGCCCGGTGAACCGCTTCGCGCACGGCGAGCTGTTCGACGTCGTCGGCAACGTCTGGCAGTGGTGCGAAACGCCCACCTACCCCTTCGACGGATTCGAAGTCCACCCGATCTACGACGACTTCACCACGCCGACCTTCGACGGGCGCCACAACATCATCAAGGGCGGGAGCTGGATCTCGGCCGGCAACCAATCGCGGCACGCTTCGCGCTACGCGTTCCGCCGCCATTTCTTCCAGCACGCCGGCTTCCGCTACGTGGTCACCGACGCACCGGTCGTCAACCCCGCCTCCGCCTACGAAACCGACGCGCTGCTGTCGCAGTACGCCGAATTCCACTACGGCGACGAGATCTTCGGCGTGCCCAACTTTCCCAGGGCGCTGGCCGACATCGCCATCGACGCGCATCGCCGGCTGGGCAACGGCCGCTTCGGGCGCGCGCTCGACCTGGGCTGCGCCACCGGCCGCGCCAGCTTCGAACTCGCGCGCGCCTTCGACCGGGTGACCGGCATCGATTTCTCGGCGCGCTTCATCCAGGCCGGGGCGAAGCTCGCCGAGACCGGCAGCCTGCGCTACACGCTGCAGGACGAGGGCGAGCTCGTCAGCTACCACGAGCGCCGGCTCGACGCGCTCGGCCTTGCCGCGACCGCCGGCCGGGTCGAATTCTGGCAGGGCGACGCCTGCAACCTGAAGGACGTCTTCACCGGCTTCGACCTCGTCCTCGCCGCCAACCTGATCGACCGCCTGTACAGCCCGCGCCGCTTTCTCGACGACGTGGCGCAGCGGCTGAACCCCGGCGGCCTGCTGGTGCTGGCCTCGCCCTGCACCTGGCTGGACGAGCACACCAGCCGCGCCGAGTGGATCGGCGGCTTCAAGAAGGACGGCGAGACCTACACCACGCTGGACGGCCTCAGGGATGCGCTCGGCGCGAAGTTCGACCTGGTGCAGGGCCCGCAGGACGTGCCGTTCGTGATCCGCGAGACCCGGCGCAAGCACCAGCACACGCTGTCCGAGCTCACCGTGTGGAAGCGCCGCGCAGGGTGACGGCTGCCGGGCGGACCCCGCCCGGTCAGTAGGGTTCCGGCACGTACTTGAACGGAAAGTCGACGGCCTGGTAGCGGCCGATCTTGCGCTCGGGCAGCTTGACCTTGGCGACGGGAAGCGCCTTGTAGGGAACGTGCTTCAGGATGTGGCTGATCACGTTCAGGCGCACCTTCTTCTTGTCCTCCGAGCGCGCGACGAACCACGGCGCCCACGACGAATCGGTGGCGGCGAACATCTCGTCGCGTGCCTTGGTGTAGTCGTCCCAGCGGTCGTAGGACTTCACGTCCATCGGCGACAGCTTCCACGTCTTGCGGCCGTCGCCGATCCGCGCCTTGAGCCGCCGCGTCTGCTCCTCGGGGCTCACTTCCAGCCAGTACTTGAGCAGGATGATGCCGGAATGGACCATCATCTGCTCGAACAGCGGCACGATGGCGAGGAAGCCCTTCGCCTGCTCCTCGCTGCAGAACCCCATCACCCGCTCGACGCCGGCGCGGTTGTACCAGCTGCGGTCGAAGATCACGACCTCGCCGGCGGCGGGAAAGTGCGGCAGGTAGCGCTGCGCGTACATCTGCGACTTCTCACGCTCGGTCGGCGCCGGCAGCGCAATCACGCGAAACACGCGCGGGCTCACGCGCTCGGTGATCGCCTTGATGGTGCCGCCCTTGCCGGCGCCGTCGCGGCCCTCGAAGACGATGCAGACCTTGAGCCCCTTGGCCACCACCCACTGCTGCAGGTTGACCAGCTCGACGTGCAGCTTCTTCATCTCGCGGTCGTAGGCCTTGGTCGACAGGTCCTTCCCGGGAGCCGCCCCGCCCGCCCCGCCCGCCGCGTCGGCGGCGTCGCCGTGGCCCTTGGTCGCCTTGCCCTCGTGCTCGCCCTTTTTTGCCGCCGCCTTCTTTCCCATGGTCGTCTCCAGTGAGTCGTTGCTTCGGGTCGTTCGTCGTTCACGCGCCGGCGACGGCGCGAGCATTTGCACGCGACGCGGCGCCGCCTACGGCGCGGCGACCGCCGCAGCGACGGCGGCGGGGTCGGCCCGCCATCCGCCGCCGAGCGCCTTGTAGAGCTGGATCACGCTCAGCGACTCGTCGCGCTTCGCCTGGACCAGCTGGACTTCCGCGTCGAAGTACTGGCGCTCGGTGTCGAGCACCTCCAGGTAGCTCGACACCCCGCCCGCGTAGCGCAGATTGGCGACCTCGCTGGCATCCGCCAGCGACTTGACGAGCAGTTCCTGCTGCTGCCGATATTCCTGCCGCTTGCCCACGTCGATCAGCGCGTCGGACACTTCGCGCAGCGCCTGGCTCAGCGCCTGCCGGTAGCGCAGCCCCGCTTCCTGCGCGCGCGCCTCGTTGAAGTCCACGTTGGCCTGCAGGCGACCCATGTTGAAGATGGGCAGCGTGATCGCCGGCAGCGCGCTGAAGATCCCGAACGGCCCGAAGTTGGAACCGCTGATCGTCGCGCCGCCCGCTCCGGCAAATCCGGAAATGCTGACCGTCGGATAGAGCTGCGCCTTCGCGACGCCGATCTGCGCGTTGGCGGCGATGAGCTGCTGCTCCGCCTGGCGGATGTCGGGCCGGCGCGCGAGCAGGTCGGTCGGCAGGCCCGCGGGCAGCGTCGGCGCCGCGATCTGCTCGCCGAGGGGGCGCCCGCGCTTGACCGGGCCCGGGTTCTGTCCGAGCAGGACATTGATGAAGTTCTCGGTCTGCTCGATCTGGCGCTGGAGCTCGGGGATGGTCCGGGTCGCGCCGTAGAGCAGCGTCTCGGCCTGCCGCAGGTCGAGCACGCCGGCCACGCCGCCGTCCAGCCGGGCCTGCACCAGGTCGAGCGACTTCACCCGCGAGTCCACCGTGCGCCTGGAAATCTCCAGCGTGAGGTCCAGCGCGCGCAGCGTCAGGTACGCCTGGCCGACCTGCGCGACCAGCGTGGCCATGACCACGTAGCGCGCATCCTCGGTGGCGAGCAGGTCGGCGCGCGCAGCCTCGGAGTTGCGGCGGTACTTGCCCCAGAAATCCAGCTCCCAGGCCACGCCGAACCCGGCCTGCGGCTGGAAGCTGTTGTCGGGGAACGTCGCCGGCCGGTCGGAGCCGGTGAAGCCGGCGTAGGGGGCGCTGGCGCTGCCGTCCACCGTCGGGAATTGCTGCGAGCGGGCGACGGTCAGCTGGCTCTGTGCCTGCAGGATGCGCTGCGCGGCGATGCGCAGGTCGAAGTTCTGCGCCAGCGCCGTGCGGATCAGCGCCTGGAGGTCCGGGTCCGGAAAGACGCTCGACCAGTCGAGCTCGCCGAACGACGCGCCGCCGGCAACCGGCGGTGCCGCAGCGGCGCCGCGATAGACCGGCGGCGGCGAGACCTCCGGCCGGATGTAATCGGGGCCAACGGTGCAGCCGGCGGCGGCGAAGCCGACGGCGCAGAGACAGAGAATGCGTCGCTTCGCCATCTCAATCCGCTCCGCCCTCTGCCGGCACGGCCGGCGCCGCCTTCGCCGCCTTGCCGCGGCGTCCGAGTCCCTCGACGAACGTGTAGTTGCCCGGAATGATGAACACGCCCAGCGCGGTGGCGACCAGCATCCCCCAGAACACGCCGGTGCCCATCACGTTCTGCGCGCCGGCGCCGGCGCCGCTCGCCAGCATCAGCGGCACGACGCCCAGGATGAACGCGAACGCCGTCATCAGGATCGGCCGGAAGCGCAGCCGCGCCGACTCCAGCGCCGCGTCCTCCAGCGACGCGCCGCCGTCGTGCTTGGCCTTGGCGAACTCGACGATCAGGATCGCGTTCTTGGCCGCCAGGCCGATCAGCATCACCAGCCCGATCTGCACGTAGACGTTGTTGTCGTAGCCCATCAGCCAGGTGCCGAAGAACGCGCCCAGCGCGACCAGCGGCGACCCCAGCAGCACCGCCCACGGCAGCCGCCAGCTCTCGTACAGCGCGGCCAGCAGCAGGAACACGCAGACGATGGCCATGATGAACGTCGGCGCCGCCGCCGGCGCGATCTTCTCCTGGTACGACATCGACGAGTAGGCGTAGCCCATTTCCTTGGGCATCGTCTCGGCGAACACCTGCTCCAGCGCGGCGAGCGCCTGTCCCGACGTGTAGCCGCGCGCGGGCGAGCCCTGCAGTTCCACCGAGCGCTGCAGGTTGAACCGCGTCGTGAGCTCGCTCCCGGCGACCTCGGTGATGGTGACCAGCGTCGACAGCGGGACCATCTCGCTGGTCGTCTTGGAGCGGACGTAGACCTTGCCGATGTCCTCGGGCTTCAGCCGCGCTTCGGCGTCGGCCTGCGCGTAGACGCGGTACAGCCGCCCGAAGCGGTTGAAGTCGTTGACGTAGGTGCCGCCGAGCGTCGCCGACATCGCCTGGAACACCTCGTTCACCGGGACGCCCAGCGTGCGCGCCTTTTCGCGATCCAGCTCCACCCTGACCTGCGGGTAGTTCGGGTCGAACGACGTGAACACGTTGCCCAGTTCCGGCCGCTGCCTCGCCGCCGCGATGAACTTCTGCGACTGCTCGCCGAGCTGCGCAATCGTCAGCGAGCCGCTGCGGTCCTGCAACAGGAAATTGAACCCCGACGCGGCGCCGAACCCCGACAGCGTCGGAACGTTGAACGCGAAGACGATCGCCTCGGGAATCGCCGCGAACTGCCGCTGCAGCCCGGCCATGATGCCCTTGACGTGCAGCGCGGCGCCCTTCCTCTCCTCCCAGGGTTTCAGCCGCGCGAAGATGGTGCCGTAGTTCGGCTGGAACGTGCTGGTCACCGCGCCGAAGCCGCCGATGGTCTGGTAGGACTCGATGCCTTCGGTCCTGGCCAGCAGGTCCTCGACCTGCTTCAGCAGCACGCTGGTCCGCTCGAGCGAAGCGCCGGGCGGCAGCTGGACGTTGACGCCGAAGATCCCCTGGTCCTCGTCGGGGATGAACCCGGCCGGGATGATGCGCGCGAACAGGCTGGCGCCGATCGCCACCGCGGCGACGATGGCGATGGTCAGCAGCGAGCGGCGCACCAGCAGCCGCGACACGCCGACGTAGCCGGCCGTCGTCGCGTCGAACGCCTTGTTGAAGCCGCGGAAGAAGGCCCCCAGCGGACCGCGCATCGGGCGCGGCGACTTGAGCAGCAGCACGCACAGCGCCGGTGTCAGCGACAGCGCGTTGAACGCCGACAGCAGCACCGAGATGGCGATGGTCAGCGCGAACTGCTTGTACATGCTGCCGACCAGCCCGCCGAGCAGCGCCACGGGTACGAACACCGCGCACAGGATCAGCGCGATGCCGATGACCGGCGCGGTGACCTCCTCCATGGCCTTCAGCGTCGCCTCGCGCGGAGCCATCCCCTGCTCGAGGTGGTGGATGACCGCCTCGACCACGACGATGGCGTCGTCGACGACGATGCCGATGGCGAGCACCAGGCCGAACATCGACAGCGTGTTGACCGAGAATCCCAGCAGCGGGAAGAAGATGAACGTGCCGATCAGCGACACCGGAATCGTCAGCAGCGGGATGATCGTCGCGCGCAGGTTCTGCAGGAAGATGAAGACGACCAGCGTCACCAGGACCAGCGCCTCGACGAAGGTCTTCAGGATCTCGTGGATCGACGCCTGGACCGCCGGCGTGGTGTCGTAGACGATCTTGTAGTCGATCCCCTCGGGGAACAGCGCCTTGGCCCGCTCCATCGTCGCGTAGATCGCCTCGGCCGCCTTGAGCTGGTCGGCGCCCGGCAGCAGGTACACCGCCATCGCGCCGGCCGGCTTGCCGTTGAGCCGCCCGAAGGCGCTGTAGTCCTGCGCGCCGAGCTCGGCGCGGCCGATGTCCTTGATCCGCACCACCGCACCGGTCGCGCTCTGCCGCACGATGACGTTCTCGAACTCGTCGGTGGTGACCAGGCGCCCCGGCGCGCTGACCGTGTTGGTGAATTCCTGGTTCCTGGGCGTCGGCGCGCCGCCGACCTTGCCCGCCGGCGCCTGCAGGTTCTGCTCCTTGATCGCCGAAATGACGTCGGCCGGGGTGAGGCCCAGCTTGGCCAGCTTGTCGGGCCGGAACCAGATCCGCATCCCGTAGTCGGCCCCGCCGAAGAGGTCGACCTGCGCGATGCCGGGAATGCGCAGCAACTGGTCGCGCAGGTTGATGCCGGCGTAGTTGATCAGGAAGTTGGCGTCGTACGCGTCCGCCGGCGAATAGACCGACAGGATCATCAGGATGCTGGGGCTCTGCTTCTTGACGGTGACGCCCTGCTGCGTGACTTCCTGCGGCAGCCGCGCCTGAGCCGACGACACCCGGTTCTGGGTGAGGACGTTGGCGATGTCCTGGTCGGTGCCAACCTCGAAATTGACGTCGAGCTGCATGCGGCCGTCGCTGGTGTTCGACGACTTCATGTAGATCAGCCGGTCGACGCCGTTGACCTCCTGCTCGATCGGGGTCGCCACCGACTGCTCGACCGCCTCGGCCGACGCGCCGGGATAGTTGGCGGTCACGCGGATGTTGGGCGGAGCGAGGAACGGATACTGCTCGACCGACAGCCCCTGGATGGTGACCGCGCCCATCATCACGGTCAGGATCGCGATGACGATCGCGACGATCGGCCGGCCGATGAAGAACTTGCCCACCGGCTATTTCCCCTGCGCCCTGGCGGCGGGCTTCGCCTCGCCCGGCCTGGCCTCGACTTTCGCGTCCGCCCTGGCTTCCGCCTTGGCATCGGGCGCGCCGTCAGCGGGGGCCACCGACGGCGCGACCTTGGCCCCCGGCCGGGCCTTCTGGACTCCTTCCACGATCACCCGTTCGCCCGGCTTGACGCCGTCGAGGACGATCAGCAGCGAGCCCACGCTGTCGCCGGGCCGGATAGTGCGCAGCGCCACCGTGTTGTCGGCGCCGACGACCAGCACGCTCTTCGTGCCCTGGATCTCCTGGACCGCCCGCCTGGGCACCAGGATGGCGTTCTCGACCACCTGAATGGGTGCCCGCACGCGCCCGAACTGCCCGGGGCGCAGCGCGCCCCCCGGGTTCGGGAACTCGGCGATGATCGACAGCGTGCCGGTCTTCAGGTCCACCGCCCGGTCGACGATGACGGGCTTGCCCTTGTGCGGGAACACGCTGCCGTCGGCCAGGATCAGTTCCAGCACCGGCGCCGCCCTCTTCTGCTGCGCCGAGAACCTGAGGTATTCCGCCTCGCTGATGGTGATGTTGACGCGGATCGGGTCGACGCTCGACACCGTGTCGAGCAGCGTCGCCTCGCCCTTGCCCACCAGGTTCCCCGGCGACACCAGACGCTTGCCGATCAGGCCCTCGATGGGCGAGCGGATGCTGCAGTAGCCGAGGTCGAGCTCGACCCCGACCACGGCGGAGCGCGCCGACGCCACCCCGGCGCGGGCCGCGTTCAGGTTGGCCACCGCGTTGTCGTAGTCCTGCTGCGGCACGGCGCGCCGGTCGGCCAGCGGCTTCAGGCGCCGCTCGTCGGCTTCGGCCTTGCCCAGCTTCGCCTGCGCGACGTCGAGGTCGGCCTTGGCCTGCAGCAGCTTCGCCTCGTACTCGCGCTTGTCCAGCGTGAACAGCAGCTGGTCCTTCTTCACCACGGTGCCCTCGGTGAAGTGCTGCGCCTCGAGGAACGCCTGCACCCGGGCGCGGATCTCCACCGTCTCCCTGGCGTCGGTCTGGGCGACGAACTCGCCGTAGATCGGCACCGTCCTCTGGACGACTTCGGCAACCACCACCGCGGGCGGCGGCGGCGGGGCAGCCGCGGCTTCCTTGGCCTTGTCGGCTTGCCCGCCCTTGTCGCAGGCCGCCAGCGACACCGCCAGCGACATGACAGCCAGCGCCGTCGCGACCCTCGCTCGCGACGGTTTCTTCGGCGCGGCTCGGGTCATTTAGGGTGCCACCGCTTTCCAGCCCGCACCCGGATCGAAGGCCGTCATCCTGGCGCCGACGGCGGCGGAGTCCTTGCCGAGGTTCTTCTCGTAGACCTTGCCGTTGTGGCTGACGATGAACGTCATCACGCCGCTTTTGCCGAACTCGGCCGGGTAGGCGACCATGGCGAAGCCGGCGATCATGCGGCCGTTGATCACGTAGCTGTAGGCGCCGCCCGGCGCGCTCTTGCCCTGCCGCGTCAGGATCCTGAAGACGTAGCCGCGAAAAGGCTCGCCCGCCGCGTGGCCCTTGAGGTAGGCGGAGCTCTCGGCGACCAGCGGCCCGAACGGGCTCGCCTCTTCGCCCTTCGCCGCGTCGGCGGGCCAGAACAGCCCGTCGTGCTTGCCCGGCGCGCTGGCCAGCTTCTGCGCGTACTGCAGCACGCCGTCGCCGTCGCGATCCACCGCGGCGTACGCGCGCTGTGCGTCGAGGTACGCGCGCAGCACGTAGAGGGCGTTGCGCTCGTTGCCGCCGATGCGGCGGTTGACGAGCTCGTCCTCGCCTTCCTCGGTGGCGAAGCGCCAGCGCTCGCCCGCGCGCACCAGCGGAATCGGCACCGGCCACGCCTCGTCGCCGATCACCAGCACCCGCCGGTCCGCGCTCGGTTCCCGCAGCACGCGCAGCGTCTGCATCGCCGCGAGGATCTTCGCCCGCGTGGCGCTGGCCGCGGCGCGATCGGAGGAGAGCACGAGGTCTTTGTGCTCCTCGCCGAAGATCGCGACCATCGCCGCGTCGCTGTCGGCCTTGAGCGCGACCATCAGCGCATCGACCGCCGCTTCCGGCGTCGCGAACGTCTCCTGCGGTGCGGCCGCCGCGGCGAGCGGAACGGCCAGCAGCAGCGCCAGTGCCAGCCGGCGCAGGAATGACCCGAAGTGCGTGATGTTCATGGCGGATGCCTTGCTCTCGATTGAAGGGAATGCGTGCATGACCGAGCTCCTGCCGTCAGCGACGGCCACCGCCACCGCCGCGCCCGCCGCCGCCGCCACCACCGCCCGACATCGAACGCGAACCGCCGCCGCTGGACGTCGGACGCGCGCTCGCACTCGAACCCGACATCGAGCCGCGGCTCGCCGCCCCGCGCGAGCTGTCCATCTGCGTCTGGTGCCCGGAACCGTAGCCGCTCAAGGCGCCGCTGCTCGACGCGCCGCCCCGGGTCGCGCTGCCGCCTGACGAGGCGCCGCCCTGACGGCCACCGCCGGCACCCGCTCCGCCGCCGGCGGGTTGCGTCGAGGGTCGCCCCCCCGCCCCGGCTCCGGCCGAACCGTAGCCGCCGGCG
>CAIWHR010000408.1 GCA_903912485.1 uncultured beta proteobacterium | reverse complement strand
CGACTTCGGCCGGCGCGACGGTGGTCGGCACCGTCACCGCCCGCCGCCAGCGGCCCGACGCCGCGCTGTTCGCCGGCAAGGGCAAGGTCGACGAGATCGCTGCGCAGCGCGCCGAGACCGGCGCCGACCTCGTCATCTTCAACCACGCGCTGTCCGGCGCGCAGCAGCGCAACCTCGAAGCCAAGCTCGAGTGCCGCGTCGTCGACCGCGTCAGCCTGATCCTCGACATCTTCGCGCTGCGCGCGCGCAGCGCCGAGGGCAAGCTCCAGGTCGAACTCGCGCAGGTCAAGCACCAGCTGACCCGCCTGGTCGGCGGTTGGTCGCACCTCGAGCGGCAGAAGGGCGGCATCGGTCTGCGCGGCCCCGGCGAGACGCAGCTGGAGACCGACCGGCGCCTGCTCGGCGTGCGCGTCAAGGCGCTGAAGGAACGGCTCGCGCGCGTCGCGCGGCAACGGGCGACGCAGCAGCACACGCGGCGGAAGGCGTCGATCCGCACGGTGGCGCTGGTCGGCTACACCAATGCCGGCAAGTCGACGCTGTTCAACCGCCTCACCGGCGCCAAGGCCTACGCCGCCGACCAGCTGTTCGCGACGCTCGACACCACGCTGCGACGCGCGCACGTTCCCGGCGCCGACCCGATCGTCCTGTCCGACACCGTGGGCTTCATCCGCGACCTGCCGCACGACCTCGTCGCCGCGTTCCGGGCGACGCTCGGCGAGGCCGCCGACGCCGATCTGGTGCTGCACGTCGTCGACGCCAGCCACCCCGCCCGCGACGAGCAGATCGCCGCCGTCGACGCGGTGCTGGCCGAAATCGGCGCCGACCTCGTGCCGCAGCTGCGCGCGTACAACAAGATCGACGCCGCCGGGCTTTCCCCGGGCGTCGAACGCGACGAGTCTGGTATAATCTGCGCGGTTCGGCTGAGCGCATTGACGGGCGAAGGATGCGCCGAATTGCGCGCAGCGCTGGCCGAGCGCTTCCCCGAAAACGCCATCCGCGACGCAGAGCCGGCCTGACCGACACGACGCGCGGCGATTTGCCCGCGGCCCTCCATCCTGCTTCCCCATTGTTCCCTCAAGTCTCATGTCACTGAACGATCCCCAGTGGGGCAAGCGCGGCAATAGCGGCGGTCCGCCGGATCTCGACGAGATCTGGCGCAACGTCAACCGCAAGATCAACGAACTCTTCGGCCGCAAGGCGGGCGGTCCCGGCGACGGCGACCCGGGCGGCGGCGGCGGAATGCGCGCTCGGCTGCCGGCATCCGGAGCCGCGATCCTGGTCGCGCTGGTGCTGCTGGTGTGGCTCGCGAGCGGCTTCTACATCGTCGACGAAGGCCGCCGCGGCGTGGTCACGCGCTTCGGCAAGTTCACCGAGACGACGCAGCCGGGCCCGCGCTGGCACCTGCCGTTCCCGATCGAGACCGCCGAACTCGTCGACTTCTCGCAGGTCAAGACGATCGAGATCGGATACCGCAACAGCCCCAAGAACAAGGTCGACAAAGAAGCGCTGATGCTCACCGACGACGAGAACATCATCGACATCCAGTTCGCCGTCCAGTACAACATCAAGAGCGCCGAAGCGTACCTGTTCAACGTCCGCAAGCCGGACCTCATCGTCGCTTTCATCGCGCAGACCGCGATGGGCGAGGTCGTGGGCAAGGCCAAGATGGACTTCGCGCTTTACGAGGGTCGCGAGCAGATCGCCAAGTCGGCGGAGAAGCTGATGCAGGAGATGCTCGACCGCTACAAGACCGGCATCTACGTGCAGAAGGTGACGCTGCAGAACGTGCAGCCGCCGGACAAGGTGCAGGCCGCGTTCGACGACGCGGTCAAGGCCGGCCAGGACCGCGAGCGGTTCCGCAACGAGGGCCAGGCCTACGCCAACGACGTCGTGCCGCGCGCCCGCGGCAACGCGTCGCGGCTGCTCGAGGAAGCCAACGGCTACCAGGCCGAGGTCGTGCAGCGCGCCGAGGGCGACGCGTCGCGCTTCCGCCAGATCCTGGTCGAATACGCGAAGGCGCCCGGCGTCACCCGCGAGCGGCTCTACCTCGACATGATGCAGTCGGTCGTCGGCAACGCGACCAAGGTGCTGGTCGACCAGAAAGCGGGCAGCAGCCTCCTCTACCTGCCGCTCGACAAGCTGATCCAGCAGAGCTCCGCGGGCGCCCCGGCGCCGGCTGCGACCCCGGCTGCGGCCGAGGCCGTGCCGGCGCGGCCGG
>CAIWHR010000407.1 GCA_903912485.1 uncultured beta proteobacterium | reverse complement strand
TTGGCTCATGAGATTGAACAATTGTTCTCTGCCCGCGAGTGGATGCAAAGACCAGGCGGCTTGCCGCAAAATTGGCGCCCCGCCTCTTCAAAAAACAGGGGTTTTCTGGCAGGCACTAAGTAACTCTCGCAAGAGGCGAGTAAAACATTATACACCGTTTATACAATTGTCTGCGCGCCTCTGGCATTGCGCAATCTCAGATGTTGTCGCGTGACGCAGATTGCCCGCACGGCGCGTGCAAGACATGCTCTACCCAGCGCCCAGCGCCCAGTGCCCCCGCCGCGCTGTGCAGGAAAGGCGATGTTAGTGGCTGCGCAAACCCGCGGATAATTGCCGCGGAGAACTCGACCAGGGCGCGGGGTCAATCGTTGCCCGGTCTCCATGGCCATGCCCGGATAGAGCCTCGGGCACGGCCTGACCCATGCTTTTCCACACGTTGTAAGGCGTAAAGGGTCCGCTCCGCCGTGCTTCGCACGCCCTTGACTCCTTCCAAAGCGCAACTGCCCATGGATGCATCTTCCCGGCTCGCTGTCAAACCATCCGCGGCAAATTTCCGCGGTTTCTGGCAGCCATCAACACGGCCGGGGGTTTGCAGCGGCGAGTACCCGGACGCGCGGCACTGCCATCAGCAGCAGGCTGCCAGGGGGAAAGTCACGGCGGCCGGCGGAGTACTCGAGGCCGGGCACCATTCCCGCGATCGGGTTGCGCGGATCGGAGAGGAACATCGGCGGCGCGTCGGGCGGCAGGAGAAGGGGCCGGTTGTGTGCGGCGTTGCGCCCCGCAGACACGTCGACGACTGCGCAGAGCAGCGTTACGAACTGTTGTGCATCGTTGGTCTGGCTCAGGAGGTTGTTGCAGCGCGTGGCGGGCCATCCGGGAGCCTCACGGTTGCGGCGTTAGTCGCAGTACGCGAACCGAGCGGCGCGTCCGCGTCCGGCGTCCGCTGTGGTGCCACGGCGGCGAGCTGCCGCGGGCCCCGCTCGGCCAGCGCATCGACCACTGCGCGCCCGATGGCACGCGGCCGCTCGGCGACCCCGTAACACAGCGCGGGCTCGCCGCGCGGGTCCACCTCGACGATCTTCGCTCCCTGCGCCACGCGCGCGCCGCGCGCACTGAGGCCGCGCAGCACGCCGTCGAGCGGTGCGGCGACCAACCGCGCGCCCACGGCCCCGAGAATCTCGCCCTTCAAGACGCGGCCCGCGATGCGGCGGTCGGTGCTGAACCGGCCGGCGGCAGGCGCGCGGACGAAACGTTCGTCGCCCGCGCCACCGATCGCCGGCGATTCGGCCACGAACGGCAACGTTGGTCCGGTGCCGATGATGGTGGCGAGACGTTTGCCCCAACTGGTCTCGACGGCCACGTCGACGTTGCTGCCGGCGACGAAGCCGGGGCCCAGACCGACCGCCGTCAGCGCTGCCGTACGCAGGTCGCCGCTCGGTTGGCGCTTGCGCATTCGGGCGTCGACGAGCGCCACGGCTCGCACCGCCTGTACCACGCCGCGCCACGACCACGTCGTCGCGGCGATGAGTCGATGGCGGTCGAGCACCGCCGGAATGCTCCTGACGCTGGCGCAGAACATCGCCGCCTCGTCGTCGAGTTCGGCGCTGCCCAGGTACCACGCGTTGGTGAACGCCATGCCCCGCCGGTGCCACGCCGGGTCCACCTCTTCGCACAGCACCACGCCGAAGCCGGCGCGATGCAGTGCGACCGCAACGGCTGAACCGACATCCCCGGCGCCAAGTACGACCGCGACGGCTCGCGCGACGGACAGATTCATGGCGAAGCTCCGCATTCCAGGAAAAAAAGGGCGGGCTGGCCAGGGGGATCGGCGCAGCCCGCAATGACGGCACACAACAGGAGGTAGTGCGAAGCCGATGATGACTCGCCGATGTTGCGGCTTGAAGACATTGCGAGAAACAGATCGCCACGGTGCCTGCGGGTCCGTCGCCTCCGAGCTGTCATCAAATCGCCACGCGCCGTTCACCATCCCGTCGCAATCGACGCCTATCGTTCCCGGAGGGCCAAACCTTACAAGGAGACGCGCATGTTGCAGACATCGGTGCACGAAACGAGCAGGCGCGAGCAGCGCGGTCTATCCATCGAACTGGCGACCAACTCCACCGACATCGAGGCCGCGCAGCGCCTGCGCTACCGCGTGTTCAACGGTGAAATGGGCGCGCGGGTCACCGGCCGCACGGCAGGCCGCGACGAGGACATCTTCGATCCCTGGTGCGAACACCTGGTCGTCCGCGATCAGGCGACCGAAGAGGTCGTGGGCACCTACCGGATGCTCACCTCCGATCGCGCCAAGCGTGTTGGTGCCTTCTATTCCGAAGGCCATTTCGACCTGACGCGGCTCGCGCATCTGAAGCCCGGGATGGTCGAGATCGGCCGCGCGTGCATCCACCCCGACTATCGGACGGGTGCGACGATCATGCTGTTGTGGCAGGGAATCGCGCGGTTCATGAGCGAGCACGGCGCGGAATACCTGATCGGCTGCGCCTCGATCGCGATGGACGACGGCGGCGCCAACGCGGTCAGCGTCTACGAACATGCGGCGGCGCGTCATCTGGCACCGATCGAATACCGCGTGCGGCCGCGCAACCCGCTGATGGAGCGCTCCACCGCCGCCACCCTGCTCACCGCCGGCGCCGCTCCGGTGATGCCGCCGCTGCTCAAGGGGTATCTTCGGGTCGGCGCCTGGATCGGCGGCGAGCCGGGATGGGACCCCGATTTCAACACCGCCGACCTGTTCCTGTTCATGCCCATTGCCCGGGTCGAGGCCCGATACGCGCGGCATTACCTCAGGGCCGCGGCCTGATCTTCGGAAGGAACTCCGGGGAACCGGCGACGATGCCGCCGCGCGATGCCGAGGCGCCGTCCGCGGCGTGGCGCGCCGAGCCGGGCCGAATTCCGCCGCGCGGCGTGCACCGCGGAGAGCACGGCCGCCTCAAGTTCCGGACGATCTGGATCTCGGACACCCACCTCGGAACGCCCGGCTGCCAGGCCCGCCCCCTGCTCGAGTTCCTGCGCCGGACCGAGTCCGACTACCTCTACCTCGTCGGCGACATCATCGACGGCTGGCAGATGAAACGCCGGTGGTACTGGCACCAGGCGCACAACGACGTCGTGCAGAAGCTTCTGCGCAAGGCGCGCAAGGGCACCCGGGTCGTCTACATTCCCGGCAATCACGACGAAGCGGCGCGACACTACCTCGGGATCGCCTTCGGTGACATCGCGATTCGCGATGAAGCGGTGCACACCACCGCGCAGGGCAAGCGGCTGCTCGTCATCCACGGCGACCTCTTCGACGGTGTCGTGCAGTGCACGCGCTGGATCGCGCTGCTCGGCGATGTTCTCTATACGTTCGCGCTCAGGCTCAACCGCCAT
>CAIWHR010000406.1 GCA_903912485.1 uncultured beta proteobacterium | reverse complement strand
TGCTGATGGACGAACCGACCGCCGGCATGTCGCCCCGCTCGCGCGGCCGCGTGATGGAGCTCGCTGCGCTGCTCGCGCGGCAGCAGCGCATCGCGGTGCTGTTCACCGAGCACGACATGGACGTGGTCTTCGGCTACGCCGACCGGGTGATCGTCCTCGACCGCGGCGCGATCATCGCCTCGGGCCCGCCGGAGGCCATCCGCGCCGACGCGCGGGTGCAGGCGGTGTACCTGGGGACCGACGCGCCCTGAGGCGCGCAGCCCGGCGATCCGCCGCCCCGCGATCGGCAAGGCGGGGCCAGGGCGGTCAGCCTGCAAGCCGCGCGAATCCCGCGGCCAGATCGTCGATGAGGTCTGCCGTGTCCTCGAGCCCGACGTGCAGGCGCAGGCAGGGCCCGCCCGCGTCCCAGCGCGTCGCCGTGCGCACGTGCTCCGGCGCGATCGGGATGATCAGGCTCTCGAATCCTCCCCAGCTCCAGCCCATCGCGAAGAGCTGCATGCCGTCGAGCATGGCGTCGATGCGCGCCTTGGCGACCGGGTGCAGGACGACGCCGAAAAGCCCGGTCGCGCCGGTGAAATCGCGCTTCCACAGCTCGTGCCCGCGCGCGCCCGGCAGCGCCGGGTAGATGACTTCGCTGACCTCCGGGCGCGCCTGCAGCCAGCGCGCGATCTCGAGCGCGCTGCGCTGATGCCGCTCCAGCCGCAAGGGAAGCGTGCGCAGGCCGCGCAGGCCGAGGAAGCAGTCGTCGGTCGACGCCGTGACTCCGATGTCGGTCCACAAGCGCTGCAGCTGCGGCTGCGTCGCGGCGTTGGTCACGATCAGCCCCAGCAGCACGTCGGAGTGGCCGCCCAGGTACTTGGTCGCCGCGTGCACCGACACGTCGACGCCGTGGTCGAACGCCCGGAAGAAGAGCGGCGTCGCCCAGGTGTTGTCGAGCACCACTTTCGCGCCGCGGGCGTGCGCGACCTCGGCGATGGCCGGAATGTCCTGCACCTCGAAGGTCAGCGATCCGGGCGACTCGGTGAACACGACGCGCGTGTTGGGCTTGAACGCGCGCTCGATCGCGGCTCCCGCCAGCGGATCGTAGTAGTCGACCTCGACGCCGAAGCGCCTGAGGTGCAGGTCGCAGAAGCGGCGCGTCGGGCCGTACACCGAATCGGTGACCAGCAGGTGATCGCCGGCACGCAGCAGCGCCAGCAGCGGCAGCGTCGTCGCCGTCAGTCCGGACGGCACCGCGAACGCCGCGTGGCCGCCCTCCAGTTCCGCCACGGCGGCCTGCAGGTCGCGCACCGTCGGCAGGCCATGCAGGCCGTAGCTGATCCCCGGATGGTCGCCGCGCGCGGCGGCTTCGAGTTCGGCCACCGTCGGAAAGACGATCGTCGACGCCCGGAACACCGGCGTGTTGACGGCGCCCAGGAACTGCGCCGGGTCGCGGCCGAGGTGCGCGGCCTGCGTGGCGGGTCGGCGCGGGGTCTTGGCGGAAGCTTGGCTCATGGATTCGGAGGCAGGAGATTGAGTTCGGTGCAGATCGCCGCGACCTGGACGCCGATCGGCGCGCGGATGTCGACGACGGTCGCGTCGGCGGGCTCCTCCAGCGTCGCAAACTGGCTGTCGAGCAGCGACGCCGGCATGTAGTGGCCCGAACGCACGACCAGCCGCGACTCGATCGTCGCGCGGTCGCCCTTCAGGTGGACGAAGCGTACATCGCCAGCGCGCGCGAGCCGGTCGCGGTAGGCCTGCCGCAGCGCCGAGCAGGCGAGCACCGCGTGCGCGCCACGGCCATTGATCGCCGCCATCTCGTCCGCCAGCCGCTCGAGCCAGGGCCGGCGATCGTCGTCGGTGAGCGCGATCGCGGCGCGCATCTTCGCCACGTTGGCTTGCGGGTGAAAGTCGTCGGCGTCGAGAAACGGCCAGCCCATTGCTTGCGCCAGCGCCTCGCCGACCGAGGTCTTGCCGCAGCCGCACACGCCCATCAGCACGACGATCATGCCGCCCCCCTCCCCTTGCCTGTCATCCTGTCCGACGCCGGATCGGGGCCGCGGCGTCCGCCGCCCCTCGCGCCGCCCCTCGCGTGGCGAATGCCGCCGCGCCGACGATGAGCGCGCCGCCGACGAGCGTCCGCGCTCCCGGCACCTCGCCCAGCAGCGCGAACGCCAGTGCGCTGCCGTAGACCGGCTCCAGTGCGGCGACGACGCTTGCCGTGTGCGCGGTGACCGTGCGCAGCGCGGCGATGAACAGCGTGTGCGCGACCGCGGTGCACAGCACGCCGAGCGCCAGCACCAGGCCGATTTCGCGCACGCCGATCGCCGGCACCGCTCCCGCGGCGACGGCGACCGGAACGAGCGCAACGGCGGCCAGCGCATTCTGCCAGAACGCGACGTCGGCTGCCGGCCGATCGGCCGCGATCCGCCGGTTCAGCACGGCGAGGAGCGCGAACGTGAAGCCGGACAGCGTGCCCCAGGCGAGCCCCTGCACGGTGCGGCTCGCCCACGTGAAATCGGGCACGAGCAGCAAGAGCCCGGCCAGGACCAGCCCGGCGGTCGCGGCCTCCCGCCTGCCCCAGCGCTGCCCGAGCAGAACGCGTTCCAGCACCAGCACGAACAGCGGGAAGCTCGCGTAGCCGAGCAGGCCGATCGCCACGCTCGCGACCTGGATGGCCGCGAAGAACGACACCCAGTGCAGCGCGAGAGCCAGACCCGCGGCCGCGAGGCGCCAGTCGAACGGCGGTCGCGGCTCGCGGCGCAGCGCCCGCACCGCCGCGAGCGCGGCGGCGGCGACCAGCGTGCGACCGAGGACGATGAACACCGGCGACGCGTCGAGCCACTTGCCGAACAGTCCCGCGAAGCCGAACAGCAGCACCGCGCAGTGCAGGGCGAGGACGGCACGACTGCGGTTCATCGACGGGATCGGTGCGGATGCGGCATGGAGAGTTCGGCGCAGCCCCATGCTAACAGCAGATTCGTGCCCTGCATCGCTGCGCTAGAATTGCGCCTTGCCGCAAGGCCTCACCGCAAGCCCGGAACCCCCAGGAGGACCCGCGATGCCGACTCCCATTTCGGTCGCCAAGGCGATCGCCGCAGTGAAGAGCGCACCCGGGACCCGCGTCAAGGTCGCGGTCTCCGACATCGACGGCGTGCTGCGCGGCAAGTACATGCACAAGGACAAGTTCTACTCGGCGGTCGAAGGCGGATTCGGCTTCTGCGACGTCGTGCTCGGCTGGGACATGATGGACGTCACCTACGACAACACGACGCACACCGGCTGGCACAAGGGCTTTCCCGACGTGCTCGCGCGGATCGACCTCGGCACCCTGCGCACCGTGCCCTGGGACGGCGGCGTGCCGTTCTTCCTCGGCGATTTCGTCGCGCAGAAGGACGGCAAGGAAGTCCCGCTGCCGATCTGCCCCCGGCAGGTGCTGAAGCGCGTGCTCGAGCGCGCGGCGAAGCTCGGCGTCATTCCGATGTGCGGAATCGAGTACGAATGGTTCAACTTCCGCGAGACGCCGCAGAGCTGGGCCGACAAAGAGGGGGTCGCGCCGACGCCGCTCACGCCGGGGATGTTCGGCTACTCGCTGCTGCGCGCCAACGAGAACCGGGCGTTCTTCGAGGCGCTGTTCGCCGACATGGCCGCGTTCGGCGTGCCGATCGAAGGCCTGCACACCGAGACCGGGCCCGGCGTGTACGAGGCCGCGATCATGTTCTCGGAAGCGCTGGAGCAGGCCGATCGCGCCGCGCTGTTCAAGACCGGCGCCAAGGAGATCGGATCGCGCTTCGGCATCATGCCGAGCTTCATGGCGAAGTGGAGCAAGGACTACCCCGGCTGCTCGGGCCACGTGCACACGTCGCTGTCCGACGGCAAGAAGAACCTGTTCCACGACGCCCGCGGCAGCCACGGGATGAGCAGGCTGTTCGAGAGCTTCCTCGCCGGGCAGCTGGCCGCGCTGCTCGAGTTCGCGCCGATGTTCTGGCCGACGATCAACAGCTACAAGCGCCTCGTCGACGGCTTCTGGGCGCCGGTGAAGCCGACCTGGGGTGTCGACAACCGCACCGCGAGCTTCCGCGTGATTCCCGGCTCGCCCAAGTCGACGCGGCTGGAGACGCGCTGCCCCGGCGCCGACATCAACCCCTACCTCGCCACCGCCGCGGTGATCGCCGCGGGCCTCGAAGGCGTCGAGAAGAAGATGAAGCTCGCCACGGCGCCGATCCACGGCACCAACCAGGGCGCGGAAGACGTGCCGCGCGCGCCGCGGACGCTGATCGAGACCACCCGCATCTTTCGCCAGTCCGACCGCGCCCGCGACTGGTTCGGCGACGACTTCGTCGACCACTTCGCCGCGACGCGCGAGTGGGAGTGGCGCCAATGGCTCGACGCGGTGACCGACTGGGAGAGGAAGCGCTACTTCGAGATCATCTGAGCCAGGAATCGCGACCGGCGGGCCGGCGAACGACCTCGGCGGCCCGGCTTCGTCCCGCGGCGTTCGCGCCCGCCGGAAATGGCCGGCAACAGCCTTCCGGTTACTTGCCGGCGTCGTCGCCGTTGCGCGGCGGCGTCTGCGCGGCGATTGCGGGCCACGACAGGTTGAGCGAACCCCCGGGCATCGAGAACGGCCTGCTCTTGGCCGGGATGCCGAAGTTCGCGTCCAGCGTCAACTGCACCGCGGGCAGCGGAACCGTCGGCGGATTGTCCCCGGGACCGACGGGGAATTCGGCCGGGCCGTCGAGAAGTCCCATCCCGGCGGCGATCTCATGCGATCCGGTGGGGCATCCGACCTTGCCGGTATTCGTCACCGTGTGCGGCGAGTGGGTGAAGCCGAACGCCAGCCCCAGCGCCGCCGCCTTGGTGTCGCCGGCGACCTTGAAGGCGTTGGCGAGGATCAGCGCGGGAACCGGGTCCTGGTCTTGGCTCAGGAATTTGCCGTAGCCGCTCAGCGTCGAGACGCAGCCCTGGTCGCTATGGACGCCGGATCCGGTGACCGGGAGTAAGCTGTCCCGGGTCCCGGCGGCGACGCGCGTGCCGTATTTCGGCGCTTCGCCGGGAATCAGTCGATAGCCGTCCACGTCGGCGCGCAGGCGCAGGGAGCCGGTGCCTTCGAACTTGTGCTCGGGCACGCCGTAGGCGCCGGTCCACGAATACTTGAGCGGGATCGTCCACTCGGTGAGTTGCCGGGCGTTGCTCCTCACGCTGCGGACCTCGACCACGACGTCGCCGCTCGACCCCGCGCCGGTCAGCGGCAACACGGCGACGATCTCGCCGGCCGTCCAGGTTTTGAGGCCCAGTTCGGTTCCCCCGACGGTGACCTTGCCCCGATCGGGGCCGAACTCTCCGGTCAGCGTCAACTCGCCGTGGCCCTCGTCGACCACCGCGTAGCGGATGCTGGGCGCGAGGATGGGCGGATACGGAAGACCGGTCTTCAGCCTCGCCTGCAGCTTGGCGCCGGTCAGCTTGTCGGTGTCGAGCCCCTTCTTGGCCATGTCCTGCAGCACCAGGTCGTAGGGAAACGCCCGCTGCGGCGGAGTCTCCTTGTCCGTATACTGGTTGGCGCCCAGCATCCGGTCGACGAAATAGGGTGCCGACGTGTAGGCGGTCGCGAAGTTGAGCAGTCTGGACCAGCCGAGGTAGACGCCGGCGCCCTTCCTCAGAAAGGCATTGATGAACGGGTCGTCGCGGGTGCTGAAGCAGGCGTTGATCCACACCACGCTGCCGCTGGCGAAGCTCATGTAGGTGTCGACGAAGCGGTAGGTGATGCCGTAGCGCGTGTCCCAGTCGGGCCAGACGTTGACGCCCAGAATCTTGATCTGCTCGCCGTTCTTGGCGGTGAAGTGGACGACGCGCAGCGCGTCGCGGTCGGCCTTCAGCGCCTTTTCGCTGTCGGGATCGACCAGCGTCGACGACTGGATGTTGTACATCTTGCCATCGGGCTCGGCGGGGTCGCCGACGTCGGCGCGGCCGCCGTGGGTGTTGAGGTAGAAGAAGCCGTCGCCGGCCGTGTGCTTGAGCACCGACAGGCGGGCGTCGCCCTCGAACCCTGCCTTCACGTGCCAGCCCTTGCCCTGCAGGTAGCCGCGCATGTCGTCGACGGGCGCCTGGCCCTCGAAGTTCTCGCCGAACGAATGGAACAGGCGCGCGTTGGTCGCCTTGGGCACGTCCGCGCCCAGCGCCTTGGCGACGAGCGCGGGGAATCGGGCGGCGCTGGCGGGGGCAGACGCAGGTTCGCGGTTGGCCGTCACCACGTGGATGCCGCCATCGCCGAAGCGGCCCCAGGCGCTCAGCGTCTCGACGTCGACGCCGGCCGCCTTGTACTCGGGGCGCGCCGCCATGAACGACGAGATGGCCTGCAGGAACGCCGCCGGTGCGGGGTTCTGGCCGCTCAGTTGCCGCGCCTCGTCCTCCACCGCGGCGATGGCGGCCAGCCTCACCGCGTCGGCATCGCCCGGCGCGGCGACGCCGACGGCAAGCGCGACCGTCGAGTGCGCGGATCCGCCGCCCTGGCCGGCGACCGTGACGATGCCCGGGCTGCCGCTGGCCGCCGCCGTGCCCGCCACGCCGAGGTGCAGCACCGTCGACACCGCGGTCGCGCCCACGGCGATGGTCGCCGGCGAAATCTCGTAGCTGACGCCGGCCGGCAGGCCGGACGCGGTCAGCGCCACCGCGCCGGTGAAGCCGTTGCGCGGCGTGACCGTCACGTAGACGTCGCGCGAAGCGCCCGGCAGCAGCAGCAGCGACTCCGCGGACAGCCTGATGTCGAACGCGTCGCCCGACGCATGGCAGACCGTTCCCGGTGGCGCGAACACCTGGCGCGTGATCTGCTTGGTCTGCGTCGTGCCGTTGACCGTATAGGCGAACGTCGCCGCGTTGCCGTCGGCGAAGCTGACGCTCGCGCTGCCGATTTCGGCTTCCGCCACCGCGCCCCAGGGCACGCTGTCGAACGCCGGCCCGCTGACCGTCGACACCGGGCCCGCATAGGCGCCGGCCGCGCTCCTTGAAAGCACCGCGATCAGCCACCACGGCTTGCCTTGCCCGTCGTAGGTGAACCAGGTGGCGAAGATGATGTCGCCCTGGTGCGTGAAGTTGACGCCCCAGCCCGATTCCTGCGGGTTCCACCACAGGTCCTGGTAGTTGGTCGCCAGCGCAAGGTTGTCCTGCGCACCCCAGACGCAGGTCGGCAGCGGCCCGAACGTCTGCGGCACCACCGCCTTGGTCTGCGTGACGCCGTCGACCGTGTACCGGATCGTCGCGTGCTCCGCGTCGGCGAAGGTCGCCGTCATGGTGCCGACCGGCGTCTCGACCGCGCCGCCTGGGCTGCCGCCGGGGGGGAAGGGCAGGGCGTTGAAAGGCGGCCCGGTCACCGTCGACACGGTTCCCGAATAGGCTTCCTGGCCCGCGTGCTTGCCGAGCTGCGCGATCAGCCACCGCGGCTGGCGGGCCGCGTCGTAGGTGAACCAGGTGGCGAACGCGATGTCGCCCTGGTGCGCGAAGTTGATGCCCCAGCCCGACTCCTGCGGGTTCCACCACAGTCCCTGGTGGTTGACCGGGGCGACCGCCAGCAGCGTCACCGAGTTGGCCGCGAAGGTGGCGGTGAAGCCGCCGGCGGTCAGCGGCTGGTCGGGCGCGTGCTCGATGGCGGCGGGATTGGCCTGCCCGTAGCGGTAGACCGACGCCGCCGGCTGCGGATCGAAGCCGGCGAGCCCGATCGAGCTCGTCAGGGCGTCGGCGGTCTTGTTGACGACGACGATGGTCAGGACGCCGTCGGCGCTACGCTGGGCCGAGTAGACCGCCAGCCTGCCCTGGTCGGCGCTCGACGATCGAACGGCCACGTCTCCGAATCCATGGCCGGCGCCGTCGTAGTTGCGGTACATGCGAAAGGCGAAGGCGGCCGGCTGCGTCGGGACCAGGTCGCCCCACAGCGTGGCGAGGTCGAGTCCTTCGCGACCGAAGATGCCGAGCACGTCGGCCTGCGCCAGCGCGCCGTTGACGCTCTCCAGGCCGCCCCAGTTGTACTCGGTGATCGCCAGGCGCGTGCCGGGGTAGTTGTCGGACGCCCACTTCTTCATCCGCGGAACCAGCTGGATCGCCACGCCGCCGCTGGCGGTGTCCGAGACCCAGCTCTCGTCGATGTACGTGGGATCCCACAGCGAGCGGGTCGAGCGCAGCCGCAGCGCCTGCGTCGCCGCACCCCCCGCCGGAGCCAGCGAGACGCCGTTGGCATAGGGGTACGCGTGCAGGTCGAGATAGTCGAGGATGCGCAGCGCGTGCTGCTGCTCGTAGCCGCGCATCTGCTGCAGGTACCAGGCGACGAAGGGGAGGCCGCCGTGCGCCTGCGCGTCGGCGCCGGCGCTGCAGCCGTAGGGGTCGGCCGCCGAATAGAGGTACCCGCACCAGCCCCATTCGACCGGGCCCAGCGTCTTCGCCGACGGGTCGGCCGCCTTCACCGCGGCGCCGTACTGGTAGGTCCGGTCGCGGATTTCGTCGTAGGTCGTCGGCAGCGGGTGCACGTCGCGGTGCGTGCTGTTCCAGAGCATCGGCTCGTTGTCGAAGGCGTAGTACGCGACGCCGCCGTCGGCGGCTCGGCCGTACTTGCCGACGAGGTGGCCGATCCACGCGGCGACGAAGCCCGGACCCACGGCGGTGCTGGTGTCCACCGGGTCGTTGCCGCCGAGCTTGCCGCCGTTGTTCGCGAGGCCGTTGCCGCAGTCGGGATCCCAGGGGTCGGTCGACTGCTGTGCGCCGTACCGGGAGACCTTGAAGCCGCAGTCGTAGGGATGCCCGGCGGTCCGGCGCCTGGCGACCCAGCCGATCATCGGCAGCGTCATCAGCGTCCGCGTCGCCGTGCGCCGGTTCCGCTCCACGAATCGGTCCGCGGCCGATCCGTCGGGCAGCGCCGCGGGATCGGGATTGTCCTGCGCGATGTTCTCGAAGTACCAGTCGTTGCCGACGTTGGTCGTGTCGTTCTGCCAGTTGTAGCGGCTGGTCGAGTTGCCGCCCCAGCGCCGCAGCGGCAGCCGCAGCGCCGTCGCCAGCGCTTCGTCGTCCAGCTGGTTGACGCCGTAGATGTCGCTGCTGATCGCGTGGCGGTCGGCGCCGACGTCGACGGCGAGGGCAGGGCCCGCGACCGGCGTCGGACTGCCTCCCGAACCGGGTTCAACCGTCAGTACGACGTCGTCGAGGTAGAAGGTCGGCTGCGGGCTTCCCGTGGCATCCGCCCAGTACAGGTCGGTCAGGATGGCGGGGCTGCCCAGCGCCGACAGCGGCACGCTGACCTCGGTCCAGGTGCCGGCCTGCGGGGTGAAGGCGAACGTCGGCTCGCTGCCGTTGGCGACCACGCGCAGGCGCTGGCCGCCGCTCGTTCCGCCGTGCACCCAGAATCGGAGCGCGCTGTAGGCGCCCGTGCTGACGGGCGTTCCGGCATGCAGGTAGAGCGCTCCCCAGGCCTTGGTCACCTGCACCGAGGCCGACGCGGACCCGGCGTGGGTCGGCGCGGCGTTGGCGAGGTTGCGCGTCGCGTCCCACGACCAGTCCATCCAGTGGGATTCGAGGCGGTCGCCGTAGATCGGCAGGTCGGCCGCCGCCGCTGCCGCTGCCACGGTCGCCGCGGCCCCTGCGAGCAGCAGTTCGCCCAGTCTGCAGCGCAGGTATCGTCTCATCGTCATCGTCATCGTCGTGGGCTCAACGTGGATCGACCCGGCAACCGGGACCTACCCTTCAAAACGGAATCTTGATCGAAATCCGGCCACCGGACGGGTATCCATTTCGCACAATCGACGGTCGCCGCGGAAACTCTCGGCGAATTCGCTTCGGCGCCTCGGGAAGGCTCCCGGGAAACCATCCTCAACCTGGGCCATACTGGTGCCCATCCGGGCGCGGCAGCAGCCGATGCACGACCCGGACCGACAGCAGCCGCAAGACAGGAGCCCTGGGACCGGTCATGAACTTCAAGTCGATACGAACGCCTCTATTCCTCGTGCTCGGGGCGACCACCATCATTCCCCTGCTCGTCCTCTGGGCGGTCGTCGTCGTCCAGGTGCAGCAGATCCGGGACATGGCCGCCTCGGAGAGCATGAAGCTCGCCTATTCGGACCTCGACCACGCGCTCGAGGGCGTGGTCGGGATGGCACAGGTCCAGCAGGCGATGATCGACGCGCTTCCCGCGGACAAGGCGCTCGATCGCGATGCGTTGCTGGCGGCGGCCAAGGCGAGCGTCCGCAAGCGCGTCCTGTCGATCAAGGTGGGGCAGACGGGGTACGTCTACGTCCTCGATTCGAAGGGTCGCTACGTCATTTCGCAATCCGGCAAGCGCGACGGCGAACTGATTCTGGACGCCAAGGACGCCGACGGCCGGCCGTTCATACGGGAGATCGTCGGCAAAGCGCGGGCGCTGGAGGCCGGCCAGGTCGCCGAGCAGGTCTACCCGTGGAAGAACGCCGGCGATCCCGAGCCGCGGCGCAAGATCGCGAGGCTCGGGTACTACGCGCCCTGGGACTGGATCGTCGGCGTCGGCTCCTACCAGGACGAATTCATGAACGCGACCACGCGGATCGACGAAATCCGGACGCGGGGGAATGTCATCATCGCCGCCACGCTCGCGGCTTCGCTGCTGATCGCGATCGCGCTGGCGTTCGCGTTCGCGCGGCGCTTCAGCCGTCCGATCATCGCGTTTTCCCGGGGGATGCAGGGACTGGCCGACGGCGACCTCACGCTGCGCTCGGCGGACTCGCTGTCGGTCCGGCGGGACGAGATCGGCGACTTCGCCCGCGCGCTCGACGCGGCTTCCGGCCAGCTCCGGTCGATGCTGGAAGGCGTGCGCGACGGCGCCCAGACCGTCTCCGCCTCGTCGACCGAGCTCGCGGCGATATCGAAGGGGATGACGGTCAGCGCGCAGGACGCGCGGGCCCGCGCCGACGGTGCGTCGTCGGGAGCGCGCGTCGTGAGCAACGGCATGGGCGTGATTTCCGGCATCAGCGGGCAGGCGTCCCAGAGCATCGCGAGCGTGGCGACCGCGGCCGAGGAGATGACTTCGACCATCGCCGAGATCGCCTCGAACACCGAGCGCGCGCGCACGATGACCCACGGCGCGGTGGAGTCGGCGGCGCGGGCTTCGTTGACGATGGCCACGCTGCGCGACGCGGCGACGGAGATCGGCAAGGTCACCGACTCGATCAACGCGATCTCGCTGCAGACCAACATCCTGGCGCTCAACGCGACGATCGAGGCC
>CAIWHR010000405.1 GCA_903912485.1 uncultured beta proteobacterium | reverse complement strand
GTGCTGCTGATGCTGCCCAACGAGCTGGCGCTGTGGGAGACCATGCTGGCGTGCATGAAGCTGGGCGCCGTCATGATACCGACCACCATGCTGCTCTCCACCGATGACCTGAACGACCGATTCGAGCGCGGCGCTGTGAAGCATGTGGTTGCGCTGGCCTCCGAAGCGGCCAAGTTTGCGTCCATGACTGCCAGCTTCACACGGATCATCGTCGGTGGCCAAGCGCCGGGCTGGCACGCTTTTGATCAGGCCTACCAGGCTGAGCGCAGTTTCACGCCGGACGGCCCCACCCGCAGCACCGACCCGCTGTTCCTGTATTTCACATCAGGCACCACCTCCAAACCAAAGCTGGTCCTGCACAGCCATCAAAGCTACCCGGTGGGTCATCTGTCCACCATGTACTGGCTGGGTCTGCAAAAAGGCGACATTCACTGGAACATCAGTTCGCCCGGGTGGGCCAAGCACGCCTGGAGCTGCTTCTTTGCGCCGTGGATTGCCGGTGCCACCATATTCGTCTACAACTTCACCCGCTTCAATGCCGCCAAGTCTCTTGATGTGATTTGTGAATGTGGCGTCACTTCCCTGTGCGCACCGCCTACCGTCTGGCGCATGATGATCCAGGAAGACCTGTCCAAGTGGAAAGTTCCCCTGAGGGAGTTGGTGGGTGCGGGCGAGCCGCTCAATCCGGAAGTGATCGAACAGGTCGAAAAGGCCTGGGGCATTCGCATCCGCGATGGCTTTGGGCAGACCGAGACGACAGCCCAGATCGGCAACCCGCCGGGCCAGCCAATCAAGCCAGGCTCGACGGGACGGCCCCTGCCTGGTTACCGGATCGCTCTGCTTGATGCCGATGACCAGCCAGCCCAGGAAGGCGAGATCGCCATCGTGCTCGATCCACGTCCGACCGGGCTGATGCGCGAATACGCAGGCGACGCAGAGAGAACCGCAGAAGTTATCCGCGACGGCTACTACCACACCGGTGATGTGGCCATGCGCGATGCCGATGGCTACTTTCACTACATCGGCAGAAATGACGATGTCTTCAAGTCATCTGACTACCGGCTCAGCCCGTTCGAGCTCGAAAGCGTCCTGATCGAGCACGAGGCCGTGCTCGAAGCTGCCATCGTGCCCAGCCCCGACCCCTTGCGGCTGTCTGTGCCCAAGGCATTTATTACCCTGCGTGACGGCTATTTGCCCAGCCGCGAGACGGCAGAGTCGATCCTGCGCTATGCACGCGAAAAACTGGCTCCCTACAAACGCATCCGGCGCGTCGAGTTTTCCGACTTGCCCAAAACCATCTCGGGCAAGATCCGCCGGGTGCAGTTGCGCAAGAAGGAGATCGAGCGTACCGACAACAGCCGCAGGACGGGTGAGTTCTGGGAAGAGGATTTCTTGTAAGACTTTCAAGAACCTAGTGCCGACTGAAAAGCCTATCCGTCGGGGGCCACGGCCTGTTTAACTCAACCGCATATCAGTTTCCAACACCTCTGGATCACCCAGAGAGATGTGCTTGAAATCGGGATGCAGAGGATTGACTAAAAAATTAAGTTCAGCAGGCATTACCGAACTGGGTACTGCCAGCACGCAGCTGCGCAATTGTCTCCGCCACTCGCCACCCAATGATTGCAAAACTTCGCGGCCTGCATGGGTACGCCATTCCTTTGGCAAACCGTTGCCATCGAAGGTTTCAATGCTGAGGGTCTCTGGTAAATGGACGGGTAACCAAGCGCCGATGTGCTTGAGTAATAGCCGGTCATTGACCTCAAGGGTCTTGGCTATCTGCTCGTCGCTGAACGATGGCGATGGTGCAAGCGGAGCGTCCATCACGACAATCTCGGTCAAAGCAACGCGACCACGGAGGATGCGTTCCAAATAGGAGCGCACGCTCGCCTTGAGTCGCTGCACGGGGACCGTTCGAGACGAACTGGTCGAAGCTGTCGGTGGTCGCTGCCGATCCCTGGACGCCTGTGCACGGGCCGTTCTCGGCCGACTTCGGATGGGTGACGTTGGATGACTGGACCCATGGACCGATTCGGTGCACGGACGGTCAGTCGGCCGTCTTCAGCGCCCTGTGGTCGTTCAAGGGCGCCGAGGTGGATGGCGAGCGGATCATGACCCGCGCTGGCCAGGACAGCGACAAGCCGATCGACCTGTTCAAGGTGAAGACCGCGAACAAGGGGAAGCCGGAGTACGAGGGTCCGCTGCATGCCTACCGAGCACTCGTGAAGTCCAAACGGCGCCAAGGCGTGTACTGGATGCCGCGCGCATCCCCGGACCTCGCTTCGCCCTGATGGTTTGCTCGTCCAAGCCGGTCGGCGAACTCAAGAAACCGACACAAGCAGAAGTCGTTGTCACGCAAGGCGATGTGCGTGTGCTACGGCGAAAAAGTTGGTGGAGATTTCCAGAGAACAGAGGGCAGAAAAGGGTCGAACCAGCCACTACGGGCACCGGTTCTGACCACCCCCTGGCACACGCAGAATGCGCGTGAACCCCGCGTACCGTGTGGGGTCTGGAAGTGAAAACGCCCAACCGAGAACGGTTGGGCGTCAATTGGTGGTGGAGACGAGGAGGATCGAACTCCCGACCTCCGCATTGCGAACGCGGCGCTCTCCCAGCTGAGCTACGTCCCCAAGATCGAAAATTATAGCCTAGCCGCGGTCCGACGTAAACCGGAGCGTGCGCGGTAAGTCTCCGAGGCCCGGACTCGGCCTCGCATTCGCAACACGGTGCTCGGGCAGGCAGCGCTGCCGCTGCCCGCGAACCCGGCGGCGCGGAGAGGGGTCGTCGCGAGCACGGCAGCTGCGCCTGCCGGGGCCAGCGCAGCAGCGGCACAAGGGCACGCGTGCTAGATTGTCGCCATCGCGCACCGCCGCCACGGGTGGTCCGCGCCTCGGAGAGGAACGCAGCGCATGAGCAAGCAAGCGATCACGTCCAAACACGCGCCGGCCGCGCTCGGCCCCTATTCGCAGGGCGTGCGCGCCGGGGCGACCGTCTACCTGTCGGGGCAGCTCGGCCTCGATCCGGCGACGGGCAGCCTCGCCGACGGCGTCGAAGCGCAGACGCACCAGGTGTTCAAGAACCTGCGCGCGGTGGCGCAGGCGGCCGGCGGCGAGCTCGACGACATCGTCAAGCTGACCATCCTGATGGCCGACCTCGCCCATTTCGCGAAGGTCAACGAGATCATGGCGGCGTACTTCAGGCCGCCTTACCCGGCGCGCGCGACGTATCAGGTCGCCGCGCTGCCGCGCGCGGCACAGATCGAGATCGAGGGCGTGCTGGTGCTGACGCAGGCCGCGAGCGCGGCGGCGGGAGCCGGTCCGGGCGAATCGGCCGACGGCGCCAGGGGCAGGTAGCCGGCGCGCCGCGCGGCAGTCGGTCGCCCCGGGGCAGGGATGCCGAAGCGGCGCAAGGGGTCGGCCTCGGCGGAATCCGAAGCGAAATCCGCCCCCGGGCGCGGGCTGCGCGACCAGCTCGTCAAGCTCGGGATCGCGCGCGACCAGGATCTCGTCCTGCACCTGCCGCTGCGCTACGAGGACCACACGCGCGTCGTACCGCTGCACGCGCTGGCGCCCGGCACGACGGCGCAGGCCGAGGGTGTGGTCGTCAACACGGACATCCAGTACCGCCCGCGCCGGCAGCTGGTGGCGCTGATCGGCGACGACGCCGACGCCGCCCGGAGCGGGCAGCTCATTCTCCGCTTCTTCCATTTCTATCCGAGCATGCAGAAGGCGCTCGCGCCCGGGACGCGCGTGCGGGTTTTCGGCGAAGTGCGCGAGGGACACTTCGGCCGCGAGATCGTGCATCCGCAGTTCAAGGCGATCGCGCCGGACACGCCGCTGCCGGATCGGCTCACTCCGGTCTACCCGACCACCGCGGGCCTCGCGCAGGACGCGCTGCGCAAGCTGGCCGCGCGCGCGCTCGCGGCGGACCCCGCGCTGACGGCGGAGACGCTCCCCGACTGGCTGGTCGCGAAGCGGCAGCTGTGGAAGTTCGGTGATGCCGTGCGCTTCCTGCACGCGCCACCGCCGCGGCTGTCGTCGCCGACGCAGCGCGCGCTCGACGAGCGCACGCACCCGGCATGGACGCGGCTCAAGTTCGACGAACTCGTCGCGCAGCAGCTCTCGCTCAAGGCGCACCGCCGGGCGCGCGCGGAGAAGCGCGCGCAGCCGCTGGCCGGCACCGGCGCGCTGACGGACGCGCTGCTGGCGCGGCTGCCGTTCAGCCTGACGCACGCGCAGCAGCGCGTACGGCGCGAGATCGGCTCCGACCTCGCGCGGACGACGCCGATGCAGCGGCTGCTGCAGGGCGACGTCGGCAGCGGCAAGACGATCGTCGCCGCGCTCGCGGCGCTGCAGGCGATCGAATCCGGGCGCCAGGCCGCGTTCATGGCGCCGACCGAAATCCTGGCCGAGCAGCACTATCGGAAGCTGCTGCAGTGGCTGGACGGGCTGCCGGTCGAGATCGCGTGGCTGTCGGGCGGCCTCCCGGCCAAGCGGCGGCGCGCGGCGCTGGAGGCGATGGCGAGCGGCGCCGCGATGCTCGCGGTCGGCACCCATGCGTTGTTCGAGGACGAGGTGCTGCTGCCGCTCCTGGGGCTCGCCATCGTCGACGAGCAGCACCGCTTCGGCGTCGCGCAGCGGCTGCGGCTGCGCGGCAAGGCGATGGGCGAAGCGCACCAGCTGATGATGAGCGCGACGCCGATCCCGCGCACGCTGGCGATGACGTTCTACGCCGATCTCGACGTCTCGGTGCTCGACGAGATGCCGCCGGGTCGCACGCCGGTCGCGACCCGGCTGGTGAGCCAGAAGCGCCGCGCCGAGGTGGTCGAGAGGGTGCGCCGCGCCTGCGCCGAGGGCCGGCAGGCGTACTGGGTGTGCCCGCTGATCGAGGAGTCCGAGAAGCTCGAACTGCAGACTGCGGTCGCGCTGCACGCCGAGCTGACCGCCGTACTGCCGGAGCTGCGCGTCGGGCTGCTGCACGGCCGGATGAAGCCCGACGAAAAGGCCGCGGTCATGGCGGACTTCGTCGCCGGCGGGATCGGCGTGCTGGTCGCGACGACGGTGATCGAGGTCGGCGTCGACGTGCCCAACGCGACGCTGATGGCGATCGAGCACGCCGAGCGCTTCGGCCTCGCGCAGCTGCACCAGCTGCGGGGCCGCGTCGGCCGCGGCGCCGCCGAAAGCACCTGCTACCTGCTGTTCGAGGAGCCGCTGACCGACACCGCCAAGGCGCGGCTCAAGGTGATCTACGAGAACACCGACGGCTTCGAGATCGCGCGCCAGGACCTCGTCATCCGCGGCCCCGGCGAATTTCTGGGTGCCCGGCAGTCGGGCGTGCCGCTGCTGCGGTTCGCCGACCTCGAAAAGGACGCGGCGCTGATCGAGCAGGCGCGCGACGCGGCGGAAGAGCTGCTGCGCCGCGACCCGGCGGCGGCGGCGGCGCACCTGGCGCGCTGGCTGGGCGGCAAGGAGGAGTTCATCAAGGCGTAACCCGGGCCATGCCGCTTCCCGCTGCCAGGGAAGGCGTGCCAATGCCGTCTTTTCTGACCGAAATCAAAGTCTTGCGAGGTCCTGCCCGGACCGGAGGCGGCGGGTAGGCTAGAATGCACGCGCCAGACGAACGGCTTCGCCATGTCCCTATACACCCTCGGCCTCAATCACCAGACCGCGCCGCTCGACGTGCGCGAGCAGATAGCCTTCCATCCGGAAGCGCTGGGGGACGCTTTGCGCGACCTCCTCGGCCGTCCGAAGGTGAAGGAAGCGGCGATCCTGTCGACCTGCAACCGGACCGAGGTCTACGTCCACGGTTCCGAGCCGGGGCCGGTCGTGCAGTGGCTGGAGGATTTCCACCACGTGCCCAAGCACACGCTGCAGCCGTACATCTACACGCTGCCGCGGGAAAAGGCGATCACCCACGCATTCCGCGTCGCCAGCGGCCTCGACTCGATGGTGCTGGGCGAGCCGCAGATCCTGGGTCAGATGAAGCAGGCGGTCCGCCACGCCGAATCGGCGGGCTCGCTCGGGCTGGTGCTCAACCGCCTGTTCCAGCGCACGTTCGCCGTGGCCAAGGACGTGCGCACGCACACCGACATCGGCAGCGCGTCGATCTCGATGGCGGCGGCCGCGGTCAAGCTCGCCGAGCGGCTGTTTCCGTCGATCGCCGAACAGCGCCTGCTGCTGATCGGCGCCGGCGAGATGATCGAACTGACGGCGACGCACTTCGCCGCCCGCCAGCCGAAGTCGATCGTGATCGCCAACCGGACGATGGAGCGCGGCCGCGAACTCGCCGCGAAGTTCGGCGCGACCGCGATCATGCTGAACGAGGTGCCCGACCAGCTGCACCAGTTCGACATCGTCGTCACCTGCACGGCGAGCTCGCTGCCGATCCTCGGCAAGGGGCTGCTCGAGCGGGTGGTGAAGGCACGCCGGCACGCGCCGGTGTTCATCGTCGACCTCGCCGTCCCGCGCGACGTCGAGCCCGAGGTCGGCAAGCTCGACGACGTGTTCCTGTACAGCGTCGACGACCTGTCGAACATCGTCAAGGGCAACCTGCAGATCCGGCAGGAGTCGGTGGTGCAGGCCGAGCAGATGATCGCGACGCAGGCGGAGAGCTTCCTGCGCTGGCTCGAAGGCCGCGCGGTGGTGCCGACGATCACCGCGCTGCACGGCCACCACGACCAGATGCGCGCCGCGGAGCTCGAAAAGGCGCGCCGGCTGCTGATCGGCGGCACGCCCCCCGAGCAGGTGATGGAGCTCCTCGCGCGGGGCCTCACCAACAAGTTCCTGCACGCGCCGACGCAGGCGCTGAACCAGGCCGGCGACGCCGAGCGCGCCGAGCTGGTCGCGCTGTTCCAGCGCATCTACCAGATCCCCGACGGCTCATAATAAGAAGTTCTGCGGTGCGGCCCGGGTTGCGCCGCCACCGTGTTTTGCCGATAGCCGCCGGACCCGATGAAAGCCTCCCTCCGCTCCAAGCTCGAGACGCTCACCCGCCGCATGGACGAGTTGAACGCCATGCTGTCGTCCGAGGACGCGACGCGCGACCTCGATCGCTACCGCGCGCTGACCAAGGAATACTCCGACCTCGGCCCGGTCGTCGCGCGCTACCGCGAGTTCCAGGGCGCCGAGGGCGACCTCGCCGCGGCGCAGGAGATGGGCTCCGATCCGGCGATGAAGGCGTACGCGGAGGAGGAGGTCGCCGCGGCCAGGCTGCGCATGGCCGGCCTCGAAGCCGACCTCCAGAAGCTGCTGCTGCCGGCCGATCCCAACGACGAGCGCAACGTGTTCGTCGAGATCCGCGCCGGCACCGGCGGCGACGAGTCGGCGCTGTTCGGCGGCAGCCTGTTCCGGATGTACACGCGCTTCGCCGAGCGCGCGGGCTGGCAGGTCGAGATCGTGTCCGAGTCGCAGGGCGAGATGGGCGGCTACAAGGAAGTGATCGTGCGCATCGTGGGGAAGGGTGCGTATTCGAGGCTCAAGTTCGAATCGGGCGGTCATCGCGTGCAGCGCGTTCCCGAGACCGAAGCGCAGGGGCGCATCCACACCTCGGCCTGCACCATTGCGGTGATGCCGGAGGCCGATCCGGTCGCCGACGTCTCGATCAACCCCGCGGACCTGCGCATCGACACCTTCCGCGCGTCGGGCGCGGGCGGTCAGCACATCAACAAGACCGATTCCGCGGTGCGCATCACGCACCTGCCCAGCGGCCTCGTCGTCGAATGCCAGGACGACCGTTCGCAGCACCGCAACCGGGCGTCGGCGATGGCGGTGCTGGCGTCGAGACTGGCCGACAAGGAGCGCCGCGAGCGCCAGCAGAAGGAGGCGTCGATGCGCAAGAGCCTGATCGGCAGCGGCGACCGCAGCGAGCGCATCCGCACCTACAATTTCCCGCAGGGCCGGGTGACCGACCACCGGATCAACCTCACGCTCTACAAGATCGACGCGATCATGGACGGCGATCTGACCGAGCTGACCGACGCGCTGGCGCAGGAATTCCAGGCCGAGCAGCTCGCCGCGCTGTCCGGAGACGAGGCGTGAGCGGGGCGGCGCCGCGCGACACGCGATGACCTCCGGCCTCACCATCCACGGCGCGCTGGCGCAGTCCGGGCTGGTCCCGGTCGACGCGCGGGTGCTGCTCGCGCACGTGCTGGGCAGGGACCGGGCGTGGCTCGCCGCGCACGCCGACGAAGAGCTGTCGCAACGCGACGCCGAGGCGTTTCTCGCGCTGTCCCGGCGCCGGCGCGAGGGCGAACCGGTCGGCTACCTGACCGGCATCCGGGAGTTCTGGGGGCTGCCGCTCGCGGTGTCCCCGGCGGTGCTGCTGCCCCGGCCCGAAACCGAGGGAGTCGTCGAGATCGCGCTGGCGCGTCTGCCGCCCGGGCGGCAGGCGCGCGTGCTCGATCTCGGCACGGGGTCGGGCGCGATCGCGCTGGCCATCGCGCACGAGCGCCCGTGCGCGCAGGTGCTCGCCACCGACACGTCGGCGGCGGCGCTGGACGTCGCGCGCGACAACGCGCGGCGGCTGCTGCTGGCGAACGTCGAGTTCCTGCAGTCCGACTGGTTCGCGAGCGTTCCGCCGGTCTGGCGCGGGGCGGCGTTCGATCTCGTCGCCAGCAATCCGCCCTACGTCGTGGCCGGCAACCCGCATCTCGTGCTTGGCGACCTGCGCTTCGAGCCCGCCGCGGCGCTGTCGCCGGGCGGCGATGGCCTTGCCGCCATTCGCCGGATCGTCGCCGGCGCGTCCGGCCACCTCGTCGCCGGCGGAACGCTGGTCGTCGAACACGGCTACGACCAGGCCGACGCGGTCGCCGCGCTGTTCAAGGCCTCGGGGTTCGTCGACATCGTCGCCGCGCGCGACCTCGCCGGCATACCGCGGGTCGTCGCCGGGAAGACCCCCGCTTCCCGCGGCCCGTAGCCCGGGGTTCGCCTCCACGAACGTGGGGTCGCAAGTCCGTGCGGCAAAAGGCGAAACCCGGGGCCGCCGTAGCCACGACCGCCACCCCGGGTTACGCGCCGCGGGGAAGGGGTACGCCGAGCTTGTCCGCCCAGGGCTGCAGCGCCGGCATGATCGCCGAATGGAGCGCCACGCCGTTCGTCGTCTGCTCGCGATGGCGGCGCAACCCGCCTTCGCCGGGCAGGCGCACGCGGTCGACGCCCGGCCGCGGCGCGGTGCCGCGGGCCGAGGCGGCGATGAAATCCATCTGCCGCCTGAACGCCGCGAGGCCGGCGAACGCTTCCGGGTCGAGCACCTGCACGAACACCGTGGCGCCCCAGCCCTCCTTCGGATCGGCGCGGCCGAAGCCGGACAGCCCGGCGGTCAGCGCCTCGATCATCAGGCCGAGGCCGAAACCCTTGTGCCCGGCGTCGAGACCGCCCAGAGGCAGCAGCGCTCCCTTGGGCTCCTTCCACAGCGCGGCCGGATCGTCGGTCGCGTTGCCGGCGGCGTCGATCGCCCACGCCCCGGGCAGCTTCTCGCCGGCGTCCATCCGTTGCCGCGTGTAGCCCATGCTGGTGATCGACGTGGACACGTCGACGAGGATCGGGTCGCCCGACGTGGGCAGGCCGGCCGCGATCGGGTTGGGGGTGATGAACGCGGTCATGCCGCCGTGCGGGACGACGGCGGCGACGACGGGGTCCGAACTCTGCACGATCGCGACCAGCCCGCGCTCGGTCGCGCGCAGCAGGTAGGCGGCCAGGCAGGCGATGTGGTGCGAGCGGCGGATCACGACGGTCCCGGTGCCGTGCGTCGCCGCCATCGCGGCGGCGGCGTCGAGCGCGCGCAGCGTGAGCCACGGCCCCGGCAGTCGGCAGCCGTCCCAGGTCTGCGCCGCCGGGCGCTCGTTGACGATCTTCGGCGCGCCGTCCTTCGCCATCGACCCGTTCTCGATCTCGCCCAGGTACCCGGCGAGCAGCGCGAGTCCGTGCGTCGTGTGCCCCAGCAGGTCGCCCGCGACCAGCACTTCGGCGACGTCCTGCGCAATGTCGGCGCGCACGCCGGAGCGCTCCAGCAGCGCCCGCGCGAACGCGACGAGCGGATCGACTGCGTAAAGCACGGTGGCCATGGCGCGGCTGCTCCTCGAGGCGATGGACGGCGCGGCGGGCCCGACCGGTTCGTGGTCCGGGTCGGGCCGCAGCCGCAACCCGGGGCGGTCGCGGCCGGCGTCATCCAAGCAAGCATTGACGGCGCGCCGCGATTCGCCGACGATTCTACCGCAGCGCCCTCCCGCGAGCCCTGCCTCGCGCCATGAAAACCCGATCCTTCAAGCCCCCTTCGTGCTGCCTTCGTCGCTGACGGTCAGCATCGTCACCTACCGTCCCGACCACGTGCTGCTCGGGCGCTGCGTGACCCGGCTCGCCGCGGCGATCAGCGCCGCGCGCGCCGACGGCGCGATCGGCAGCGTCGCCGTCGCGCTGATCGACAACAGCAGCGATCGCGAGATCGCGGACAAGGTGATCAAGCTCGGCAACGAGCGTTTCCACGGTTCCGGCGTCAGGCTCACCTACCTGCACGGCCACGCCAACATCGGCTACGGCACCGCGCACAACCTGGCGCTGCACGGCACGGGCACCGACTACCACCTGGTGCTCAACCCGGACATCGAACTCGCGCCGGACGCGCTCCACGCCGCCGTGCGCTGGCTCGACGCGCATCCGGAGATCGGCGCGGTCGTGCCGAAGGTGACCAACGCCGACGGCGCGGTCGAGTACCTGTGCAAGCGGCATCCGGCGGTATTCGATCTGGCGCTGCGCGGCTTCGCTCCGCGGCTGCTGCGCGCGATCTTTCGCCGCCGGCTCGCGCGCTACGAAATGCGCGACCGGATCGATCCGGCAAGCGACGAACCGGTGCTCGACATTCCGCTGATGTCCGGCGCGTGCATGCTGGTGCGGCGCAAGGCGATCGACACGACCGGAGGCTTCGATCCCGAATTCTTCCTCTACTTCGAGGACTACGACTGGAGCTTGCGCCTCAACGCGGTGATCAGGACGGCGTACCTGCCGACGATGCGCGTCGTCCACCACGGCGGCGGCGCGGCGCGCAAGGGCATGCGCCACATCCACTGGTTCACGCGCAGCGGCCTGCGCTTCTACCGCAAGCACGGTTGGCGGTGGTTCTGACCGCGACCTTGCCGGGCGTGGTCGTGGTCACCGGCGCGTCGGGATTCGTCGGTCGCGCGCTGTGCGCGCATCTGGCCGCAGCCGGCCGGCAGCACCGCGGCATCGTCCGCACGCTGCCCGCCGGGGCGCCGCAGGGAACTCCTCTCGTCGCTCTGGGCGACCTCGCCACCGCGCCGGCGGAGCGGCTGGCGGCGGCGCTCGAGGGCGCCTTCGCCGTCGTGCACCTGGCCGGACGCGCGCACGTCCTGAACGAGAATCCGGACGAGGACGCCGCGTACCGCGCGGCGAACGTGGTCGCGACCGCGCGCCTGGCCGCCGCCGCGGTGCGCGCCGGCGTCGCGCGCATTCTGCTGGCGAGCACGGTCAAGGTCCACGGCGAGGCGACGCTCCCGGGTCACCCCTGGCGCGCCGGCGATCCGCCGTCGCCGCAGGACGCGTACGCGCGAAGCAAGCTCGATGCCGAACGCGCGCTGGCCGCGGCCTGCGAGGGCAGCGCGACGACGGCGGCCGTGCTGCGGATGCCGCTGGTCTACGGCCCCGGCGTGCGCGCGAATTTCCTGGCGCTGCTCGACGCCGTCGCGCGCCGCGCGCCGCTGCCGCTGGCGTCGATCCGGAACCGCCGCGACCTGTGCTACGTCGGCAATCTGGTGCACGCGATGGCCGCGCTCGTCGACGGCGCCGACGCGGCTGCCGGCGTGTGGCTGGCGGCCGACGGCGAGGCGGTGTCCACCCCCGAGCTGGTGCGCAGGCTCGCCACGGCGCTGGGCGTCGCGCCGCGCCTGTTGCCGGTCCCGGCCGCGCTGCTGAAGGCTGCGGGCAGGCTCGCCGGGCGCGGCGGCGAGATCGCGCGCCTCTGCGGATCGCTCGAGGTCGACGCTTCACCCCTGGCGCGGCGCATCGGGCCGATGCCGTGG
>CAIWHR010000404.1 GCA_903912485.1 uncultured beta proteobacterium | reverse complement strand
GACGGGCGCCATCGGCGCCACCGGCGCCACCGGAGCGACGGGCGCGCAGGGCATCCAGGGCGTGACCGGCGCCACCGGAGCGACGGGCGCGCAGGGCATTCAGGGCGTCACCGGGGCGACGGGCACGCCGGGCAAGCAGGGCGTCACCGGGGCGACCGGCGTCACCGGCGCCACGGGCGCGCAGGGGATTCAAGGCGTCACCGGCGCCACCGGAGCGACGGGCACCCAGGGCATTCAGGGCGTGACCGGCGCCACGGGCGTGCAGGGCATTCAAGGCGTCACCGGTGCGACCGGAGCGACGGGCACGCAGGGCATACAGGGCGTCACCGGTGCCACGGGCGCGACCGGCGTCACCGGTGCCACGGGCGCGACCGGCGTCACCGGTGCCACGGGCGTCACCGGTGGCACGGGCGTGCAGGGCATTCAAGGGGTCACGGGTGCGACCGGGGCGACGGGCGCCACCGGGGCGACCGGGGCGACCGGGGCGACAGGTGTCACCGGGGCTACGGGCACGGCAAGCACGGTCGCCGGGCCGACGGGGGCAACGGGGGCCACCGGCGCGAACGGGGCGACTGCGCCGCTGGTCATCGTCAAGGCGATTGCCAATGCCGGCAACACGACGGTCACCATCGCGGCGACCGGGCAGGACATCCTCGGCATCGACATGAGCGCCGGAACCAACTTCACGGCAAACCTGCCCGTGTGTGCGGCGGCGGCCAGCGCGAAGATTCTCATCGTCAAGATCGAGAAGTACAACAATGCGCTGCTTCCCGTGCTGACGATTCTTCCGAACGGAACGGACAAGATCGACAACGCCGCCAGCCAGGCATTCGGCAATTCGGGTGGCGCCCGCAGGATGTACTGCGACGGTACGGGCAATTGGTACGCGTTCTGACATCCATGCCCAGCTGCCACCCCGATGCCTAAAGTGACTTCAATCCATCACGGCCGCCGCGCCGTACTCAAGGCCATCGGCCTCGCGACCGCGGGCGTCGCGGTTCCGCCGATGGCGTTCGGCTTCGGTGGCGCCGCGCCGGCGGCCGCTCCTGCCACGATGCTCGCCGGCGCGCGTGCCGCCGTTCGCGTCTCGGTGCTGCTGCCCAGTTCGCAGTTCGACGGCGCCTCGGCCGCCGCTTCGGCATTCAGCGACGGTTTTGCGCTTGGCCTGGAAGCCGCGGCGGCAGGGCAGGTGACTGCGCAGGTGCACGACATCGGCGGCGGAGTCAGTCGCGCGATGGCTTTTGCCCGCGGTCAGGCCGCCCGCCGCGACACCGACGTCGTGGTGGCGATGATGGGCGCCCGCTCGGCGCTGTGGATGCGCAGCGACCTCGAGGCCGCCGGCATACCGCTGATGGTGGCCAATGCCGGCGAACGCGTGGTCCGCAGCGATGCCGTGTCTCCGTCGTTCGTGTACTCGTCGCTCGAGCTCACGCGCGCGGCTTACGCATCGGGTCGCTGGGCGGCGGAGCAGGGCGGTCGCCGCTGCGCGCTTGCCTGCTCGCACTACGAAAGCGGCTTCGACATGCTGCCGGCGTTTCGCGCAGGTTTCGAGGCTGCGGGCGGCACGGTCGTGCTCTCCGTGGTGAGCGATGGCCCGACCGATGCAATCGACGCCGGCGCTGCGGCGCACGCGCTGGCTCGAAGCGGCGCGGATGTCGTAGCCGGTTACTACACCGGCGCCGATGCGAGGGAATTCTTTGCGTCCTGGGCGTCGATTGCGGGGAGCCGGAGCCGTCTCGTCGTGGCAGGACCGATGGTGACGGCCGACGAAGCCTCCGGCGTCGAACTGACCAGCGTCGCATCGTGGTCGCCGGAGCTTCCGGTCGCCGCTAACCGGGCGTTTGTCGCGTCGTTCACCGACCGCTTCCGCCGGGCGCCGGATCAGTTCGCCATGCTCGGCCACGAGACCGCGCGCATGGTTCGGGATGCGGCGCCCGGTGGCGCTCGCTCGTTGGCCGACAGCCTGCGCCGGACGGGGTTCAGCGGCGCGCGTGGCGCGATGGCGATGGACACCCGCACCAACGAGCTCAGCGCTCCGCTTTTCCTGCGCCGCATCGGTGCGGGCGGCGAAGAGTCGCTGACCGGGCTGACCCCGGCTTCGGCGGTCGTGCGACTCGCGGATGCATTGCCGAAGCAGCGTGGCTGGACTACCTCGTACATGACCGCCTAGCGCGCGGCACCCGCGGCCCGGCTGCGCCACGACCGGCGGGGGCTGCAGCGGACCCGAACCGCCGGGTCGGGGCCAACCGGCGGGGGGCGACGAACGACGGCGATCGCGGGACACACACTTTCACTGCAACGGCAACAGGAGAACCTCAAATGGCGGAACCGTTCATCGGGCAGATCATCCAGGCCGGCTTCAACTTCGCTCCGCGCGGCTACGCCACCTGCGACGGCCAGCTCCTGTCGATCGCGCAGAACACGGCGCTCTTCTCGCTGCTCGGCACCACTTTCGGCGGCGACGGGCGCGTGACCTTCGGGCTGCCCGATCTGCGCGGCCGCGTGGCGATCCACCAGGGACAGGGGCCGGGCCTGACCAGCAGGGTCATGGGCGAAGCCTCGGGCCAGGAGAACCACACGCTGATCAGCAGCGAGATGCCACAGCACAACCACCTGGCAGCGGCGAGCAACGCGGGGGGTGCCCTGGGCACGCCGAACGGCAACTTCCTGGCGGCCAGCAGCAGCAACCAGACGGCGATGTACCGTCCTGCGTCAGACGGTTCGGCGCTGAGTCCGCAGACGATCGGCCTTTCCGGCGGCAGCCAGCCGCACAACAACATGCAGCCTTACCTGGTGATCAACTTCTGCATCGCGATGGTGGGCATTTTCCCGTCGCGCAACTGACCGGACTCGAACAGGAGCACTCAGCATGGCAGAACCATTTCTCGGCCAGGTCATCATGGCAGGGTTCAACTTCGCTCCGCGAGGCTATGCCATCTGCGACGGACAGATCCTGTCGATCGCGCAGAACACGGCGCTCTTCGCGCTGCTCGGCACCACCTTCGGCGGCGACGGCGTGCAGACGTTCACGCTGCCCGATCTTCGCGGCCGCGTGGGGAACCACCAGGGGCAGGGGCCGGGCCTGGGCAACCGCACCTTGGGTGAGGTCTCGGGCCAGGAGAGCCACACGCTGCTCGGCACCGAGATGCCGCAGCACAATCACCTGGCGTCGGCGACCGATGCGTCGGGATCCCTCGGCACGCCGAACGGCAACTTCCTGGCGGCCAGCAGCAGCAACCAGACGGCGATGTACCGTCCCACGTCCGACGGCTCGGCGTTGCATGCGCAGACGATCGGCCTTTCCGGCGGCAGCCAGCCGCACGACAACATCCAGCCTTACCTGGTGATCAGCTTCAGCATCGCGCTGGAGGGAATCTTTCCGTCCCGGAACTAGGGGTCAAGGCCGGCCTCCCCGCGCGCCTGCCTGCCGGACGATGCTCGACGACTACGGTCCCTACCGCTTTCGGCCGATCGCCGACAGCGACGCAGCGTTCGTCCGACGGCTGTTTCGCGCGACGCTGCGCTCGCAGATGCCGTTCGATCAGACGGGACTCGGCGCCGACGAGATCGATGCCTTGATCGATCAGCAACTCGTCGCGCAGACCGAGCACTACAGCTCGAACTATCCGCACGCGGAGATATCGATCGTCGAACACGCCGACGGCCCGGTCGCGCGATTGATCATCATCGAGTTCGACGACGAAGTGAGGCTGGGCGACCTGATGGTCGTCGCCGGGCACCGCAGGCACGGGCTCTGCTCCTACGTCATGGACCGCTACGTCGAACTCGGACTGGCGACCCGCCGTCCGACCCGCCTGCACGTCGAGAAGGAGAACACCGCCTTGGGCCTCTATCGGCGCAAGCACTTCGAGGTCGTCGAGGACCTCGCGTCGCACTGGCTGATGGAATACCGTCCCGGCGGCGCTAGTTGAAGATCGCCTCGTAGAGCAGCCCCGTCTCCCCCGGTCCGACCGGAACGATGCCCACCTGGAACTCCCCCATCGTTGCGTGCCTGAACTGGTAGAGTCCCTGCCGGAGCTGCGGCGTTGCGGGCCCGCGGAAGAGGAGCGCGAACGGGTCGCGCCGGACGAACCCCGACTTGCCGAGCGCACGGCCGTCGATCGGCTTGAGCGGCGTGAGCCTGGCCTCGATCAAGTCGAGGCTGACCGATGCGCCGCCGCAAACGGCGCCGAACGGCTCGCCGACAAACGGTTCGAACGCGGCGCAGGTCAACGCGCTGGGGATCGGGACGAAGTCTGCATTCATTGCGGTGGGTGACGGGTTGGAAAGGCGAACCTCTGCCGGAGGTCGAGCGGTCGCAAGCGGAAGTCTAGCGCAAGCGCCGCGACCGGCGCCAACGGACACGGCCGTGCCCGCATCGAACACGATCTTCCGTCCGCGCTCGGCCTTCGAGCTCGGCCTCGAATGTCGCGGCCTCGAATTGACCTGCCTCTGCGGAGTCGGGATACTCTCGACACCCCCGTTGATCTTTCTGCCCCCGCCAGCATGCCCGCAACGCCCACCGACGCGCAACGGTTCGTTTCCCCGATCGCGGCGTTTCTCGAGGAAATCGGACTCCGGATCGAGTGGGGCGAGGTCCCCGCCGACGCGTTCCTGCCCGGCATACTGGTGATCCGCGGCGGATTGCGCGTGGATTCGTCCAGGCTCAAATACCCGGGGGATCTCCTGCACGAGGGCGGCCACCTCGCGGGCCTCACCGGCGAGGAGCGGCAGCAGCCTGTCCCGATCGTCAATCCCGATCCCGGATTCGAGATGATGGCCCTCGCGTGGTCGTACGCCGCGGCGGTCAGGATCGGCCTGCCGCTGGAGGTTCTCTTCCATCCCGACGGGTACAAGGGAGGCGCCGCGAGCCTGATGGAGAATTTTTCCGTCGGCCGCTACGTCGGCGTGCCGATGCTGCAGTATTTCGGACTGGCCTGCGAGCCCCGCCTCGCCGCGGATCACGGCGTGCCGGCTTACCCGCACATGCTGAACTGGCTGCGGCCCTAGATCCCGGCCGCGCGCCGCCGGCGGGGCGCCTACCCGGCGTCGGACTGCTCGGCTTCGAGGCGCGCGATGAGGGTGCGCGCAGTCGCCGTGTTCATGGCGCGCAGCAGCTCGATCATCTGCCGCACCTCCAGCGGATCGCGCCGGACCACCGAGTACGAGACCTCGGCGCCGGCAAACCGCTGCCGGAGCCAGTCGTCGACGACGCAATCCACGACCAGATGGATGCGGTCGGCGTCGCCCCGATTGGCAACCCGGTGCATGAGGTTGGCATTGATGTACCAGCAGCTGCCGGGCTCCATCACCACGCGCTCGTCGTCGATGACGAACTCGACGTCCGGGTTGGTGAACAACGGCAGGTGAAGGCGAGCCTCGCCGTTCTCGAAAGCGAGCTCGGCATCGCGATGCTGCCTGATTGCCGCGCCGCGATTGAGGTTGAGAAGGCGCGCCGACAGCACCGGACAGCCGAGCGCATCGAGGAAGCCCGCGACTGCCGGGCACTGCGCGAGCAGCGGCGTTCCGCGGTACTCCGCCTTCCTGCTGCCCAGTGCGAACGGCAGCGCTTCGTCGATGTCTCCAACGGGGGATCGGAGCGGAAGCACCGTCCAGCCGCCATCGTGATGAGCCTTCTGGAAGTGCGGGCTCCAGCGGTCGGGCAGCTTCGCGACGTCCGCCTTCAACGCGACCAGATCCACGGGCACGTCGAGTCGGGCACAGCGGATGACTTTCATGGGATCGGCCACGATCGGGCGCGGCTCGCTGTGGCGCGGCGGGTCACGCGCCGGCGCCCGACGTGCCCGCGGCGGCCTCGACCGCTGTCTCTCCCCGGCACGCCAGCGCGGCGAAGGCGTTGACGGCGGCGACATTGGACAACGTGCCGAAGGTCTCCGTCACCGGCTCGATGGTCACGAACAGGACGAGCAATGCTCCGAACGGCAGCCCGACGTACGAGCAGATCACGCCGATCAGGGCCATCCCGGCCACGCCGGCCAAGCCGGTGGCCGCGAACGACGCAAGAACCGCACCGAGCGCGATGATGACGTATTCGGCGATGGCGAGTTCGCGACCGAACATCTGCGCCACGAACAGCACGGCCGTCGCGTAGTAGAGCACGGGTGCCAGTCGCAGCAACGAAACGCCCAGCGGAACCATCAGCTCGACCCGAGGGGCCGGCAATCGCAGTTGCCTTGCCAGGCCTTCGATCATCAGCGGCATGCAGGCCGGACTGCTGCGCGTGGCCACCGCCATCACGTACGACTCGCGCTGGCTGCTCAGCACCCGGCTCCAGGACGCGCCGCTGACCCAGCGGATCAGCGTCAGCGACATCCCGACGATGAACAGGCAGCCCCCGCCCAGCGCGACGAGAAAGCCGAGCATGCCGCGCAAGGGGCCGACGCCGCTGGTCGCAACCAGGTTGGCGACCATGGCCGTCAGGACCACGGGCAACAGGTAGTTGAACCAGATCGTCAGCTTCAGGCAGCCCTGGTAGACCCCGCGCAACGCGTCGTTCAACGGTTGGGCATATACCTGCGGCAAACGCCCGACCACGAGTCCGAACAGCAACGAAAAGATCAGCACCTTGAGCGTTTCACCGCGGCTGAGCGCGGCGAAGATGTTGTTGGGCACGATGCTGAGCATCACGTCCTTGACGCTCATCGAATCCGTCGGCTGCAGCGGACCGAGCAGCGCCATCTCGATCCTGTCCCCGCCGTTGAGATCCTCGCCGACCAGTTGGCCGAGCGTGTCGAGGGTGGTGCCCGAGAGGTCGCGTCCGGGTCCGACGACGACGGCGATGGCGATGGCCAGCAGCACCACGCCGACCTTGGCCAGGACGATCAGGCGCACGGCGAGCCCGAAGACCTTGGACGAGTCCTTCGAGTGCATCAACTCGCTCAGATTGAAGATCAGCGCCGACACCATGAACGGCACCGCGATCATCATCAGGAGGCTGATGTAGACGTCGACCAGGAAAGACAGGGCTTTGGCGTAGCCGGGATTCCAGAGGGCGAGCGCCACGCCTGCGGCAGCGCTGAGCAGGACGACCGGGATGCTGCCGGACTTGGCGCACCAGACGTCCAGGAAGCGACTCATCGCTTGAGGCTCCGTTGCAGCAGCATTTCGACCGTGGGAGCTCTGGGCCGTCCCGACAGGTAGAGGTTCGCGAAGCTCAGGAGCTGGCGGCTGCCGTGGGGCAGTGCCATCGCCAGCGTGTCGACCAGATCGCTGAAGAAGACCGTCCTGAAGAACAGCGGATTGGCCGCGTCGGATTTCATCAGGTACCGAATCTCGAACTCGTCGTTGTAGAGCGCGTCCACCGTGCCTTTTCTGGTGGCTTCGACCGCCTCCGCCCAGAGCCGGAACTCGACGATCCTGGCGGCGGGAAAATTCCGGTGCGCGAACTCGACGTAAGAGGAGTCGGCGAGGACGCCGACCGAGCCAGGAAAGACCTTGATCACCGCGCGCGCATCCTTGTCCCTGGTCAGCTCGGCGAGGTTCGCGCGGTTGAGCGCCATGGCATGGCGCAGGGTGACGTAGGGCTCCGAGAAGCTGACGCGGCGCGCGCGCTGGAATGTCCGCGACAGCGCCGACACGCCGATGTCGACCTGGCCGCGCGCCACCGTGTCGATCACCTGGTTGTAGCTGGTCGCGCTGCGATCGATCCGCAGTTCGACCTGCAACTCATCGGCCAATCCCTGCGCCAACTCGACGTCGACGCCCTGGAACCTGCCGTCCTTGAGGTAGGCATACGGCGCGATGTCCGAGCCCTGCATGCCTGCGATCAGCGCGCCGCGCTCCATGATGCGTCGGATCTCGGGGGCCAATTCGACCAGCTGCCCGGGGTCGGCGGGAGTCCGCGCGGACTGCGCCGAGCCAGCCAACGGAAGGAGCATCAGTGCGATCAGGCAGTCGCGGCGAGTGATGGAATGGCGACGGGTCATCGAGGTTCGAATAGGTACTGCCGGGCGGTGCGCGCTCAAGGGCGCCGGACGATCAGCAATCCGCGTGAGGTTCCGCTGACCGAATCCGGAGACTTTCCTGCCGCCCACAGATCCTTGAGCGGCGCCCAGACCGGCGGGTATTTGTAGCGCGCGACATCGAGGATGAGGACGCTGTCGCTCGCGGGGTGATAGGCCGCCAGCGGAGACCAGTGCCCGCCGCCGATCTCGCCGATCACCCTGCGATCGTAGTTCATCAGCAGGAAGCTCGACGCCTGTTGCAGCGATTCCTGCAGCAGGTTCCGGAACTGCTCGAGGGTCATTGCGGCTGCGGGAAAGGTGGCGACATCGACGCCGAACCCCTTCAGCACCTGCGCGAGCTGCTCCAGAGTCATTCCCTCGCGCTCGACGCCCGCCGGACTGGCGACGCGCGGGTCGACCCTGACGAAGAAATCCTGCTGCGTGAAATAGGGATAGTCCGGGTACAGCGACGTTGCCGGACGGTCGACGCCCAGCGCATTGAGAACGATGACCGAGGAAGCGACGGAGCAATAGGCCTGGCTCTTCTGCGTCTCGAACTGCGCGCTCAAGGGCCAGTAGGCACGCCTGTACGCCGTTTCCAGCAGGCGTTGCTGGCCCGCCTCGCTGGTCAGTGTCGGCAGGTTCGCCGGCGGCGGCAGTTCCCCCTGGTACGCGTGCGAAGCGCCCGGCTGACCCAGGCACAGGACGACGACGAGGCAGATCTTTCGAACGAATGCGGACACGGCTGAACGGGACAACGGTTTCTCCTCGGGTTGCGGCGCGGTCGATGCGTCGGCGCGGCTCAGTCGCCCCGCACCGTGCCCTCGCGCCGCGGATCGGCGCCGCCGATCCAGCCGCCCTCGGTCCGGACGATCGCCTGGATGCCGCTCGGGTGGTCCATCACTGTCACGGCGTGTCCGAGCGCACGCAGCCCGGACTCCAGCGCCACCGCCGGCGTGCCGGCCTCGAGCTCCGTCGGCCCGTTGCGGCTGCCGACATTCGGCAGGGCGATCGCGGCCTGCGGGTCGAGTTTCCAGTCGATGACGCCGACGATGGTCTTGGTGACGTAGTTGATGATCGCCGCACCGCCCGGCGCACCGACGACCATGAACATGCGCCCGCGCGGGTCGTACACGATCGTCGGGGCCATCGACGAACGCGGGCGCTTGCCGCCCTCGACGCGGTTGGCCGCCGGCCTGGCACTCTCGACGGGCGCCAGCGAGAAGTCGGTCAATTCGTTGTTGAGCAGGAAGCCGGACGCGGTCATCAGGCGGCTGCCGAACCCGTCCTCGATCGAGGTCGTCATCGAAACGGCGTTGCCGTCGCGATCGACGATCGAGATGTGCGACGTCGCCGGCAGTTCCAGCGCGGGCGCCTCGTCGATCGCAAGCTTGCGCGCGCCGCGCTGCGCCGGCGGCACGCCGGGCAGGGCCACGCCGATGCTGCGGTCGTCCGCGATCTGAGCTGCGCGGCGCGCAAGGTAATCCGGATCGAGCAGCCACATCGGTGCCGGGACGAAGGATGGATCGGCGACGAACGCGCGATCGGCGTACGCAAGCCGCCCTGCCTCCGCGAAGACGTGCGTGGCCGCGACCGAGCCCGGCGGCAGCGCGGCGAAGTCGCGCCGCTCGAGAAGGCCGAGCGTCTCGAGCACGGCGATGCCTCCGGACGAAGGGGGCGGCACACCGCAGACGCGATAGCCGCGGTAGCCGCCGCAGACGGGCGCGCGAACCACGACGCGATAGCGCGCGAGATCGGCGAGCGTCAGGTCGCCGCGGTTCACCGGAGCCGTGCTCACCGTCGTCACGATGTCGCGCGCGATCGCGCCGCGGTAGAACGGCTGCGGGCCGTGTGCCGCCAGCGTGCGCAGCGTGGCGCCGTAGGCGGGATTGGCGAGTCGCGCACCGGCGCTGAGCGGAGCGCCGTCGGCGGTAAAGAAATACGCCTGCGCCCGGGGCTGCAGCATCGCGCCTTCGCGGGCCAGTGCACGGTGCAGGCGCGGCGACACGGCGAAGCCTCCCTCGGCGAGCGCGATCGCGGGAGCGAAGAGTTCCGCCCACGTCAGCCGGCCGTGTCGCCGATGCGCTTCGGCCAGCAACGCGACGGTACCGGGCACGCCGACCGAACGCCCGCCGATCACCGCGTCGCGAAAGCCCAGCGGCCTGCCGTCGCCACCGAGGAAGCGGTCGGGCCGCGCCGCGGCAGGCGCCGTCTCGCGCCCGTCGAGCACGGTCAGGCGGGCGGTCTTCGCCTCGTGGATCAGCATGAACGCACCGCCGCCGAGGCCCGAACTCTGCGGCTCCACCAGCCCCAGCACGAGCTGCACGGCAATCGCCGCGTCGACCGCCGAGCCGCCCTGCGCGAGGATGAAATAGCCGGCGTCGACCGCCAGCGGATTCGCCGCTGCGACCATGAAGTCGCGGGTCGCGACCGGCGCCTTGTCGACCCATCCGGACGACCCTTCAGGCAGCGCGGCCGGCGCGGGCTGCGCGGAGGCGATGCCGGCTCCGTGCCCCGCGCACGCAGCGAGCGCAAGGAGGGCAAGAAAGCGGTGCACGATCGACATGGGCGGTCCAATCTTACCGCATCCCAATGCGCACGCCCGCAACGCGCGTCCCCATTCGGCGCCCATCTCGCCGCCGACACCGACCTCCTTTGAGCGATCGGCCCGGCGTACTAGAACTGGCTACAAGACGGTCGGCGTCTACGCCGGTCCGCTCGGATTCGGCTACAACCCGGAGCTGCTCGCCAGGAGAAACCTGTCCGTGCCCAAGTGCTGGCGCGATCTGATCAAGCCCGAATACAAGGGCGAGGTGCAGATCGCGAATCCAAACTCATCCGGCACCGCGTACGTAGCGATCGCCACGGTCGTGCAGTTGATGGGCGAAGACGAGGCATTCAAGTATCTCAAGGCGCTGAACGGCAACGTCAACCAGTACACGAAATCCGGAGCCGGCCCGGTGAAGGCGGTCGGACGCGCCGAGACCGCCGTGGGGGTCGCATTCATCCATGACGCGGTGGCGGAGAAAGTCGCCGGATTCCCGGTGGTCTCGGTGGCGCCCTGCGAAGGCACTGGCTATGAGATCGGCTCGATGAGTCTGATCAAGGGGGCGAGAAATCTCGATAACGCAAGGAAGTTCTATGACTGGGCGCTGACGCCGGAGGCGCAGGCGCTGGGTGCCGAAAACAAGGCGTACCCGATCCCTTCGAACAAGGCCACGCCGCTGTCGCCGCTGATGCCCAGGCTCTCGGACGTGAAGCTGATCAACTACGATTTCGCCAGGTACGGCTCGGCTGCGGAACGCCGCCGCCTGCTGCAGAAGTGGGAAGCGGAGGTCAACGCGCAGCCCCGCTAGCGCAGCGGCCCGAGGGGTCGGCATCCGCGACCCGGCGGCGCCGGTTGCTATACTGGGACGCTGCATATCCGGACGCTCCACCTGACCTCGCGAGAGAATCTCCACGATGAAGACGAAATTCCTGGCAGCTTTCGCGGCGCTCCTGTCGTTCCCGGCGCTTGCCGCCGCGCAGCCGGCCTGCACGGCGCTGGTGATCACCGGCCACACGACCTACATGCCCGTCGCCTGGGCGGCGGACGGCAAGATCGACGGCGCGGCACCCGAACTCGTCGCCGGGATCGCCAGAAAACTGGGCGTGAAGACGGTCACCTCGAAAGACTACGGTTCGTGGGAGAAGGCCCAGGCGGCCGTCGCGCGCGGCGACGCCGACGTGATCTTCGGCATCTACAGGAACGACGAGCGCGCGAAATGGCTCGATTACGTCGAGCCGGCGTTCATGATGGATCCGGTGTCGGTTGTCGCGCGCAAGGGCGACGGGTTCGCCTACGCACAATGGGACGATCTCAAGGGGCGCAAGGGCGTGACCAACGTCGGCGAGAGTTTCGGCACCGCGTTCGACGGCTTCATGGCGAAGAACCTCACGGTGGCGCGCGCGCAGGGGGTCGACAAGGCGTTCGAGGCGCTGCTGAACAAGAGCGCCGACTACCTGATCATCGGCCTCTACCCCGGCAGGCTCGAAGTGAAACGGCTCGGCATCGGGTCGAAGGTCGAATTCATGCCCAAGGAGATCGACTCCTTCGGGATGTACGTCGGCTTTTCCAAGAAGTCGAAGTGCAACGAGTTGAAGACGGCCTTCGCTGCAAGCCTCAAACAGGAAGTCGCCGAGGGCAGGGTCAAGTCGCTGCTCGACGCAGCCCAGAAGAAACTCGAAAAATAGCGCGGCGACCTCCGCACGGTTCCGGGCTTCCTTGCGGTCAATCCGCGCCTGCGAGAGAGCATCGCATGGCCAAGTGGATCAGCATTGCCGGCATCGGAGTGGGTGCGGTCGGAATATTCCTCGGGTTCTACCGCCTCGGCAGCGACCCGACGGCGTCTCTTGCCATCGTGACCGCGACGACCGTCGGGATCGTGGGCCTGCTGGCCTTCGTGCGCCACGTGATCTTCTGGCGATCGGATGCCGAGAGGCTCGGATGGGAAACGGCCAGGCCGGACTGGATGTTCGAGGTCGGCTTCGCGAACCTTGCCTTCGGCTTCATGGGGCTGCTGGCGGTCTTCGCCAGGTGGGGGATCCGAGCGCAGGCCCTCGTGGTTCTGGGCTATTCGCTGTACCTGTTCCAGGCCGCGATGCTGCACGGATACCGGTACTTCACCGATGAAAAGCGCTCACCGGCCAGGCTGTGGAGCAGCGCCGTCGGCACGCTGCTCTTCGCCGGAATGATGGCCTACTTTGCGGTCGCCGCGCTCCTGATCTAGACGCCGACCCCGTCGGCGTGGAGGAAGAACGACGCCCCGTCGATGGCGTCGGGCCCGCTGCTGCCGGTCCCGGGCGGCGGTCGGATGTTCCTGATGTAGACCGTACCGTCGCAGATGATCCGCGCCGTGCGGGGAAACGCGAGGCAGGAAAACGTCGTTTCGTTCGGGGATTTCCCCGGCACGGGTTCGCATGTCAGCTCGAACAGGCCGCTCGGGTGGCCGAAGCTGAACCGGCCGCCCTTGCCGTCCTTGAGCGAGCCCGGGGCGAGCACGCGGTTCGGAATCGTGCCCGGTATCGAGGCCGCTGCGCCCAGACAGGTTGCGCCGCTTCCGGGCGCCGCCGTGTGCATGATCGACTCGGCATAGAAGCGCGCCGCCAGGTCGATGTCCCGAGCGCAAACCCGCGCCTTGTCGAGATCGGTGTAATCGCAGGGCGCAGTCACCGAAACGGCGATGGGAAGCGCCGCGCGACGAATCGAATCGAGCGAATACTGCTTCCAGCCGATGAATTTCGCAACCTTCAGCCGCAGTTCCGCGAGCCGCGACGCCATGCCCTGCGGCGTGACGACGCCGCCGTCCTGGTTCGGGAGTTCGAGCCCGGTGCAGCCGATGCCGAACGACGCCGGGTCGAAGAACGCGCACACGTTCACCATGTCGACGATGGTCACGTCGATCGAACTGCCATCGTCCATCGCGACGGCATCGACGAGGCGGCCGGTCGGAAACAGCTTCCCCGTGAAGCCTCCCGCCTGGTCGGAGAAATCGACCAGGATCCGTGCGCCGGTGCCCGGCACCCCGCCGATCGCCGTGTCGCCGGCGACGCGCGCTTCGCCGTTGAGCACGTCGAGCGTCATGGACATCATCTTCTGCGTGTTCACCGAGAAGGCGCGGACGGTTACCCTGCCGTCAGGGACGTTCGGGATCATGTTCTTCATCAGCGCGAACACCGGTACGCCGGCGGCGATGTTGCCGCAGTTCATCCCGTAGGTCAGTCCCGCGGGCTGATCGGGGAACATCTGCACGAAGGTGTAGTCCACGTCCGCGCCCGAACGCGAGGAAGGCGAGACGATGGCTGCCTTCGACTGCAGCACCGTGTTCCCGCCGAGGCCGTCCATGCCCATCGGATCGGGGCTTCCGCGCACGGCCAGGAGGAACTCCTCCAGTCCCTTCCCCGGAGGCGGCACGTTGCGGCCCTCGAAGAAGAATCCTCGGCTGCTGCCACCACGCACGATCGTGATGGGCACCAGGAATTGTTCCCCGTTTCGGTCATGCCGCAAGAAGCTCATTGGTGCACCCTTGGCGCTGCGCGCCTTCCCTCCGGGAGGGCCTGCAAGGCCAATTCGCGCTCGGGGCGGCCCGTCGCGCTCACAGCCTGCTCCCTCGTCGATCGTTCAGTCGGGGACTGCAGGTTCGAAACTATACCTCCTGGCCATCCGACCCGTGGCGGTCGCGGAAAAAGCTGTCTGGTTGACTTGGGGCAACGCAGGGTTCGACAGCGAGCGCCTAATGGCAGGGATCGCCTTTCTGGCGACAATACAGCCCGGGTTCAAGGAGCTCGATGTCGATACCAGTACGGGGGTCGTCGACGCCGAATCCGGCGGTCGTTGGCTCAAGCCCGGCACGCAACGCCGCAGCATGTCGAGGCGTGTGTGCTTTCGAGATGTCCGCTTCGATTTCGGGAGGCAGCGCATGGTGGAGTTGTTCAAGCCCGGCGATTTTCGCAAGACGTTGCGCTGCGTGACGCTGGCGTTGACGGCGAGTGCGGCGACCGTGCTGGCCATGAACGCAGTCTCGGCGAATGCCGCGGGCCGGGATTCGGTGCCCACGCAGGACGGCAGGCCGCCGCTGGTGGTCGCGCACCGGGGCGCATCGGGCTATCTGCCCGAGGAAACCCTGGAGGCCTTTCAGCTGGCCATCGACCAGGGCGCCGACGTGATCGAGTTCGACCTGATATCGACCAGGGACGGCGTGCTGGTCGCCCGCCACGACGTCGATCTTGCCGTCAGCACCGACGTCGCGAGCCGGCCCGAATTCGCGAGCCGCAGGCGCGTGGACTGGCCGGTCGATGGCGAGAAGCAGACCGGCTGGTTTGCCCACGACTTCACGCTGGCGGAAATCAGGACGCTGGGCGCGACCGTCACCGATCCGGAGCGGCCGCAGCAGAACAACGGCAAGTTCAGGGTCGTCACGCTGCAGGAGATCATCGACCTGGCCAAGGCGCAGAGCGCGAAGCTGGGACGCAGCATCGCGATCTATCCCGAGACCAAGCAGCCCAGCTACCATCGCGACCTGGGTCTTCCGCTCGAAGACAGGCTGATCGCGGCACTCGACGCCGCGGGCTGGAACAGCCGGTCGGCGCCGGTCTTCGTGCAGAGCTTCGAGCCGGGCAGCCTCAAGGAGATGCGCGCCAAGGGTCTGCAGGCCCGGATGGTGCAGCTTGTCGACGGCAGCGACATCGACCTCAAGACCGGTGAGGTCACTTACGCGATGCCCCTCGACCGGCCCTACGACTGGGCCAAATCGGGCGACTCGCGGCTTTTTTCCGCGATGGTCACCCCCGCGGGCCTGGCCGAAATCGGGACCTACGCCGACGGCATCGGCCCCTGGAAGGCGTACATCGTGCCGCTGAAGGGTCGGATCGACTGGAAAGGGCGTCTGGTCGACGTCAACGGCGACGGAAAGATCGACCTGCGCGACGCCTCGACGCAGCCGGCGACGACGCTGGTGGCCGACGCGCACAAGGCCGGCCTCTTCGTGCACCCGTTCACGTTCCGCAATGAGCAGCGGCGTCTGGCGCTCGACTATCGGGGAGATCCCCAGGCGGAACTCCTGCAGTTCTTCCGGTTGGGGGTCGACGCCGTGTTCGCCGACTTCCCCGACACCGCCGTGGCGGCGCGCGCGACGCTGCTCCGCGACGCCAGGCGCTGACCCCGCGATGCTTTGCAGTGCTGCAGTATCGATGCGACACCGGGTCTGCGGACCGCAAGAGGAAAGCCGTGAACAGTCGATCAGCTGCTGAATTGCCGCGCCGGGGGTTCGCCTCCGCTGGGATCGCCGCCGTCCTGTCGATCCTCGCGGCCTGCGCGCCGATGCCGCCGGCGGCGACCCCGTCCGCGTCGGCGGGCGCCGTCGACCCGCCGGCGACCGCCGTGGCGCCCGCGCGCGAGACGGACCTGCAGAAGCTCGTGAACGAGGCACACCTGAAGTTCAGGGCGCTCACCGAAGGCGCGAACGCCGACTACATCCCCGAGCTCGCCAGGATTCCGTCGGAACTCTACGGCGTGGCGATCGTCACCGTCGATGGCCGGGCCTACGTCGCCGGCGACGTCGAGTACGCATTCTCGATCCAGTCGGTGTCCAAGCCCTTCACCGCCGCGCTGGTCATGCAGCAGCGCGGCGCCGAGGCGCTTCAGAAGCAGATCGGCGTCGAGCCCACGGGCTTTCCGTTCAACGCCATCGAGGCGATCGCGCTGCAGCCGCAGCGCTCGGGCAACCCGCTGGTCAACGCGGGGGCGATCGCCGCGGTCAGCATGGTCGAGGCGCCCGACGCCGAGGCGAAGTACCGGTTGATCGAAGGCTGGTACGGCGACTTCGCCGGACAGAAGCTGACGATGCTGAGCGAAATCTACAAGTCGGAAGCGGCGACCAACCGGGGCAACCGGGCGATCGCCGCGCTGCTCGCCAAGTACGGGCGCATCTACGCCGACCCGGTGGAGTCGGTCGACGTCTATACCCGCCAGTGCGCGATCGGGGTGAACGCGCGACAGCTCGCCGTGATGGGGGCGACGCTGGCCAACGGCGGCGTGAATCCGTTGACCGGAAAGCGCGTGCTCGATTCGACCCACGTGCCTAAGCTGCTGGCGATCATGACGATGGCGGGCTTCTACGACGAGTCCGGGCTGTGGGCTTACCGGGCCGGGCTGCCCGCCAAGACCGGAGTGGGCGGCGGCATCGTCGCGGTGGTTCCCGGCCGGATGGCGATCGTCGGCTTCTCTCCGCGCCTCAATCAGGCGGGCAACAGCATCCGCGCGACCAGGGCGATCGAATACATCGCAGGCGAACTCGGCGTCAGCGTCTTCGGCGCCGGCCGGTGAGCTCCGACCCGCGCTGCTGCGCAGGCCGCCAGCGGAACCGCCGCCGCGACCGGGCACAGGCGAAGCCGCCCAGCAGCAAGCTCAGCATCACCATTGCCCGGCCGTCCAGCGTCGGGATGGCCGACGGTTCGGCAACGATCGCGAACGACTGATCGACCGGCAGCGCGGCGTTGTAGACGCCGTCGCCCGCCTGGGTCGCCGTCAGGTCGCAGATGCCGATCGCCAGCAGCGTGACGCTGGCCGCGCTGACGGTGCAGGTGCCCAGGCTGTTGCTGGCGATGGCGACCGGCAGGCCGGAACTGGACGACACGCCGAGGTCGACGCTGCCGACGCGAAGCCCCTGCGGCCCGGGGTTGGCGAAGGCGATGGTCTGATCCCTCTTCGCGGTCAGCACGACATCGTTGCCGTCGCCGCCGCGGTAGCTGATCGAGAACGCGACGCCGTTGGCCGTCAGCGTGGCTCCCTCCGGCAGGCCGGCGAAGGTCCCGGTGACCGGATCGGCGCCGTCGTTCCTGATGATCGTGAACGAATCGCCACCCTGCGGCGCGTAACCCAGGCTGACGTCCAGCGCCGCGGCGCCCAGGCTGACGGTGCCGGCGACGTCGAGTTGGTCGTACTGCGTTCCGGCCGCGGTCCCGCCCACCTCGATGGCAAGTGTCGCGGCGCTGTCGAACGCAACGTCGCCGACGCGAAGGATTCCGGGGCTGTTGCCGGGCGCGATGGTGCTGCCGGTCGCATGCACGAATCCGGCGATCCTGCCCGAGCCTCCCAGGCGGGCGTTCGGCGAGAGCGCCGTGTTCGAGGCGATCGAGCCGTTCACCAGCAGCGTCCCGGCGTCGACCGTCGTGGTCCCGCCGTAGGTGTTGGCTCCCCTAAGGTCGAGCGTGCCCGGCGCCAGCGCGGCCGGTGCGATGTCCTGCCGCAGGCCGCCGTTGGCGATGATGCCCGTGACGACGAATTCCGGCGTGCCGGGTGACAGCGCGTCGGCGACCAGGAAATTCACCACGCCGCCGCCGAGGTTCAGATTGCCCTCGATGGTCGCTGCCTCCTGCATGAAAATCGATGAACTGACCGAACCCGTCACCGTGAGCGTGCCGGCGCCCGTGGTGAGCTTTCCGCCCTGGAACGTTGCATCGGCGATGGTCTGGTTGAATCCGTTGAGGTCCAGCACGGCGCTGGTCCAGACGTGAAGCAGCTTCGTCGGGTTGATCTGGTCGCCGGCGAGGAAGCGGACGGTGCCGAACACGCTGCTGTCCGAGCCTCTGCCGACTGCCAATTCCTTTACCGCGACGTGGCCGCCGGTCTTGTAGAGCAGCACGCGACCATCCAGCGCGAACAGATACCGGAACGTGTTGTCCGCCGCCGAACCGCTCAATTGCAGCGTCCCCGCGCCCTCCTTGTCCAGCGACTCGCCGGTGATCGTCGCCGCGACGTCGAGATCGACGGCGGCGGGACCGGCGTCGATGGCGAACGTGCGCGTGCCCTCGCCGGCGGCGCTGAGGTGCAGGTTGCCCGAGATCGTCGCCGGAAGCCCGGAGCCGGCCAGCGTCACCGACGTCGCGTTCACGTTGCCGTCCAGCGTCAGCACGCCGGTGCCGGTCGCGACCTCGCCACCCGTCATGTGCAGCGCGGCGATCGTTTGGCCGAAGCCGTTCAGCGCGAACGAACCATCGCCGAGAACGGTCACGACCGCCGTCGCGGGCAGCTGGTCGTCGTCCAGGAGGATGGCCGCCGCCGTGCCCGCCGCGCCGGCGCCGTCGCCGATGGTCAGGCTGCCGGCGATCGCGGCGCCGCCGACACGGTTCAGCCGGAGCGTGCCGTTGTTGACCGTCGTCATCCCGGTGTAGGCGTTGGCGGCATCGAGTTCGAGGGTGCCGGCGCCGCTCTTGGACAGGCCCGTTGCGGCGGAGACTTCCGAGACGATGCCCGCCAGGCGAAGGGTTCCACCTCCGGCGACGGCGAACGACGCGCTGCTTCCCAGTGCCGTGTCCAGCGGGAAGGTCACCGACCCCGACGTGTACGCGGCCGTCATTCCGCCGCCGAGTCGTATCGCGTTGCCGCCGAACGCATAGCCGCTGTCGTCGATCTGGATCGAGGCGAACAGCGTCCCCGCGGCGAAATCGTTGGAGGTCGCCTTGTTGGGTGCGCCCGACGGGAACACCAGGACATCGCCGACACCCGGCGCGGTGCCGCCCCAGTTGGCGGCGGTCGTCCACTTCGTGTCGGCGCCGCCGCCGCTCCACGTTGCGACGGCGGCGTCAGCGCCGGCAGGGGCCAGCCACAACATTCCGAGGAAGGCGAATACGAGGCGGCGGGTTGGGAAGGGTGGCGCGTTCATCGATGGGCGACTCCGGAGGCACGGCTCGGCGCGGTGCGGACTACTTCAATTCCTCCAGCGTCACCTCGTAGATGTCGCGGGCGGCGTCGTACCTGACGCTGTAGGACGAAGGATAGGCGCCCGGCCTGGTGTACGAAGCGGGCCGCGGCACGGGCGCGGAGAACGACGGCCTGGACTTGAGGTAGGCCAGCGACGCCATCGGCTCGATGAACGTCTGCTTCTGCTCGTAATAGCCGTAGATCAACGTCGCGGTGAAGGGCTGGTTGCGGAATTCGGGTCCCGACGGATCGATCGCGTGCACCCCCATCCTCGAAACCGCCGTTCCGGGCGGCACGACATAGCCGGCGGGCAGCAGTTCGCCGGGCGGCTGCTGGCCCGGATCCCCCGAATCCTTTTCGTCCTTGAAGGCGACCTTCATCTGCGCCGCGCGGCTGACGAGGTAGAAATGGAAATCGAAGTGCGGAACGTCGTAGACGTGAAGCGGCGGATGACCGGAGGACTCCCAGCTGACGACGACGTGATCGACGACGGTCCTGGGACCCTTGGTCGGCATCGACAGCGGATACGGGAAATCCGGGTCGGCACCGGCGGCCGCCTTCGGCAGGCCGTCGAGCACGCGCGGCGTGAAAACGATGCCGATCGAGATCGGCTTGCCGCTGCCGTCGGTGCGGACGACGGTGTGCGCCGTGCCGCGGCCGATGCGCTCCGCCTTGCCCTCGTAGGTCGCGGCCTTGCCCTGGGCCAGGGCCGGTCCTGCCGCGAGCAGCATGCCGAGCGTCGCAAGCAGGAGCAACGGGCGACAGCGTACCGGCACGTCGGTTCGAATCATGGGTTTCCTCCCTCGGACTCGATCGGCAGGGGGTGTCGTGCCGAGGCGATTGGCCGCCTGCGCTCCGGCATTGCGACGTCCGCGATGATGGCATAACTTCGCCGCTTCTGCGTGGCCGCGGCAGCCACGATGAATTGTCGAGGACTTGATTGGGCGCAAGCCGAAAGCTTGTTCAATGCGCGCATGATGGAAACACCCCATTGAACGCGGGCCTCGGTCGGCGCGAATGGAAAGGAGAAGACATGCTTGATTCGTATTTTTTCGCCAAGTCCCGGGCGCAAGCCTACTACCAGGACGAGAATTTCAACATCTGGAAGTTTCCTGCCACGACGGAGAAAGCCCGGAAGCAGAAACGGCCGATCGTCCTGAACTATTCGATCATGACGAGGGCTTACGGAACGTGCTGCAACAGCGACAATTTCATCGACCATTTCAACAGGCACGGGTTTGACGTCTACCTGATGGACTGGGGCAAGGACACGCTCTTCAGCCTGAGCGGCTGGACCCTGGACCACCTGGCCGATGCGCTGAACGAAAAGGCGATCATGCCGCTGCTGGAAGAATACAAGGTGGACAGCGTCAACGTCTTCGGCATCTGCATCGGTGGACTGATCACGTCCCACCTGATCAACCGCAAGTTGAAGGAAGACAAGCGCTACGCGCGGAATTTTCACAAGATCGCGTTCTACGGATCGCCGATCCTCGGCGCCCGTGATCTCGGCATGGCAAGGAGCTTCAAGAATTTCTACCGACAGATGCAGCCGTATCGGCGGCCGCTGCACGACACGGGAATCTCTCTCTTTGCGCTGGATATGTGTCTGGCGCAGGGGATAAGCAGCGCCATGCTGGACTGGAGCTGGCGCCAGTTCAAGGAGGAAGGCGCGACAACCCTTTCCGACATGATCGAGCTCACTCTGGACGACAGGTGGGTGCCGTTTGCGGCCTTCATGGACATCCTGGAGGAAGCGTTCGCAACGAGCCATGGCGGCGACAAGGAAGCCTTTCACTTCAAAGGCGACGTGAAGAACATCCACTTCTTCAACCTTGTCGGCGACAGCGACATGCTGGTCATGCCATCGGCGTCGATCGTGGAATGGGGCTCTGAAGTTCCTCGGCAATTTGCCTCTTTCGAGCAGGTCATTTTCCCGGGCGGCCACTTCATATTCGCCCAGCCGGGCTTCGTCCATGTCAAGGAAAAGCTGGCGACGTGGTTCGCCGAAGCGGTATGAGGAATTTGGACTGACCTTGCCCTGGGCGGCGGCGCGTCCGTACCACGACTGAACCGTAAACCCGCCGGAGCCGGCCTGGTTGCGCGGGTCGGTACGACACCGCACAGACCTCCTGCCCGCGCGAAGCTACTCTTGACATGAACGCGGCCCGGCCGGAAATGGCGATGTGCATCGGCCCGTCCGCTTCAGCGGAGTACTTCTCAACAGCAGGGAGTCTTGACCATGTCAGTCCGGGACGAATATGTCGCAAAGATGAAGCTTCAGCTCGACGAGTTGAATGCGAATATGGGAAAGCTGGAAGCCAGGGCGAAAGAAGCGAAGCAGGACGCGCGTGCCACGTACAAGGAGGAGATGGACAAGCTCCATCAGCAATCCAGGCTCACGATCGCCAAGCTGGAAGAGTTGCGGACCGCCGGCGACGACACCTGGGACAACATGGTCGCGGAAATGGAAAAGCTGCGCGACGCATTCACGCACTCGTTCCACTACTTCAAGTCGCAGATCTAGGCGCGGTTGCTCCGGGGCGGCAGCGCCGTCGACGCGATGCCGCCTGCTACTTCGTTCTGCACGACAACAGGTATTCCCTGTACAGGTCCTCGCCGATCGGGCGCTTTCTGGAGTTGCGCGCGAAGTCCGCGATCTTCAGATCCTCCGTCGCCACGTGCTCGGTCACCCACTGGTTCAGAAAGTACAGCAAGTCGTCGGGAAACTCCTTGCGCTGGTTGATCTGCGCCAGCGCGACGTCGAGTTTCGCCAGCAGTTCGGTGTGGATCGCCGCATGGTCCTGCAATCCCGGGTAGCCGATCTCGCTCATCAGGTTCTCTTCGCTGATGAAGTGGAACTCGGTGAACTTCCTCAACTCGAGAATGACGCGGAGGATGGTCGGCTCGGCCTCCTTGGTCTTGATGGCGACGTCGAGCTTGCGGCACAGCATCACCAGGATCCGGTGCTGGATGTCGATCAGATCGTTGTCGAGTTCGAGTCCGGGTTCCCAACGGATGTACATGTTGCCCTCCTTGCGGCCCGACGTCCGTTCACGCCTTTCGCGCGCATCGTTGGCGCGTCGAATCCGGCATGCGGGCGGCGAGCGCCTCGCGACGGTCGCGGATCGCACCCATGCCCCATGGTAGTTTATCGATGCCCGGATGGAAAGAACGAGGGCGGTACGGGCAGGTGCCGGCATCCGCCGCGCAGGATCGGTCGCTGGCGATAGAGCGCGTCATGGCGCAAACTGCAGCCGTCGATGCCATCGCTCGATTGAACGGAACGAGGTGCCTCTCCTTGACTGCCGACACGCCACAGTCCCGCCGCAAGCTGCAGCTCGACGCCCTGCTTCTTCCGCTCCCCGGCGTCAGTACGAAAAAGATCAACGGCCTCGACGCCTATTTCGTCTCGGACAGGATGTTCGCCTGCATCAGCGGCAGCGGCGTCGGGCTGCGCCTGCCGATCGCCACCGCGACGGAACTCCAGTTTTCCCGGGACAACGTCGTTCCGTTTCAGCCGGGCGGCCTGGTCAGCACGAGGGAGTGGATCCAGATCGACCGCGCCGATGCCGCCGATTACGGGAAGGACCTCCCGCTGTTCCAGGCGGCGGTGGATTTCGTCCGGGGCGGCCCGCGCTAGCGCGGTCGCGAAGTCGGCGCCAGTTCACGGAGACAGGGAATGCGCAGGCTCAGGAGTCTTGCCCGGTTGTGGATGCTGCTGGCGCATTCGGCGCCGCTGGTGCTGGCCGCCGCCGGCGCCACTGCGGCCGGGATCGAGGTCCGGACGGACCTCGGCGACATCCGCGGTGTCGTCCGCAACGGCGCGCTCGAGTTCCGGGGCATTCCGTATGCCGCCGCGCCGGTTGGCAAGCTTCGCTGGGCGCTGCCGCAGCCGGCGACTGCCTGGCCGGGCGTTCGTGACGCGGGCAATTTCGGGAAGGCCTGCGCACAGACGAGGCGCTACGAGCTGACCGAGGCCAGCACCCACGAGGACTGCCTGACGCTCAACGTCAGCGTGCCGGCCGACATCGCCTCCGGAGAGAAGCTTCCGGTGCTGTTCTGGATCTACGGCGGCGCGTTCGTCGGCGGGTCTTCGGGCCTGTACCGGCTCGACCGGCTGGCGAGCCGCGGGCGAATGGTCGTCGTCTCGGTCAACTACCGGATCGGCGTGCTCGGATTCATGGCGATCAAGGGCGTCGACCGGGACTTCAACGGGGATTTCGGTCTCGAGGACCAGCGCTACGCGCTGCGCTGGGTTCAGCGCAACATCGCGGCCTTCGGCGGCGACCGCGACAACGTCACCGTCGCCGGGGAATCGGCTGGCGCCGGCTCCGTCTGCATGCATTTGCTGAGCCCCAGGCGCGTCGACGGCCTCTTTCACAAGGCGATCGTACAAAGCGGGGGCTGCCTGCAGGAGATGCCCACGCTGGCCAAGGCCATCGACGACAGCGACAAGGACAATCCGCCGCTGTGGAAGAAGGTGGCGGCCGAGGTCGGATGCGGCGACGCGGCCGACGTGCTTGCGTGCCTGCGCGGCACCGCGGTGGACAAGCTGCTCGCCGCCCAGGACAAGTTCAGCGTCGGCGTCATGACGCTGAGCCCCGTGGTGGAAAACGGAACGGTGCCCGCTGCCGGGGCTGCCGCCGCCAGGTCGGGCGAACTGATGAGGCTGCCGCTTATGATGGGCGGCACGCGCGACGAACTCAGGCTCTACGTCGCCTACTACAAGCTGTTCTCGCCGTTTGTCGCAGACTACAGCGAGGCCAGGCTGAGGAGCTTCTGGCTGCCTGGCTTCTACGGCAAGGACGCTCCCGACCCGGCCGATGCGGCGCAGACCCGGTACGACGCCATCGTCAGGCAATACGACGCCGCGAAGGGGCTGGACGGTGCGCGAGTCGGCTCGATGCTGTCCGATTACCAGAGCGCGGTCGGCATCAACAACTGCCTCTACCTCAAGACCGCCGACGCCTTCCTGAGCTGGATGCCGGCCATCTACCAGCTGGAGTTCGCCGATGCCAACGCCCCGGTGCTTGGCGTGGGCATCGCCCGGGGAATGGACCCGAAGTTCGCGCTCGGTGCCGTGCACTCGTCGGAGCTCAATTACTTCTTTCCCAATCTGTCGAACACCGCGGCGATCGACGCGCCCGACCTGGCACCCGCCTCGCAGGCGATGGCGGACCAGATGGTCGCCTACTGGGCGGCCTTCGCTGCCACCGGCGCGCCCGCTCCGGCCGGGTTGCCCGCCTGGCCCCGCTACGTCAAAGGGGGAACGAAGGTCATGCTCTTCGAGCCCGGCAACGTCGGTCCCTACGACGCCGCCACGCGGCATCGGTGCGCGTTCTGGGGTCGTCTGTACCCCTGACCCGCTTGTGCAACGATGGAGACGCGAATGATCAGTCGACGCAGGATGTCGGTTCTGCTGCTGCTGCCGTTGCTGATGTGCCTCGCCGCCTGCAAGATCGACTCGGTCAACCCGATCTCGCCGCTCGAGAGCGCGCAGCCCGACCCGGCGCTCTACGGGCTGTGGCGGCATCGGGCGAAGGGCGAGTTGACGTACGTGCACATCGGTCCCGAGTTCTCGCTGCGCGCGGGCGCCGCCGCCGCCGCGGACCCGCGAACCCGGATCGTCCTCGTCGATCACAAGCCGAACGGGATCACCGACGAGGCGCACGTTGCCTACGCATCCCGGATCGGCAGGCAGCGCTACCTGAACGTGGTCCAGGTCGACGAGGGCAGGCCGGTCGGATATCTGTTCGTCCGGTACACGCTGATCGACGCCAACACCCTGCGCTTTTCGACGATGAACGAAGAAGCGCTGAAGGCCGCCATCGGCGCCGGCCGGATTCGAGGCACCACCCGCGGCGACGGGCTGGCGTCGGAAACCGCGATCACCGCCGGGTCGGCCGAGATCGAGAATTTCCTGAAAAGCGACGGCGCGAAACTGTTCACGACGCCGGTGGTGCTGCGGCGGGTGCAGGACCGCTGAGCCGGTGACCGGCGCCAGCTGATGCCGCGCAACGGCCTGCGGGTCCTCATGCCGTCGATCGTCGATCCCGGCGTCCGGCGCGGCGGCGCGTGGACGGTGACCCGCGGGTTCATGGAAATGATCGGTCGCGATCCCTGGAACGCGGAGGTGACGGTGCTCGCGCCACCCGAGCCGCGCTGGCGCGCCCTCCGCCAGGCGGTGTCCATCGTTGCGGCACAGTGGACCGACGTGCCGGCAAAGATCCGCTTTCTGCGCCGTCGTACGTATCGCGACCGGATCCGGCGGGAGTTCGATCGCGGGGCGTTCGACCTGGTCGTCGTCAACGGCTCCGACCTGCTCTGGTGCCTCGACGACGCGCCGCCGGGATGCCGCACGCTCGCCATCGTTCACAACCGCGAAGCGCAGATCTTCGGCGACCAGGTCGCCGCCACGTTTCCGCGGGCGGCGGGACTGCGCCGCCGCTTGCTGCGCGACTGCGGGCGGCTCGACGAGTTCGAACTGGCGGGATTGCGCAAGGCGCAGGCGGCGATCTTTCTTTCCGAATCCGATGCCGCCGCATTCTCCGGCGTGATTCCGGGGCTCCAGCACATGGTGCTGCCGCCGCAGTTCCCCGGGCCGCCGCAGCGAATCGTGAAGCCCCCGACAGCGCGGCTCGAACTCGGCTTTCTCGCGAATTTCGCCTGGTGGCCGAATCGCGACGGCGCGAAATGGCTGGTGCAGGAAGTCCTCGACCGCGTTCGCGGCGACGTCCGGCTCCATGTCTTCGGGCATCGCAGCCGGGAGACGCTTCCCCCGCATCCGCGCGTCGTCGCGCACGGGTTCGTCGACGACCTGCGCCAGATCTGGGCGGCGTGCGACTGGATGGTGATTCCCACGCGCTTCGGTGCGGGCGTGTCGGTGAAGGCGGCCGAGAGCATCTACCACGGCATGCCGGTGCTCTCGACGCACTTCGGGCTGCGGGGGCTGCCCGTCGTCGAGCACCCGCAGATCGTCCGCTGCGACGCGGCGGAAGACTGGATCGCGTTCCTCTCCGGACCCGAATCCCGCGCGCGGTGCGGGTCGCGCCTCCCGCTCGAGGTGAGCAGGCCCTTCGACCTACGCGCCAACGCCCCGCGCGTGGACGACTTTCTCGCCCGCCTGCTCGCGGCGCCGCCGCCTTCGGACCCGCAGCGCGCGGCCGATGGCGCTGCCGCCGGCCGGCACGCTCGTGCCGATCGGATCGGGTGACGCCTTGGAACTCGCCGTTCTCTGCGTCAAATGGGGGACCAAGTACTCCGCCGACTACGTCAATCGTCTTCGCAACATGGTGTCGCGCAACCTTCCGCTGGCGCACCGCTTCCTCTGCCTCACCGACGACAGCACCGGATTGCAGCCGGGGATCGAGGTGCTGCCGTTCCCGCAGACCGACCTCGAGTACTGCTGGAACAAGCTGCTGCTGTTCGACCCTTTGCCCGTCGACGGCGTCGGGCTGTTCTTCGACCTGGACGTCGTCATCACCGGCGATCTGACGCCGCTCCTCGCGACCCGCAGGGACGATCCCTTCATTGGCGTCGTCGACTGGTACCGGCGCGACGATCCCCAGTACAACGCGTCGGTCATGCGCTTTCACCTGAACCGGCATCGCTACGTGATCCAGAGCTTCCGCCGCAAGCTGGCGGAGGGCCGGCTGGTCAAGTACCGGGAGTGGGACGCCTATCTCGGCAGCCGCGACAAGGTGGTCTACTGGGAGGGCGATCGCCGGTACGGCGGCGATCAGGAATGGACGTCGCGCCAGGTCTACGGGCCTGCCGAGATCGGCTCGCACTGCTTTCCTGCGGGCACGGTCATGAGCTACAAGAAGCACGGCAGGAGGAAGCTGCCGGGCGGGTGCCGGGTGATGGTCTTCCACGGCGCCCCGAAGCCGCACGAGGTCGACATCCCGTACGTGACGCAGCACTGGCGCTAGTATTACTGGGTTAATAATTACCCATCACAACGTGCCCGGGTCCGCCCGCAGCACGGGCACTGCCGCAGGGCTCGGGCGACGACGCGCGCCAAGCGGAAGCGGCAGGTCGCGATCGACCAGGGTATGTGGCGCTGCATCGGCGCCAGCCCCGCGCGGGCGGAAGGCGGCGGGTACGGCAGGTGTTTTGAATCGAGCGGAGTTTTCTTTAGCGCCGGACAGGCGCTCCAGCATCAGGAAGCCGAAGGCCGCGATGCACAGACTGGCATGATGATGGAACCCTCTCCAGTTGCGTCCCTCGAAGTGGCCCAGGCCGAGTTCCTGTTTGAGTTCGAGGTAGTCGCGCTCGATGCGCCAACGGCCCATCGCGGTGTCAACCATAGGCTGCCAACGCACATTCGCGGGGAGGTTGCTGAACCAGTAGTGCGCGGGCTCATCGGCATCGCGCGCCCATTCGATGAGCAGCCATTCCTCGGCGCGCGGCCGATCGCGGTGCGCCGCGCGCACGCGCACCCGCGCGAAGCGCGAGCTCAGGGGCGCCGATACCCCTTGCCGCCAGGTCACGGTGCGCCAACTGCGCGCCGGCAGTGCGCGCGCCAGGTCCGCCACCGAAATCGGCTGATGCTGCGCATCCCGGCGCAATCGGTGGCGCGTTCGCCCGGCGCGGCGCTCGCGCATCGGCTCGGGGGCAGGTTGATGCTCGCCCCACCAGACCGTCGTCGCCGGCCGCACGCCGACCGCGTACGTCAATCCCCGTTCGGCCAGCTGCTCGCGCCAAGCAGTCTCGTCACCATAGGCTGCGTCCGCCAGCACCGTGCCGCGTGGGTAGCCGGCCGCCAATGCCGCCTCGATCTGCTGCCAGGCCAATTGCGGCTTGGTCGCAAAGCCGACCTTGCTCGGCACCCCGGCCTTGCGGCAACGCGCCTCATCGTCAGTCCATTCGCGCGGCAGATACATACGAAAGCCCACCGGAAGACTTCCTTCGTGCGTGGCAAGCGACAGCGTCACCGCCACCCGGCAGTTGTCCTGCTTGCCCGTCTGCCCGCAATCCTGATGCGCCACCCCCACCGAGTGCTTACCCTTCTTCGGGAAGCCCGTGTCGTCCAAAATCCAAAACACCGGCGCGTCCTCCTGCATCAACTTGGGCAGCACTTCCTTCGCCACCGCCGCCAACATCGCCTCGTCGCTCCACTGCGCCTCGGCCACCAGGTGATGCATCGACTGGTGCGCCGATCGCACCCGCTCCGGTTGCACCCGCGCCGCCATCGGCTCCACGCTCTTGCGTCCGCCCGGCAGCACCAACCCCTTCAGATACCAGCGCCCGGGCTGCTCCCGATCCGCGTGCATCATCGTCGCCACCATCGTGTCACAGTACCTCGCGAACCGCGCTTCCAGACTCAGCCCCATGGCGCTCCTCACAAAATACTTGAAGAAGCCGCCATAGTGCGCTATTTTCTAACACGGTGGTACTAAGCGGGAAGGTCAGCGCTCCCGCCGCACCCGCTCGGCGTAGATGGTGACGTAGACGAGGCAGCGGTGGCAGCACACCAGCAGCGTGCGGATGACGCCCCGCCGCCCATTCCTCCACTCCAGGCGGTAGACGGTGACGAGATCCCTCAGCAGCGACAGTGCGATGCCCGCCGCGCCGACGCGCTCCCCCGCCTCGATTCTCTCCCGCGCCTTGAGCAGCGAGTAGGTCCCGATGCGCGCGAGTTCGTCGTCGATGTCGTTGGCCGGATGGTGCAGGATCCGCCAGTCGGCAGGGAGCGTACCCACCCAGTCGCTGTCGCGGCGCGGCTTCCTGCCGTCGACGTGGGGGGCTCTCGTGGACGCGGCCCCGGTACTCGACGCGGCGCCGGTCGAAAAAGCGCGCGTGCGAGACGCTGCGCGCGTAGCCGCTGACCTGCTCCTTTCCCATGAAGTAGTCGGTTCGCATCACGTAGTACAGCGGCGCCGCGGTCTCATTCCAGGCCCGGCTCGCGAGCCCGGACGTGAGCTCCGGCGTGACCGCCTCGTCGCTGTCGAGCATCAGGCACCAGCCGCACGACGCCTGCCGCAGCGCGAAATTGCGCTGTTCCGAAAATCCGCGAAAGGGGTTCTCGTGCCAGACGACGTTCGGGTAGGCCGCGGCGATGCTCGCGGTCGCGTCGGCGCTGCCGGCGTCGACCACGACGACCTCGTCGAAGGCGCGAACCGAATCGAGCGTGCGAGCCAGAGTCTTCGCCGAGTTCAGCGTCAGCATCACCACCGAGACGGGAATGCTCACGGCGCCGGTCCGCGCCAGAGTTGCGCCGCGCCTTTGCTGCGCCGTGCCGCGAGCGCCTCGCGCAAGGAATCGTTCATGATCCACAGCTCACCCACGTAATCCGCCAGCACGCGCTCGAGGATCTCGAGTTCGACCTCGCGCGAGTGCATCTGCGGAAAATCGTTTTCCGGCGCCGCGTCGCCGGGGTAGCGCCCGCGCGGGTCGAGGTAGAGGTCGATGCCCGAAAGGACAAGCCGCCGCGGCTTCAGCGCGGCGGCGGTCGCCACCATGACAGCGCCGTTGGTCGGATGCGCGGGCCACGACGCGTCGCTGAGGAAGGCCGATGCGCGCTCGTAAGTGAAGTGCTCGAGCCGGCGCAGGCTGCCGACGAGGAGCAATTGGCGCAGCAGCACTTCGGCTTCCCAGGTCAGGGTCCGGAATCCGAACACGCAGCCGCGAACGCGGGCCGTCGTGCGAAGGTCGCCGACGAACACCATGTCCGGCCGCGTGAGCACGCCACGCTCCAGCCACCGCCAGTTGACGCGAAACAGCGCGTCGTGCGCGACATCCGCCAGCCGCGGATCTTCCGAACTCGGGCCGTTGCCGAGGCAGAGGATCGTCGCGGGATTTCCGAGCCGCGTGTTCAGCGCGTCCCAACCGTCGCAGCGGCGGCCCTGGCGCGTCGCGACGACGAAACGGCCGATGTTCGTGCGCGCCAGCCGGTCCATGCGGCGGGGTGCCGTCCGGTCCGTCGTGCCGGCGGGCGGCGCGGGGATCGACGCGATCGCCGGCCCGAGCGCCGCGATCGTCCGCCGCGAGCCGTCGTCGCAGCGCCCGGCATCGGCTGCGCCTTCCTGACCCAGTCTGCCGGTGACGTGGATGCGCGCGCGCGGCAGGCCCAGCGCCGCGATCTCGGCGGCGAGCGCCGCCGTGCGGACGCAGCAGACGTCGACGTAGGGCAGAATCTGCGGCGCCGGCGCATCTGCCGCGTCGACGAGCGCGACCGGCACGCCTTCGCGGCGGGCACGTTCGAGCAGCGGCAGGCCCATCGACGCGAGGTCGCCGACGCCGATCAGCATCAGCGGCCGAAGTTGGCGGAAGAAGCGGCCGACCAGAGGCTTCGCGCTCCAGGGCGGCGGAAGCACGTTGTCGTTCGGATAGCGGGCGGCCAGCCAGCGGCAGGTCTGCGCCGACGCCGAAGTGAGCAGCAGGCGATCGGTCGCGACCGCTCCGCGGATCCATTTCAGCACATGGAGCGCGGCAGCGAATTCGTGGGGGTGGCGCGCGTGCACCCAGACCGATCGCCGCGACCGGTTCAGGTAGACGCCGCCGCGCCGCCGCAGGAAGGCAGCCAGCTGGAATCCTGAGGGCATCGCCGGCGTCGTTTGCGGTTGCGGCATCGCAGCGTCACCATCGGCCCACGCCGAACGAAAAAGGCCCGCGGTTCGGGGCGCACTCGCGGGAGCCGCGCCGCAGGCGTGGCCGGGGCATTGTGCCACCGCGGGCGCGGCCCGTCGATCTCGCTGCGCCGGACGGCCCCCCGGACCCGGACCCGGACCCGATGCCGACCGAAGCCGCGAACTGGATGTCGCCGCGAAGAAAAGGCATTAAGATCCGGGCTTGTCTTCCCCAACCCAAAGGTCATCGATGGAATCGTTTCGCAGATGGGTCCTGGGATTGTCGGCCCTGTGCGTCTCGGGTCAGCTTCTGGCCGAGCAGATTCCGGGCTATCAGGTGGACTGGTCGACGGGTCACGCCGTGCCGCTCAGCCCCTGGGTCGCCGTCGTCCTCGCGCTGATGCTTGCCGGTGCGGCGTACGGGTTCCTGCGCGCCCGCGCAGGGCGTGCCCTGACGCTGCTGTTCGGAGCGGTTCTGGTGGGTGGCCTGGGTCTGTACGCGCAGGATGCGCCGGCGCCGCCCGTCGCCACCGACACCATTGCGACGCCGTCCGGTTCGATGATCCTGTATTGCACCGTGCCGCGTGCGCTCAACACGACGGTCAGCGGAGGCATCGACCTGACGGTGACGCCGATCAACGGCGCGCCGCCGCCTGGCCCCTTCGAGTGCGCGACCGGGATGCACCTGGATGCCGGACATCTTTGCAAGCTCTGCCCGACAACCTGACCCGCAGCGAGCATCCCGGCTCTCGCAGCGGAGCCCCAGGCGCGTTGCGGCGATGGATCTGATGGCCTTCCTCGCCGCGCACGGCGTGAACGGTTCGCGTCACGCGCATCCGCCGGTGATGACGGTCGCCGAATCGGAACGACTGGTGCCACCGCTGCCGGGCGCGAAGACCAAGAACCTGTTCCTGCGCGACCGGAAGGGGGCGCGGCATTTTCTGGTGACGGTGCCTCATGCGCGGCCCGTCGACCTCGCGCTGCTGGGCGAACTGCTGGAAGCGGGGCGGCTGAGCTTTGCCTCGCCCGAGCGGCTGGCGAAGCACCTGGGGGTGACGCCGGGCTCGGTCAGCCTGCTGGCGCTGGTCAACGACACGGCGCTCGCGGTCGAGTTGGTGATCGACCGCGAGCTGTGGGAAGCGCCGGCGGTGCAGGCGCATCCGCTGACCAACGACGCGACGATGGTGATCCCGCACGCCGGTCTCGGGCGCTTTCTCGCCGCGACCGGCCACGTCCCGCGGGTGGTCGACGTGCCGGCGGCGGCGCCGCGGCCTCCCCGGGGGGCGTGAGCCCGGTGCCGGCCGGCCCGATCGCTCGCGGCCGACGCTTGTACCAAGGCCCGTGTGCGTGCGAAACTCGGCTGTTTCCCTTTGTCAATCGTGGAGAGGAGTCCCATGTCGCTCAAGTCCGCTTTCACCCGCGCCGGCGTCGCCGCCGCCGCCG
>CAIWHR010000403.1 GCA_903912485.1 uncultured beta proteobacterium | reverse complement strand
GCGTGCGCGCGCGCCGCGCGGGCGAGTCCGGCAATCGCCAGCGCGTTCCACGAGGTGAGGATCTTGTCGTCGAGGCCCGGCCGCACGCGCGCGCCGCGCGCCGCGAGCAGCGCCGCCTTCGCCGCGGCGAGCCTTGCCCGCGCTTCCGCCAGCGGCAGGCCGAGGCGCGCGGCGACCTCCGGCAGCGGCACCGTCACCCGCAGGTTCCACGCGACGCCTTCGAAATTCGGCGCGCCGTCGAGCCCGAAATGCGGCGCGGCCACCGCGCACTGGTCGGCGGGCAGCCGCGCGCGCACGTCGTCGGCCTCCCAGACGTAGAACCTGCCCTCCTCGCCTTCGCTGTCGGCGTCGAGGCTCGAAAACAAGGCGCCGTCCCCGGCGCGCATCTCCCGGGTCAGCCAGCCGACGATCCCGCGCGCAACGTCGGCGTAACGCGCGTCGCCGGTGACGCGCGCGAGGTCGGCGTAGAGCCCGAGCAGCGGCCCGTTGTCGTAGAGCATCTTCTCGAAATGCGGAATGCTCCACTCGCCGTCGACGCTGTAGCGGCAGAAGCCGCCGCCGAGCTGGTCGTGGATTCCGCCGTCGGCCATTCGCGACAGCGTGTGCGCGGCCACGTGCAGCGCGTCGCGGTCGCCCGTGCGCGCGTACTGGCGCAGGCAGAATTCGATCTCGGTCGGGTGCGGAAACTTGGGCGCCGTGCCGAAGCCGCCGTGCTCGGGGTCGAAGCTGCGCTTGAGGCCGGCCAGCGCCTGCGCCGGCGCCGCGACCGGCAGCAGGTCGTCCCCCGCGCCTGGCTGCGGCTCGATGCCCGCCAGCGCCTCGACCAGGCGCGCGCTCTGCACGGCGATGGCGTCACCCTGCTCGCGGTACGCCGCCGCGATGCGCGGCAGCAGGTCGACGAATCCCGGCAGCCCGTAGCGCCCGTGCTTCGGATAATAGGTGCCGCCGTAGAACGGCTCGCCGTCGGGCGTGAGGAACATCGTCAGCGGCCAGCCGCCCGACCGGCGGGAGAGCAGCGCGTGCGCCGCCTGGTAGATCTGGTCGAGGTCGGGACGCTCCTCGCGATCGACCTTGACGTTGACGAAGAGCTCGTTCATGACCGCGGCCACGTCGGGGTCCTCGAACGACTCGTGCGCCATCACGTGGCACCAGTGGCACGCCGAATAGCCGACCGACAGCAGCAGCGGCTTGCCCTCGCGGCGCGCCCGATCCTGTGCTTCGGGACCCCACGGGTACCAGTCGACCGGGTTGTTCGCGTGCTGGAGGAGGTACGGGCTGGTCTCCCCGGCGAGGCGGTTGCTCACCGCGGCTGCTGCTCGAAGCCGACGCGCTCGAAGTCGGCGCCCCGCTGCATGAGGCGCAGCATCCGGAAGCGGCGCTCGGGCCCGCCCTCGATGGCGCGCAGCGCGCGCCCGGGATTGAACGAGCCCGGCGGCAGGATCAGGCAAGCCTTGTCGTCGGCGGTCTCGGCCAGGAGCAGCGCGGGCATCGGCGGCTCGTCGCTGAGCGCGCCGGACACCGGCCGCACGACCAGCGCCGCCGGCGCCGCCGGCCAGAACCTCAGCGTCAGCGCGAGTTCGTCCCGGTCGCCCTGCGCCACGCGCGTCACGTAGCCGGCGCGCACGCGCTTGCCGTCGTCGACCACCACCAGCTGCTCGAGGTGCCAGCGGTAGTGCGCCGCCTCCTTGCGCGCGAGCGTCGCCTCCTGTCCGTCGTCGGCGCCCTCCCAGCGCTCCCAGGCCCAGGTGCGCTGGGCCTCGTCCCTGCCGCGGTCGTAGCCGCTCAGCGCGTCGAGCGTGGCGAGGTGCTTCGCGCTCTGGTGGCCGAAGGGGCGCAGCGGACCGCGGCGGTCGAAGGTGCGGCCGCCGACGCGGAAGAACGCGGCATCGAGGCCGCCGGAGCACAGCGCCAGCGACGCCGGAGCGGCGGCGACGCCCGGACGCAGCGGCTGGTGCCAGCGCGCTTCCAGATAGGCGAGCAGCGTGCCGCACTGCTCGACGCTGCAATCGTGGCCGAGCTGCAATTCGGCGGGATTGGCGCCCGTCTGCAGCCGCTTCAGCCGGCCGCGCACGCTGGTGGCGAGCTTGTCGGTATAAGCGAAACGCTTCGAAGCGGAAGGCTCCGCCGGCGCGGCAGCGACCAGCGCCGCGCCGGCGGCGGCGTCGAGATCGACGAGGATCACCGGGCCGTCGGTGTCGCGGGTGGCGACGCCGGGATGGACTTTCCGCGCCCACATTTCGAGCCAGCGGTCGGCGAGCTGGATCTGCTTGACCGACATCGCGCAGGGATCGGCCAGTCCGAGCAGCAGCGCGTGGCTGTACGTCGAGTAGCACGAGATGCCGACGCCGTTGGGCATCAGCGGGTCGGTCACGGCGGTGGCGGCGCATCCCAGCAGCTCGACCAGCCGGTAGTACGCGTGCAACTCCTGCCACAGCACCGCCGGCGGCACGCGCCGCGCGAGTCCGTACGCAAGCAGCAGCTGCTTGCCGACGTGGATTCCGCGCTGCAGCAGCTTGGCCTTGACGCTCGCCAGTTCGGCGTCGCCCTCGAGCAGCGGCTTGAGGCACGCCGAATACTGCTCCCACAGCCCCTGCCACAGCGCGATCGCCTGGTCGGCGGCGACGCGGTCGCGTTCGACCGCCGGCTGCGGCTTGCCCGCGTACCGCCGCGCGAGTTCGGTGTGCAGGAAGGCGACCTGGTGGCGCAGCACCTCGGCCACCCGTGCGCGTTCGCGCGGCTGCAGGTCGATCGCGGCCAGCGCCCCGAACTGATCCAGGACGTCGTCGCAGGCGGCCCTGACGTCGGTGACCGGCAGCGCCTTGACCCAGCGCGCGGCGCCTTCGGCGTCGACGAACAGCGGCGGCGCGCGCGGGACCGCAGGCGCCGCAGCGTCGTCGCCGGCCGTGTCGACAGCGCGGGGGTCAGGGTAAGCGTCGGTCATCGGAGGCCCGTTCGTCTCTGGCCGGTCCGGGCAGCTGCCGACCGGATCGCGGCCGAATCGCGGCAAGCGTTCGCGGCATTTATAGCACAAAGCCCCGTCCCGCCGCGCCGGGAGCGGGACGGCGCGCCCCGCGCGGCCGGCCGGCCGGAGCGTGAATTTTCGGCACCGCGCCGGCCGAATCCTCCGCTGCCGTCCGGGCGCGGCGGCCGTATCGTGGTGCCATGAACACCGAACGCACCGCCACCCCGTCCCGCAGGAGGGTGTCATGAACGCAGATCGCACCGGCATCATCGGCCGTCTGGCGGCACGCGCCGCCGTTCTGGTCGCAGGATTCGTGCTCGCGCTGGCCATCGGTGCGCCGTGGCTGCTGCACGACGCGCCGCCTTCGCCCGAAGCCGTGTTCGCGGCCAGGCTCTGCTGCACCCACGCCGCGGGCGGCGGCGCGGATTCAGACTAGGACGCGCTCGATGCCGCCGTTGTTCGCGCGCGCCACGTACTCCTGCAGCCAGTCGGGGCCGAGGATCCGCTTCGCCAGCTCGACGACGATGTAGTCGGCTTCGGTGCCGGCGTCGTCGTCGAAGCGTGAAAGCCCCTGCAGACAGGACGGGCACGAGGTGAGGATCTTCACGCCGCCGCCGTAGCGTTCGCCGCCGGCGCCGGCGCGCAGCGCTTCGGCGCCCTTCCTCATCTCCTCCTCCTTGCGGAAGCGCACCTGCGTCGAGATGTCGGGGCGCGACATCGCCAGCGTCCCGGACTCGCCGCAGCAGCGCTCGTTGGCCGCGACGGCGACGCCCATCAGCTCGTTGACCACGGTCAGCGGCTTGTACGTCTTCATCGGCGAGTGACAGGGGTCGTGGTACATGTAGCGGACGCCGTCGACGCCTTCGAGCCTGACGCCCTTCTCGAGCAGGTACTCGTGGATGTCGAGCAGCCGGCAGCCCGGGAAGATCTTCTCGAACTCGTACTTCTCCAGCTGGTCCATGCAAGTGCCGCAGGACACGATCACGGTCCGGATGTCGAGGTAGTTGAGCGTGTTGGCGACGCGATGGAACAGCACGCGGTTGTCGGTGACGATCTTGTGGCCGCGCTGCTGCTGGCCGGCCGCCGTCTGCGGATAGCCGCAGCAAAGGTAGCCGGGCGGCAGCACGCACTGCGCGCCGACGTGATAGAGCATCGCCTGCGTGGCGAGCCCCACCTGCGAGAACAGCCGCTCCGAGCCGCAGCCGGGAAAATAGAACACCGCGTCCGAATCGTCGTTGACGCGCGCGGGGTCGCGGATGATCGGGACCACCGTGTCGTCCTCGATGTCGAGCAGCGCGCGCGACGTGCGCTTGGGCAGGCCGCCGGGCATCGGCTTGTTGATGAGGTGGATCACCTGCGCCTTCAGCGACGGGCTGCCGGTGGTCGCGGGCGGGCGCGTCGTCTGGTCGCCGATCAGCCCGAACCGCTTCGCCACGCCGTGCGCGAGGCGCTGCGCCCTGAACCCCCAGTCGATCATCAGCCGCTTCGCGAGCTTGACCGTCGCCGGGTCGGTGGCGTTGAGGAAGAACATCGCGGCGGCGGTGCGCGGGTTGAACTTCTTCTTCCCCTGCCGCCGCAGCAGGTTGCGCATCGCGATCGAAGCGTCGCCGAAGTCGATGTCGACCGGGCAGGGATTCTTGCACTTGTGGCAGACGGTGCAGTGGTCGGCGACGTCCGAGAACTCGTCGAAATGGCGCAGGCTCACGCCGCGGCGCGTCTGCTCCTCGTACAGGAACGCCTCGATCAGCAGCGACGTCGCGAGAATCTTGTTGCGCGGCGAGTACAGCAGGTTGGCGCGCGGCACGTGCGTGGCGCACACCGGCTTGCACTTGCCGCAGCGCAGGCAGTCCTTGATCGAGCCGGCGATCTCGCCGATCTCCGAGGCCTCGAGGATCAGGCTCTCGTGCCCGATCAGCGAGAAGCTGGGCGTGTAGGCGTTGGACAGGTCGGCGCCCGCCTGCAGCTTGCCGGCGTTGAAATGGCCGTCGGGGTCGATCTTCTTCTTGTACGCGGCAAAGGGCGCGAGTTCGTCCGGCGTCAGGAACTCGAGCTTGGTGATGCCGATGCCGTGCTCGCCCGAGATCACGCCGTCGAGGCTGCGCGCCAGCGCCATGATCCGCGCGACCGCGGCGTTGGCCTGCTGCAGCATCGCGTAGTTGTCGGAATTGACCGGGATGTTGGTGTGCACGTTGCCGTCGCCCGCGTGCATGTGCAGCGCGACGAACACGCGACTCCTGAGGACTTCGCCGTGGATCGCCGTGCAGCGCGCGAGCACCGGGGCGAACGCGAGCCCGGCGAAGATCTCCTCCAGCGGCGCCTTGAGTTCGGCCTTCCACGACACCAGCACCGAGTGGTCCTGCAGCGCGGCGAAGGTCTCGTCGATGCGGTCGGCGAGATCCTGCCAGCGCGCACGGGTCGCTGCGATCAGCGCGCGCGCCTCGTCGACCTTGGCGTCGATCAGGTCCTGCGCCGGCCGCACCTCGTCGCTGACGCCCCAGACGTGCGCGAGCGCAGGCGAAGCGAAGAAAGCGTCGAGCGCCGCGGCGAGTGCCAGCTTGTTGCCGATCGACATCTCGATGTTGATCCGCTCGACGCCGTCGGTGTAGTCGCCGAGGCGGTCGAGCGGGATGACGACGTCCTCGTTCACCTTGAACGCGTTGGTGTGCTTGGCGATCGCCGCGGTGCGCGCGCGATCGGACCAGAACTTGCGCCGCGCGTCCGCCGACACCGCGACGAACCCTTCCGCGCCACGCGCGTTCGCGATCCGGATCACCTCGGACGCCGCCCTGGCGACCGCGTCGTCGGCCTCGCCGACGATGTCGCCGATCAGGACCATCTTCGGCCGCCCGTGGCGCTTGGCCTTGGTCGCGTAGCCGACCGCCTTCACGTAGCGCTCGTCCATGTGCTCGAGCCCGGCCAGCAGCACGCGGGCCGACGGCTCGCGGGCGGCGAGGCCATCGACGTAGCGCTTGATCTCGACGATCGCCGGCGTCGAGTCGCGAACCTGGCCGAAGAACTCGAGGCACAGCGTGCGGATCGCCGGCGGCATCCGGTGCAGCACGAAGCGCGCCGACGTGATCAGGCCGTCGCAGCCCTCCTTCTGAATTCCGGGCAGCCCGGCGAGGACCTTGTCGGTGACGTCCTTGCCGAGGCCCGCCTTGCGGAACACGGCGCCGGGAATCGCCAGCGTCTCGCTGCGCTCGACGGTGCTGCCGTCGTCTCCGTACCACTTGAGCTCGAAGGTCGCGACCGCGGCGTCGTGGATCTTGCCCAGGTTGTGGTCTAGCCGCGTGACCTCGAGCCAGCGCGCGTCGGGCATCACCATCCGCCACGACACCAGGTTGTCGAGCGCGGTGCCCCACAGCACCGCCTTCTTGCCGCCGGCGTTCATCGCGACGTTGCCGCCGATGCACGATGCGTCGGCGGACGTGGGATCGACGGCGAAGACCAGCCCGGCGGCGTCGGCGGCGTCCATCACGCGCCGCGTGACCACGCCCGCGCCCGCGCCGATGGTCGCGACCGGCTCGCTGTGCCCGGGCAGCAGCATGCGTTCGATCGCCGACAGCCGCTCGAGCTTTTCGGTGTTGATGACCGCCGAGCGCGCGTCGAGCGGAATCCCGCCGCCGGTGTAGCCGGTGCCGCCGCCGCGCGGAATGATGGTGAGGCCGAGTTCGATGCAGCCCTGCACCAGCGCGCGGACCTCGTCCTCGCTGTCCGGATACACGACGACGAACGGGTACTCGACGCGCCAGTCGGTAGCGTCGGTGACGTGCGCGACGCGGGCGAGGCCGTCGAAGGCGATGTTGTCCTTCGCCGTGTGGCGCGACAACGTGCGCACGACCTTCCGGCGCAGCGCCGCGGTCTCCTCGAACGACGCGGCGAAGCGGTCGACGGCGCCGCGCGCCGCGTGGATCAGCCTGGCCACCTTGGCGTCGCGCTCGGCCTCGCCGTTGGTCCCCGCCGCCGCCGCCAGGTTGACCGTCCGCCGCTTGTCGACCTCGTTCAGCCGGTGGTGCAGCGCGTCGACCAGCAGCTGCCGCCGCTTGGGATTGTCGAGCAGGTCGTCCTGCAGGTAGGGATTGCGCTCGACGACCCAGATGTCGCCCAGCACCTCGTAGAGCATCCGCGCCGAGCGGCCGGTACGGCGCTCGCCGCGCAATTCGCCCAGCGACTGCCACACCTCGCGCCCGAGCAGGCGGATGACGATCTCGCGGTCGGAGAACGACGTGTAGTTGTAGGGGATCTCGCGCAGGCGCGGCGCAGGCGCCTGCGACCCGGCAACGTCGAGAAAACGATCGGCCAGTGCGTTCATGCCTGCGATTCTACCGCAGCGCAACATCGCACCGCCCCGGTCCCCCGTTCGCGGTCCCGTCCCCCCGTAGCCCGGGCTTCGCCGCCACGCCCCCCTACCGCCAGCCCCCGACCCGCATCGGCGCAGCCCGGGGCCATGCGCCGATTGCCGCGGCGGCCCCGGGTTGCGCCGATTGCCGCGGCGGCCCCGGGTTGCGCCGATTGCCGCGGCGGCCCCGGGTTGCGCCGATGGCGATCGGGGCTTGCGATCGATGCGGGTGGCGGCCCCGGGTTGCGCCGATGGCGGTCGGGGCTTGCGATCGATGCGGGTGGCGGCCCCGGGTTGCGCCGATTGCGGTCGGGGCTTGCGATCGATGCGGGTGGCGGCCCAACCCGGGCTACGACACCACGAAACCAACCCGCAGGCCCGTAGCCCGGGCTTCGCTGCCACGATCGTCCCCGCCAGCCCCCGCCATCGACCAGCGAAGCCCGGGGACGCGCCAACGCGCACGATCACCCCCGCCTACGCCACCCCCCGCCACCACCCGAGCCCCTCGGCCAGCGCCCAGTAGCGTGCGAACTTCCCGACGGCGATGAACGCCGTCGCGGCGACGACGCCGTGCCGCAGCCAGCCCGACGCCACGCACAGCCCGTCGCCGATCCCCGGCAGCCACGACAGCAGCAGCGCGGCCGGCCCGTAACGCTCGAGCCACGCCACCGCGCGGCTCTCGCGCGGCTTCGGGAAAAGCCGCCCGACCGCGTACGACGTCAGCCCGCCCAGCGTATTGCCGAGCGTGGCCACCGCCAGCGCGCGGCCCTCGAGTTCGGGCGCGTGGTGGACCAGCGCGACGAACACCAGCTCCGAGTTGCCCGGCAGCAGCGTCGCCGACAGGAAGCTCGACGCGAAGAGGCCCCACAGGCCGAGCGCGGCGAACGAGGCGTCCATGGCCCGTGGCGGCCCTTCGCGCTCACGTCGTCCAGTCGAGGATCACCTTGCCGCTGTTGCCGGACAGCATCGCGGCAAAGCCCGCTTCGTAGTCGTCGACCGGGAAGTGATGCGTGATGACCGGCGCGAGGTCGAGCCCGCTCTGCAGCATCGCCACCATCTTGTACCAGGTCTCGAACATCTCGCGGCCGTAGATGCCCTTGATCTCGAGCCCCTTGAAGATGACCTGGTTCCAGTCGATCGCCATGTTCGGCGGCGGGATGCCGAGCAGCGCCACCCTGCCGCCGTGGTTCATGAGCTCGAGCATGCCGGCGAACGCTTCGGGGACGCCGGACATCTCGAGGCCGACGTCGAAGCCCTCGGTCATGCGCAGTTCCGCCATCGCGTCCTTCAGGCTCTCGCGCTGCACGTTGAGCGCGCGCGTGGCGCCCATCTTCCGCGCGAGGCCCAGCCGGTAGTCGTTGACGTCGGTGATCACGACGTGGCGCGCGCCGACGTGGCGCGCGATCGCCGCGGCCATGATGCCGATCGGGCCGGCGCCGGTGATCAGCACGTCCTCGCCGACCAGGTTGAACGACAGCGCGGTGTGCGTGGCGTTGCCGAAGGGGTCGAAGATCGCCGCCAGGTCGTCGGAGATGTCGTCGGGAATCCGGAACGCGTTGAACGCCGGGATCACGAGGTAGTCGGCGAAGGCGCCTTCGCGGTTGACGCCGACGCCGACG
>CAIWHR010000402.1 GCA_903912485.1 uncultured beta proteobacterium | reverse complement strand
GACCATGCCCATGACCCGCAGTGTCCAGGCCCCGCCGCCTTCGGCGCCGCGGCCCTGTCGATCTCCGCCTGCCGCAGCCGGAAGCGCTGCAGCTTGCCGGTTTCGGTGCGCGGCAGCGCGTCGAGAAATTCCACCGCGCGCGGGTACTTGTAGGGCGCGATCGTCGCCTTGACGTGCTCCTGCAGCGCGCGCGCGGTCGCCTCGCCGGCATCGAACCCCGGGCGCAGCACGACGAAGGCCTTGACGATCTCGCCGCGCTCGGCGTCGGGCGCGCCGATCACCGCGCACTCGGCGACCGCCGCGTGGAGCAGCAGCGCCGACTCGACTTCGGGCCCGCCGATGTTGTAGCCGGCGCTGACGATCATGTCGTCGGTGCGCGCGTGGAAGAAGAAGTAGCCGTCGTCGTCGACGTGGTACGCGTCGCCGGTGGTGTTCCAGCCGTCCTTCACGTAGTTCGCCTGGCGGTCGTCGGCGAGGTAGCGGCAGCCGGTCGGCCCCTTGACCGCGAGCTTGCCGACCTGCCCGGGGGGAAGCTGCCTGCCGGCGTCGTCGATGATGCACGCGCGGTAGCCGGGGATCGGCTTGCCGGTCGCGCCCGGCCGCGCGTGCGCCTCGTCGTGCGAGATGAAGATGTGCAGCAGCTCGGTCGAGCCGATGCCGTCGATGATCTCGATGCCGCTGGCCTCCTTCCACAGCGCCCGCGTCGCCGCCGGCAGCGCCTCGCCCGCCGACACGCACTTCGACAGCGACGAGACGTCGTGCCGCGCGACCAGCGGCGCCATCGCGCGGTACGACGTCGGCGCCGTGAACAGCACGCTGACGCGATGCGCGGCGATCATCGGCAGCAGCACCTCGGGCGGCGCCTTCTCGAGCAGCAGCGTCGCCGCGCCGATCGACAGCGGGAACAGCAGCAGGCCGCCCAGGCCGAAGGTGAACGCCAGCGGCGGGCTGCCGGTGAACAGGTCGTCGGGCGAGGCGCGCAGCGTCGAGCGCGGGAAGCAGTCGCAGATCGCCATCAGGTCGCGGTGGAAGTGCATCGTGCCCTTGGGCTTGCCGGTGGTGCCCGACGTGAACGCGATCAGCGCGACGTCGTCGGCCGCGGTGTCGACCGCCGTGAACGACGCCGGCTTGGCCGCGAGCCGCGCGTCGATGCCGTCGGCGGCCGGCGTGCCGAACAGCGCGACGGTCGTCAGCGTCGGGCACTGCCCGCGCGCGATCTCGAGCTCGGCGGCAAGCCGCGCGTCGCACAGCGCGTGCGAGATCTCGGCCTTGGTGACGATGTCGACGAGCTCGCGCGCGCGCAGCAGCGGCATCGAGCCGACGGCGATGCCGCCGGCCTTCATCACCGCGAACCAGCACGCCGCGTGCATCGGGTTGTTCGGCGCGCGCAGCAGCACGCGATTGCCCGGCACCAGCCCGAGATCGTCGACCAGCACGTGCGCGATGCGGTTGGCGGCGGCGTCGAGCTCGGCGTAGGTCCAGCACAGCCCGTCGGGCGCGCGGATCGCCGTGCGCGCGCCCCAGCCGCGCTCCTGCGCGCGGCCGAGCAGCGCCGCGGCGCAGTTGAGGCGCTCCGGATACGCGAGCTCGGGCAGCTCGAAAATGAACTCGGGCCAGGCCTCGGGCGGCGGCAGCGCGTCGCGGGCGAAGCTGTCGACATGGGCGGAAGGAGTCATCGGTGCGTTCCCGAAAGGGGTGTTCACGGTTCGAATCCCGGCGGCGACTCCGGCGTCGCGTCGCGCAGCAGCGCGCGGCCGACGATCAGCTTCTGCACCTCGGTCGCGCCTTCATAGATGCGCAGCGCGCGGATCTCGCGGTAGAGCCGCTCGACGATCTGCCCGCGCGTGACGCCCAGTCCGCCGAAGAGCTGCACCGCGGCGTCGATCACCTGCTGCGCCGACTCGGTCGCCGTCATCTTGGCCATCGCCGCCTCGGACGTCGTGCGCACGCGCTTCACGTCGCGCAGCCACGCGGCGCGGTAGGTCAGCAGCGCCGCCGCGTCGACGGCGGATGCCATCTCGCCCAGCCTGAACTGCGTGAGCTGCAGGTCGCCGAGCGCGCCGCCGAACATCCGCCGCGTGCGTGCGTGCCCGACGGCCTCGTGCAGCGCCCGGCGGGCGAAGCCCAGCGCCGCCGCGGCGACCGACGCGCGGAAGATGTCGAGCGTGCGCATCGCCAGCCTGAAGCCCTCGCCCTCGCCGCCGAGCAGCGCGCCGGAGGGAAGGCGGCAGCCGGCGAACTCGAGGCGGGCGAGCGGGTGCGGCGCGATCGTCTCGATGCGTTCGGCGATCGCCAGCCCCGGCGTGTCGGCGGGGACGACGAACGCCGAGATTCCGCGCGCCCCCGCATCGATGCCGCTGCGCGCGAACACGCAGTAGAAATCGGCGATGCCGCCGTTGGAGATCCACGTCTTGGCGCCGTCGAGCACCCAGCCGCCGCCGTCGCGCACCGCGCGCGTCGTCATCGCCGCGACGTCGGAGCCGGCACCGGACTCCGACAGCGCGAACGCGGCGATCGCTTCGCCCTGCGCGACCGCGGGCAGCCAGCGCGCCTTCTGCGCGTCGGTGCCGGCGAGCGTGATCGCGCCGCTGCCCAGGCCCTGCATCGCGAACGCGAAGTCGGCGAGGCCGTCGTGGAACGCCAGCGTCTCG
>CAIWHR010000401.1 GCA_903912485.1 uncultured beta proteobacterium | reverse complement strand
GCCGCCGCCGCCGCCGGCTCAGGCTCAGCCGCCGGTCGAGCCTTCGGCGCGCATCGGAGCCGCAACGGGCCGGCGCAGCATCGGAATCGCCTTGATTGCGATCGCCGCCATCGGCGGCCTCGGCTACTGGGGGTGGACGAAGAAGCTCGAGCCCGACGCCACGGCGTTGCGGACGGAGCAGGATCGCGCGCGCGCCGCAGCGCAGGAGACCGCGCCGCCGCTCCAGCCCCGGAGCGCTGAGCCGGAGGCTGCCGGCGACGGGAAGACCGCGGCGGTGCAGGCGCCGGAGCCGAGCCGGGCGGCCGAGCCTGCACGCAGCCCGGTGCAGCCGCCGCCAAGGGCCAGGGCGCAGGCTCCACGAGCCCCACCGCAGGAAAGGGCCGCCGGTCCATCGACGGCCATCGAGCCGCCGCGGGCGCCGAGTCCGCCGCCGCCGTCGGTGGTCCAATCGGCGCCTCCGCCGCCGAGCAAGCCGGCATCGGTCAAGGAATCCTGCGCCGACCGCCCGAATTTCGTCAGCCGCGGACTCTGCGAAAGCCGGCTCTGCAAGACGCCGGAGTGGGTGACGACGCCGTATTGCGTCGATCTGAACGGGATGGAAAAGCCGCGCTACGAACGCTAGCCTGACCCGGGAGGCTGCGCCCGGCGGGGGATGCCTGCCGACTCTCGCGCCGGTTCACGCGCCGCCGAGCCGCGCCCTCAGGTCCGCCGGACGCAGCGTGTCGTAGATCTCGAACGGCTGGTGGATCCACGGGTTGTCGGGCAGGTACTCGACGTGGAAGTCGGGTGCCACCACCGAGCACGCCTTCCACCACAGCACCGCGGTCTGGCACAGCGCGATGTTGTGGAAGCGCTGCGGCAGCGTGCGGGCGACGAGGTCGAGCGTGTGCCCCGAGTCGACCATGTCGTCGACGAGCAGCACCTGGTCGCCGAGGCGTGGCGACGTCATCGTCATGTGCTCGGCGATGATGAGTTCGCCGCGCTGGGTGCCGCCCTCGGCCGAGTACGAGTGCGTCGAGATGATCGCCAGCGGCAGATGGAAGATCCGCGACAGCACGTCGCCGACGCGCATGCCGCCGCGCGCGATGCAGATGATCTGGTTGAACTCGATTCCCGACTCGTGGACCTCGAGCGCGAGGCGTTCGACCAGCGTGTTGTACTGGTCCCAGCTGACGTGCAGGTCGTTCACGCGCGGCTCCTTCGGGATCGGACGGCCGCTGCCTCGCGGGCGACGGCGCGCCGGTGTCCGGTCAGTGGAACGGGTGGTGGCGCAGGATCGTCTCGTCGCGATCCGGCCCGGTCGACACCATCGCGATTGGCACGCCGGTCAGCGCCTCGATGCGGTGCAGGTAAGCCCGCGCGTTCGCCGGCAGCGCGTCGAAGCTCTTCACGCCGACGGTGGTGTCGCTCCAGCCGGGCAGCGTTTCGTAGACGGGAACGCACTCGCCGACGGCGTCGGCGCCCGAAGGCAGCAGCGACAGCGGCTGGCCGTTGACGAGGTAGCCGGTGGCGATCTTCACCTCGGGCAGGCCGTCGAGGACGTCGAGCTTGGTGATGCACAGGCCGTCGACGCCGTTCAGTTGCAGCGAGCGCTTGAGCGCGGGCAGGTCGAGCCAGCCGCAGCGCCGCGGGCGCCCGGTCACCGAGCCGAATTCGTTGCCGCGCCGGGCGAGCGTCGCGCCGACGGCGTCGGTCAGCTCGGTGGGGAAGGGGCCGGTGCCGACGCGCGTCGTGTACGCCTTGACGATGCCGAGGATGTAGTCGAGCAGGTGCGGGCCGACGCCCGCTCCCGGCGCCGCCGCGCCGGCGAGGCAGTTCGACGACGTCACGTACGGATAGGTGCCGTGGTCGATGTCGAGCAGCGCGCCCTGCGCGCCTTCGAACAGCAGCGATTCGCCGCGGCTGCGCGCGTCCTGCAGCAGCGCGGCGACGTCGGCGACCATCGGGGCGAGCTGCGGCACCAGCGCGAGCGTCGCGTCGCGCGTGGCCTCGAACGGCACCGGGTCGCGCTTGAAGTACTGCGTCAGCACGAAGTTGTGGAATTCGAGCAGCGCCGCGAGCTTGGCGCTGAAGCGGTCGGGGTAGAACAGGTCCTGCAGGCGGATCGCGCGGCGCGCGATCTTGTCCTCGTACGCGGGGCCGATGCCGCGGCCGGTGGTGCCGATCTTGGCGTCGCCCATCGATCCTTCGCGCGCCTGGTCGAGCGCGACGTGGTAGGGGAGCACCAGCGGACACGCGGGCGAGATCTTGAGGCGCGCGCGCACCTCGACCCCCGCGGTCTCGAGCTCGCCGATCTCCTGCAGCAGCGCCGTCGGCGACAGCACGACGCCGTTGCCGATGTAGACGGAGACGCCCGGATGCAGGATGCCCGACGGGATCAGCCGCAGCACCGTCTTTCTGCCGCCGATGACCAGCGTGTGGCCGGCGTTGTGGCCGCCCTGGAAGCGCACGACGCCCTGCGCCTGTTCGGTCAGCCAGTCGACGATCTTGCCCTTGCCCTCATCGCCCCATTGGGTGCCGATGACCACGACGTTCTTGCCCATGCGTTGTCAGTCCTTCGTGAATGCCTGCGCGTGCGCGGCGAATCCGCGCGTCAAGGGTCGCGCGCGACGACGCCGGCGAGCTGGCGCAGGTCGAACGTGAATCCGGTGGCCGGACGGGCGCGCCCGAATGCGCGGCCGATGCCGTCGTAGCGGCCGCCGTTGCCGATGGCGCTGGTCTCGCCGGCGACGAACACCGAGAAGATTGCGCCGTTCTGGTAATGATAGCCGGTGAGGTCGGCGAGATCGATGTGCAGCGCGTCGACCTTCCCGCCGGCCGACTCGGCCAGCGTCGACAGCGCGGCGAGCGCGTTGGCGATCGCCGGGGTGTCGGGCAGCCGCGCGCGCGCCGCGGCGAGCACGTCGTCCGCCGGGCCGTACAGCGTCGGCAGCGCGGTCAGCGCGTCGCGCCACGCGGGCGGGAGCCTGGCGGTGAGTTCGGCGACAGCAGGCACGTCCTTGGCACGGAGCGCCCCGAACAGCTCGCTGTCGTCGCCGTTGCCCGAGATGCCCGCGCTGTTGGCCAGCGCCCGATAGACGCCGACGTGGCCGAGGTCGAGGTGCAGGCCGCGCGCGCCCGCCGCCTGGAGCGACGACAGCAGCAGCGCCAGGACCTCGCGGTCGCCGGCGATGCCGGGCTCGCCGTAGAGCTCGGCGCCGATCTGCACGACCTCGCGCGTCTGCGCGATGCCGGCCGGGAAGGTCCGCAGCACGCTGCCGGTGTAGCAAAGCCGCGTCACGCCGGGTTCGTTGAGCAGGTGCGCGTCGATGCGCGCGACCTGCGGCGTGGTGTCGGCGCGCACGCCGAGCAGGCGTCCGGAAAGCGGATCGACGACCTTGAACGTCTGCAGCTCGAGGTCGCGGCCGGTGCCGGTCAGCAGCGATTCGAGGTGCTCGACCAGCGGCGGCTGCACCAGCCGGTAGGCGTGCGCCTTGAAATGGTCGAGCAGCACGCGACGCAACGCCTCGACCCGCTCGGCTTCACCCGGGAGGATGTCTTCGACGTGCTCGGGAAGAACCCACTTACGCACTTTGCGTCAACCAGTAGCCGGCGAGCCCCAGCGCGATCGACACGACGCCGATGAAGCGGAGCTGGCCGTCGGTGAGCTCGACGAGCCTGCGAAAGCTCTCGCGCCACAGCCCGGGGGCGAACAGCGGCAGCAGGCCCTCGACGACGAGGACCAGTGCGAACGCCGCGAGCAGCGAATCGGACACGCGATGTTCCCGGCGCACGCTTTGGCAGCCAGTGCCGCGGGCGGCCTAGGCGCGCGCGCCGGGACTCATTTCCCGGCACCCTTGGCCGGCGCCGCGCCGCCCGGACTCTTGAAGAAGCGGAAGAATTCCGAGTTGGGGTCGAGCACCATCACGTCGCCCTTGCTGCGGAACGTCGACCGGTACGCCTCGAGGCTGCGGTAGAACGCGTAGAACTCCGGGTTCACGCCGTAGGCCTGCGCGTAGATCGCCGACGCCCTGGCGTCGCCGTCGCCCTTGACCTTCTGCGACTCGCGGTACGCGTCGGCCAGGATCACGACGCGCTGGCGGTCGGCGTCGGCGCGGATCTTCTCGGATTCGGCCTGTCCCTGCGACCGCAGCTCGTTCGCGACGCGGCGGCGCTCGGACTCCATCCGCGCGAACACGGGGCCGGTCACGTCCGGCGGCAGTTCGACGCGGCGCAGCCGGACGTCGACGATCTCGACGCCGATCGACTTGGCGTCGAGGTCGGCCTTCTGCCGCGTCGTGTTCATGATCTTGTCGCGCTCGGCGGAGATCGCGTCGTGCACGGTGCGCTTGTTGAATTCCTCGGCCAGGTTCGAGCGCACCGTCTGCGACAGACGGCGCCGCGCGGCTTCCTCGTCGCCCTGCACGCTGATGTAGTACTGCTTGACGTCGACGATCCGCCACAGGACGAAGAAGTCGACGAGCAGCGGCTTCTTTTCCGACGTCGTGATGCGGTCGGGTTCGGCGTTGTCGAGCAGCAGCGTCCGCTTGTCGTAGTACTTGATGTTCTGCATCAGCGGGACCTTCGCGTACAGGCCCGCGTTCGCCTGCGTCTCGATGATCTCGCCCAGCTGGAAGCGGATCGCGTACTGCCGCTGGTCGACGGTGTACAGCGACTGCGACGCGACCAGCAGCAGCGCGACGACGAGCGCGAGAATGGGCATCGTGGTCTTCATCGCGAATCCCCCCCGCGTTCGCGGGCGCGCAGCGCTTCGCGCGAGCGGCCGG
>CAIWHR010000400.1 GCA_903912485.1 uncultured beta proteobacterium | reverse complement strand
CGTCGGCGTGCGCCTCGGCCCGCAACGCCGCCGCGCGGGCCCGCGCTTCGTCGAGGATCGCGTCGCATTTCCTCGCCCGGTCGGCTTCGACCAGTGCGAGCAGCGCCTGCGTTTGGCGGTCGACCGACATGCCAGCCTCTAGCCCTCGAGTCCGAGTTGACGCCGCAGGCGGGCGGCGACGTCCGGCACGGCGGCTTCGCCGCGCAGGTCGGGGACGATCACCGTCAGCGGCGCCAGCGCGGCCAGCGCGGCGCGCATCTCCCTCCCGGCGATCCGCGCCGCGACGGCGGCGGACACCAGCACCAGCGGCGCCTGCTCGCGCGCGGCCGCCAGCGCGGCGGACTCGCCGCCGGGCTCCGGGACCGTCACCCGCGCGCCCGCCAGCCGATAGCCGGCGGCGCTCACTTCGTCGCCGATGTAGACGGGGGCCGGCATCAGCGTGCCCCCTTGGCGCTGCGCGCCGTCCCCCCAAGGGGGCCGACTGCCGCGGCTCCATGCCGGCCTGCGCCGGCATGGACGGTAGGAGGAGGCGTTGCGTCTCGCAACGCCGCGGCCTGCAAGGCCAATTCGCGCTCGGGGCGGCCCATCGCGCTCATCAGCGTGCCCCCTTGGCGCTGCGCGCCGGGGCGAGTGCCTGCAAGGCCGATTCGCGCCGGCCCATCAGGTCAGCCGGTTCATGATCAGGATCGAGACGATGAGGCCGTAGATCGCGATGCCTTCGGCCAGCCCGACGAAGATCAGCAGCCGGCCGAAGAGCTCGGGCTTCTCGGCCAGCGCGCCGATCGCCGCGGTGCCGACCTTCGCCACCGCGAACCCCGCGCCCAGCGACGACATCCCCGTCGCCAGCGCCGCGCCCATCAGCCCCCAGCTCCAGGCCTCCGCGGCGACGCCGCCGGCGGGCGCGGCGCCCGCCGCGGCCATCGCCCCCGGCGCCCACACCAGCAACAGCGTGGCGCCGAGGCCCATCACCGCCGCCACCGCGACGAGCGCGGACACGAACCTGGTCGATGCAGTCATTCAGCTCTCCTGCGAAGTGGAAGGGGGCGCCGGCAGCGGGCGGAAGATGCGGCCCTCGGCGGTCAGGAAGCGGGTGAAGAACTCGAACAGCACCAGCCGCGTGGTCTGGATCGACACCACCATCGTTTCCAGCACCAGCACCAGCACGTTGCCGACGACCAGAACGAGCGCCTTGGCGACGACGTTGTCGCTGGCCTGCATCAGCGCGACGATCGCCGACGACAGCCCGGCGTGCGCCAGCGCGAACGCGCCGACGCGCGCGAACGACAGCGTGTTGATCAGGATCTGCAGCAGCCGCTCGACGAGTTCGGCGATCGCGGTCAGCGCGCCGGACAGGCGGCGCGCGTGCCACGCGTGGCCGAGGCAGAACAGCAGCGCCCCGGCGCCGGCGGCGACGAAGCCCATCGGGTGGAAAAAGCCCGTGAGCACGCCCAGATACGTGGCGATGTAGCCGGCGTCGGTCGTGAACCAGGTCATGAACTCGCCGCGCCACCACGCTTCCAGCGCGTTGAGCGCGAGGCCGACGGTGAGCAGCGCCGCCCCTCCGGCAAGGGGAATGAGCAGTATCGCCAGCGGGTCGTCGAGCGGCGCGACCCAGGTCGCCGCCACCACGCCGTGGACGCTGAACACGCTGCCGAACAGGATGCCGAAGGCGACGGCGGCAAGCCCGCCGGCGATGAACAGCTTCGCGACGGGGAAGCGCCGGCGCAGGCTGAAGCCCACGATCGCGACCACCAGCCCCTGGCCCACGTCGCCGAACATGTAGCCGAACATCAGCGGAACCGCGAGCGCCAGCAGCACGCTGGGGTCGGCCTCGTTGCGCGACGGCATGCCCATCGCCCGGCTGAAGATCTCGAACGGCCTCGCCCACACCGGGTTGGCGAGCAGCAGCGGCGCCCTGGCCCTGGGCGCCGGCGGCGGAAAGTGCAGCAGCGCGCGCGCGCCCGAGCGCTCGAGCGCCGCGGCGAGCGCGTGCCCTTCGAAGTCGCTGGTCCAGCCGGTGATCCAGCAGAAGAGGTCGCCGGACTCCAGCGCGCGCACGTTCTGGATCACCCACTGCAGCCGGCTGGCGTCGCCGAGCGCTGCGTAGAGGTCGTGCTTCGCGTGCAGCGCCTCGAGGTCCGCGCGCAGGCGCACCTCCTCGCGGTCGAGCGCGTCGAGGCGCGGGGCGATGTAGCGCTCGGTCTCCTCGGCGTCGACCTTGAGCCACGCCGGCGCGTCGTAGACCCGGCCCTTGAGGATCGCCGCCTGCTGCGCCAGCGCCTGCACGTCGTCGGCGGCGCCGACGGTCAGCGCGCACAGCGCGCACAGCATCGGCCCGTCGAGGTCGACGGTGCGCGAGAGCGTGCCGGGCGGCAGTTCGGGCTCGCTGTCGGGCGGGAACACGAACAGCCGCGCGTGCAGGACCGGGCCCGCGCCGGCGAGCCGCGCAAAGTCGATGACGCTTTCGCCGATCGTCTTCAGCACCCGCCGCCACAGCAGCAGTTCGCCGCGCTCCGCCTCGCAGCGCTGCAGCTGCTGGATCACCGGCTCGGCGTCCTCGGCCCAGGCGCGCAGGTGTGTCAGGCTGCGCGCCAGCGTCGCCGCGGGCGTCTCGGGGAAAGGCGACGACGTGTGTTTCGAGCGCGGCCAGTAGGCGTGGTAGCGCAGCGACAGCTCGGAGAACTCCGACAGCTGCGGGCGCAGGTCGGCCAGCGCCGCGGGCAGCACCGCGCTCGGACGCGCCTCGAGCTCGACGGCGCAGGTGGTCGCCAGCGCTTCCAGCGCCAGCGTCGCGTCGTCGCGCGCGGCCAGGATCTCGAACCAGCGGGCGGGCTTGGGGCGGATCATCGCGCGCTCACGCCAGCACCTCCATGCCGGGAAACGCGGCGCGGCGCACGAGCTCGGCGCGCAGGCGCTCGAGGTCGAGCGCCGTCAGCGCGAGGAAGACGAACGCGGCGGCGGGATCGAGCATTGCACGCCGGAACAGCAGCGCCAGCCGCGCCTCCAGCGCGCGACGCAGCAGCCAGCCGTCGCGCACCGTCGGATCGTGGAAGGCTGCGAAATGCCGATGCAGCAGCCGCCCGAGTTCGTCGAGCAGCGTGACGCCGTCGCCCGCGCCGGCCGGCACGCGCCGCCGCCATTCGGCGCGCCAGAGGCTGCCCACGCGCGCGGGCTCCAGCCACGCCGCGCCGAGCGACGCGAACGGCCCCTCCACCGGCGCCGCGCCGAACCCCGCCGCCTCGCTGGCGCAAAGATCCCGGTAGACCGCGTCGTCGGGCATCCACGGCAGCACCGCGGCGCCGCGCGCGAGATGCTGGACCACGGGCAGGTCGGTGGCGACCGCGCACCAGCGGACCGCCGGCTGCCATTCGTCCGGCATCCATGCCGCCACGTCGGCCACCAGCGCGCGCCAGCGCTCGCGCAGGATGCCTTCGATCTGGTGCGGCGTGCTCATGGCGTCGATGCCTGCGAGCCAGATTCCCAGCGCCGACGCCCTCGCCGCGTCGAGCAGCGCGGGAAGCTCGCGCAGGTGCTCGATCCTGCGCCACGCGAGTTCGTCGGGGCGCTGCCCGTAACGCGCGGACAGTCGGGCCTGTGCGTATTCGAGGCTGCCCACGGCGCGTCCGGGCTAGCAGCCCGATCCCGTCAGCGCCGCCGCGAGCGCCGCCGCCGCCGCGTCCACTCGCGCCAGTTCGTCCGGCGTCAGCGGCCGCTCGCGACTGGTCTCGGCCGCCCTGGCGTCGAAGGCAGCGACCTCGGCCGTCGCGCGCTCCTCAAAGGCGGCGCGAACCGCGCCGATCCGCCGCTCGGTCCGGGTCGCGAGCGCGCGCGCCGCCGAGCGCGCCGCCTCGGTCATCGCCGCTGCGGCGTCGACGGCGTCGACGACCGCGTCGCGCGCAGCGTGCTCCGCGTCGAGCACGCGGGCGATCGCCGCTTCGACGGCGTCCTTGGACGGAATCAGTTGGGCGCTCGTCATCGCGGCATCCTTGCGCGCGCTGCGTGGCGGTAACCGCTACCGCAAGGGTGCGCCGTGTCCGGCCCATGCGCGAACCCGCACTCCCCCATCAGGAATACTGCTACCGCACCCCCGGCGCCGACTTGATCTGGGTCAGCCGCAGCCGAGACATCCGTCTCCCGCGCACGGTTCTCGCTATATGTAACTGATACCGTTACATTTTCGAGTGTGCCGCGTGCATTCAGTGTGGTTTTTTTGGTGAAGTTCCGTGCCGATTGCAGCACTTGGGCTCGCGTGTTGATCCATGTCAACGGTGAGTCGGTGCCCGCAGTTCTAAATTGGCAACTGAACGAACCTGCCAACGCCTCGGATGCAGCATCTGCGCGAGGCGACGGGCTCTCTCTGGAGGGGCGAAATGAGCGACACGTATTACGACTTGATGCGCCGGCAGGGAATATCGCGCCGCAGCTTTCTCAAATTCTGCAGCCTCACCGCCGCATCGCTCGGTCTGGGCGCCGGTGGCGCCGAGGCGATCGCGCAGGCGATGCAGACCAAGACGCGTACGCCGGTGATCTGGCTGCACGGCCTCGAATGCACGTGCTGCACCGAGTCGTTCATCCGCTCGGCGCACCCGCTGGCGAAGGACGTCGTGCTGTCGATGCTGTCGTTGGACTACGACGACACGCTGATGGCCGCCGCCGGCCACCAGGCCGAGCAGGCGCTCGAGGACACGATCAAGAAGTACAAGGGCAACTACATCCTGGCCGTCGAGGGCAATCCGCCGCTCGCCGACGACGGCGTGTACTGCATTCCCGGCGGCAAGCCGTTCGTCGAGAAGCTGCGCCGCGTCGCCAAGGACGCCAAGGCGATCGTGTCGTGGGGTTCCTGCGCTTCGTGGGGCTGCGTGCAGGCCGCGAAGCCCAACCCGACGCAGGCCACCCCGGTGCACAAGGTGATCACCGACAAGCCCATCATCAAGGTGCCGGGCTGCCCGCCGATCGCCGAAGTGATGACCGGCGTCGTCACCTACATCCTGACCTTCGACCGGCTGCCCGATCTCGACGCGCAGGGCCGCCCGAAGATGTTCTACAGCCAGCGCGTGCACGACAAGTGCTACCGCCGGCCGCATTTCGACGCGGGGCAATTCGTCGAGAAGTTCGACGACGCCGGCGCGCGGATGGGCTACTGCCTGTACAAGGTGGGCTGCAAGGGCCCGGTCACCTACAACGCCTGCTCGACCGTGCGCTGGAACGAAGGATTGTCGTTCCCGATCCAGTCGGGCCACGGCTGCATCGGGTGCTCCGAAGACGGGTTCTGGGACAAGGGTTCCTTCTACGATCATCTGACGACGATCAAGGTTCCGGGCATCGCCGGCGCCGAGGGCACCGCCGACAAGATCGGCCTCACCGTTCTCGCCGCCGCCGGCGCAGCCGTCGCGGCACACGCCGCGGTGACCGCGATCAAGCAGGCGCGCAGCACCGGCCGCAATGACAAAGTCAGCGAGGTGGAGAAGTAATCATGGCGACCATCCAGACACAAGGCTTCACGCTCGACAACAGCGGCCAACGCATCGTCGTCGATCCGATCACCCGGATCGAGGGCCACCTGCGCATCGAGGTCAACGTCGACAAGAACAACGTCATCCGCAACGCAGTGTCGACCGGCACGATGTGGCGCGGCCTCGAAGTGATCCTGAAAGGGCGTGACCCGCGCGACGCGTGGGCCTTCGTCGAACGGATCTGCGGCGTCTGCACCGGCGTGCACGCGCTGGCGTCGGTGCGCTCGGTCGAGGACGCGCTCGGCATCAAGATCCCGAAGAACGCGAACATCATCCGCAACCTGATGCACGCGACGCTGTACGCGCAGGATCACCTGGTGCACTTCTACCACCTGCACGCGCTCGACTGGGTCGACGTGGTCAGCGCGCTGAAGGCGGACCCGAAGCGGACCTCCGAGATCCAGCAGAGCATCTCGCCGTGGCCGAATTCGTCGCCGGGCTACTTCCGCGAAGTGCAGAACAGGCTGAAGAAGTTCGTCGAGAGCGGCCAGCTCGGGATCTTCGCCAACGCGTACTGGGGCCACCCGGCGTACAAGCTGCCGCCGGAAGTGAACCTGCTGGCGACGACGCACTACCTCGAGGCGCTCGATTTCCAGAAGGAAATCGTCAAGATCCAGACGATCTTCGGCGGCAAGAACCCGCACCCGAACTGGCTGGTCGGCGGCGTTCCCAGCCCGATCAACGTCGACGGTGCCGGCGCGGTCGGCGCGGTGAACATGGTCTACCTGAACATGGTCAAGGACATCTGCGCCCGGACCAACGAGTTCATCGACCAGGTCTACATCCCCGACCTGCTCGCGATCGCCGGCTACTACAAGGACTGGGCGGCGATCGGCGGCGGCCTGTCCGGCAAGAACGTCATGTCGTACGGCGATTTCCCCGAGATCGCCAACGACTACTCGAACGCGAGCCTCGCGCTGCCCTCCGGCGTGATCCTCAACGGCGACCTCTCCAAGGTGCTGCCGGTCGACCTCAAGGCCGTCGACGAAGTGCAGGAATGGGTCACCCACTCCTGGTACAAGTACGGCGACGAGGCGAAGGGCCTGCACCCGTTCGACGGCGTCACCGAGCCCAACTTCGTGCTCGGCAAGGACACCAAGGGCTCGCGGACCAACATCGAGAACATCGACGAGAACGCCAAGTACTCGTGGGTGAAGTCGCCGCGCTGGAAGGGTCACGCGGTCGAGGTCGGCCCGCTGGCCCGCTACCTCGTCGCGTACGCCAGCGGCCGCAAGGACATCAAGGAGCAGGTCGACGGCGTGCTGAAGGCGCTCGACGTTCCGGTCACCGCGCTGTTCTCGACGCTCGGCCGCACCGCCGCGCGCGGGCTCGAATGCCAGTGGGCCGCGCGCAAGATGACGAAGTACTACGAAGACCTGATGGCCAACATCAAGGCCGGCGACCTCACGACGGCGAACACCGAGAAGTGGGATCCGTCGTCGTGGCCCGCGGAAGCCAAGGGCGTGGCGCCGGTCGAAGCGCCGCGCGGCGCGCTCGCGCACTGGGTCAAGATCAAGAACACCAAGATCGAGAGCTACCAGTGCGTGGTGCCGACGACGTGGAACGCCGGCCCGCGCGACGCCAAGGGCCAGATCGGCGCCTACGAAGCGGCGCTGATGAACACGCCGATGGCCAAGCCCGAGCAGCCGGTCGAGATCCTGCGCACGATCCACAGCTTCGACCCCTGCCTTGCCTGCGCCACGCACGTGATGTCGCCCGAAGGTGAGGAGCTCGTGTCGGTGAAGGTAAGGTAGGCGCTCCCTTGCGCTGCGCGCGCTCCCTCGGTGAGGGGCGCGCGTTTCCCGGGACCGCCCGGCGTTGGGCAAGGCCAAAGGAGGCTTGAATGCAAGTCGATCATGTAACCGGACGGGTCGAAGGCGGTCCGCTGGTGGATACGTACGTCTACGAGGCCCCGGTTCGCCTCTGGCACTGGGTGACGATGCTCTGCGTCATGGCGTTGGGCGTCACCGGCTACCTGATCGGAGCGCCGCTGCCGTCGATCGGCGGCGAGGCCGTCGACAGCTTCTTCTTCGGCTGGATCAGGATGATCCACGAGACGTCGGGCTGGGTGCTCGCGATCGCTTTCCTGGTCCGGATCTACTGGGCGTTCGTCGGCAACCGCTCGTCGCGCGCGCTGTTCATCGTGCCGTTCTGGAGCGGCAAGTGGTGGGCGGGGCTTTTCGGCGACATCCGCTATTACCTGTTCCTGAAGAAGCACGGCGACCTGTGGGTCGGCCACAATCCGCTGGCGCAGTTCGCGATGTTCTCGATGTTCATGCTCGGCGCCGTCGTGCTGATCCTGACCGGCTTCGGGCTGTTCGCCCAGCAGTATCCGTGGGGAACGACGTGGATGAACCTGTTCGGATGGGTGACCGTGCTGCTCGGCGAACCGCAGGCCGTGCGCACCGTGCACCACGTTGCCATGTATTACATGCTGCTGTTCGCGCTGATCCACACGTACATGGTGTTCCGCGAGGACATCACCCGGGGCTCGACGGTCATCAGCACGATGATCAACGGCATCCGCATGTTCAAGCGCGAGCCCGGGGCCTGACCGCTCCCGCATTCCGTCGTTCGTTTCCCGCAAGCGGGGACCATGCTGGCGCGTGAAGTGAATCCGAGAGCGAAGCCGACCGAGACGTTCCGGCCGGCATCGCTGGGCATTCCCGCGCGCAAGCCCCCGAATCCCGGCCAGTTCCTCGAGACGCGCTTCCTCAAGCCGCTCGACATCACCCAGACCGAACTGGCGGCAGCGCTCGGCGTCTCGCGCCGGCGCGTCAACGAACTCGTCAACGGCCGGCGGGCGATCACGCCCGACACGGCCGTTCGGCTCGGACTGTATTTCGGCAATGAGGCCGCGTTCTGGATGCACCTGCAGGTGGCGTGGGACATGCACGCCGCGGTGCGTCGGAGCGCCGCACCGCGCAGGAAGCGTTAAGGCGCAACGTGCGGAAGCGCGGAAGGTTCCGGGCGCACGGGAAACATCGACCGGCGCTCCGGTCGCGACAGCCAGCAAAGGGGGTACTACATGCGACTCAAGACCATCATCGCGGCAACCGGGCTGTTGGCAGCCTTCGCCGCATTCACGGCGCTGCCTGCCTGCGCGCAGGCGAAGAAGGCCGCGGACGGCGTGCCGATCTGCGTCGGCTGCCACGAAAAACAGAACAGCACGATCCTGCTGACGGGACACGGCGCGTCCAACGACGCCGTCGGCAGCTCCTGCCAGGCCTGCCACGGCGACGCGTCGCTGCACGTGCAGGACCCGATGAAGAGCAAGCCGGCGAACCTGCTCGGCGCCAAGACCGCGAACGCGGCCGAGAAGTCCGCAGTCTGCCTCACCTGCCACAGCGGCAATCGCGCGCTCGAGAACTGGTCGATCGCCAAGCACCGCAAGGTCGACGTCTCCTGCGTCAGCTGCCACTCGATTCACGGCACGCAGTCGGCGAGCAACAACAAGGAGATCAAGGGCGCGCAGTTCGCCGCCGCTCCGTACACGACGACGGCCCGGCAGCTCGCGTACAAGGTCTGCGTCGAGTGCCACACCGAGGTCCGCGGCGAGATCCTCAAGCCGTCGCACCACCCGATCATCGAAGGCAAGATCGGCTGCCAGGACTGCCACGACCCGCACGGTTCGATGCAGAAGGCGAGCCTGAAGAACGAATCGGTCAACGACCTGTGCTACAGCTGCCACGCCGACAAGCGCGGCCCGTGGATCCACGAGCATCCCCCGGTTGAAGAGAACTGCGCCACCTGCCACACGCCGCACGGTTCGTCGCATCGCGCGCTGCTCGCGCAGAAGGCGCCGGTGCTCTGCGGCGACTGCCACGCAAATGGCCACACGCACGGCATCTACGACGGACGCGGCACGCTGCCCAACACGCTGCCGTCGAACATCCGCTTCGAAGGCAGTGGCTGCGTCTCGTGCCACCGGCAGATCCACGGCAGCAACGCGCCGTCGTCCGCCTTTGGCCAATTCTTCATGCGCTGAGATGGGGACGAACATGAAAGGCAAAGTCAAAGTCATTGCACTCGTCGTCGCCGGCCTGTTTGCCCAGAACGCCTCAGCCGACGACGGCTTCCTGTGGGGCGGCCTGCTCGATTTCGGCTACCGCGGCGCGAACGTCGACGGCGTCAACCGCAACGGCGCGTACGGCAACACGACCCCGCTTTCGGCCACCAACCCGCTGACGCCGTTCTCCGGCCCGGCCGACGGCGCCAAGGCGCAGGAATACCAGGACATCAACAGCGCGCCGATCGGCGTCGTCGACATCCGCGGCGGCAGCAGCGCGATGTACCTGCGCGCGTTCGGCGAGGAATTCGGCCGCGACGACCAGTACATCAACGTCGTCGGCGGCGGTTACGGGATGTGGAAGGCGTCGCTGTACAACAACAACATCCCCCACCAGTACTCGTTCAACGCGCTGTCGCCGCTCAACGGCTCGGGCGGCGGCCTGCAGCAGGTCGGCCCGGGGGGAACGTATCCCAACGCACTGAACCCGGCGAACTGGTACACGTTCAACTACGGCACGCAGCGCAACACGACGGGCGCCAACGGCGAGTTCTCGGGCAAGACGCCGTGGTTCATCCGCGCCGACTACAACGAGGTCAAGCAGTCGGGCATCAAGCCCGGCGGCGCGCAGCTCGGCACCGGATCGGGCAACGGGCTGATTGAGCTCGGCGCGCCGGTCGACCAGAAGACGCAGAACACGACCATCGAGGGCGGCTACAACACCAGGCAGTACGGCTTCAAGCTGGCGTACCTCGACTCGAAGTTCACCAGCAGCAACGACGCATTCCAGTGGACGAACTTCTACATGCGCAGCGCGCTCGACACGTCGCTGCTGCCGCCCGACAACGACCTCAAGAAGTGGAGCCTCAACGGGTACATCAAGCAGCTGCCCTGGGACTCGGCGATCATCGCGCGCTTCACGCAGAGCGAGCTGACGAACAGCCTGGGACTCACGTCGCCGCTCTACACCTCGGGCCTCAAGCCCGCCGGCAGCACGCCGACCGGCCAGGCGCTCCCGCCGTCGGTGGGCTACCTGCTGACGCAGCCCTACGATTCGTCGACGAACCAGAACCTGTCGACCTTCGACGGCAAGATCAAGACGTCGACGGCGAACTTCGCCTGGAACGCGAGCCCGATGGCGAAGCTCGACACGCGCGTCTACTACAACTACTACGACAAGAAGAACGACTCGACCACCGTGTCGTACCGGCAGGGCAGCCAGGGCAGCAGCTGCGCGACCCCGCCGGTCAACAGCGCGACCTGCTACCAGATCGGCGCGCTGCTCGAGGAGAACGGCGAGGCGTTCAGCTACACCAGGAACGCGGCCGGGTTCGACGCGTCGTGGTCGTTCGACCGCAGCAACAAGCTGCTCGGCGGTTTCGACTGGGAGAAGATCGACCGCAACCTCGCCGAAGCGCCGAAGAACGACGACTACAAGTACTGGATCGAGTACCGCAACGCCGGCTGGAACAACCTCAGCGGCCGCCTGAAGTACGAATTCCTGCAGCGGCGCTCCGACCTCGTCAACACGGCGAACCCGGCGACGTCGATCAACGCCTACTACACGGCGTACGACATCAACAACTTCGACGCCAACGTGGTCAAGCTGACCCTCGACTGGACGCCGGGACCGCTGTGGTTCGTCGGCTTCGGCGCGAACTGGCGCAACGTCGACTACAAGGGCAACTTCTACGGCCGCACCAAGGACAACAACGACACCTACGACCTGACGGTGGCCTGGGGCGATCCCGACAAGCTCCGGCTCAGCGCCATCGGCAACTGGGGCACGGTCGAGAACAACCAGGCCTACCGGGCGGTTGCCAGCGGCCAGAGTCCGCTGCCGGGCGGCACGCAGACGGCGACGACGTACGACTGGGGCAGCAAGAACACGCAGGACGGCTGGATGGGCGCGGTGCAGGCCGACTGGGCGGCGACCGACAAGCTGATGCTGACCGCGTCGTACAGCTACCAGAAGTCCGAAGGCGGCGTCGACCTGTGGTCCGGCTACTGGGGTCCGACCTGCCCGGCCGCCGGCTGCTCCGGCGGCTTCGCCGGCGGTCCGCTGGTGAACTACGTCAGCGACAACACCACGCTGCAGCGCTTCCAGATCAAGGGAAGCTACAACATCAACAAGCGGTGGGCGGTGAACGCCGGCTACGCGTTCGAGAAGTACGAGTACAGCGACGGCCAGATGGCGGGTTACGGCGGCTACTACGGTTACGCGCAGAACCTGAACACGGCGGCGGTGGGCTCGGGCTACGCGTATTTCTCCGGTGCGTTCGCCAACCCGGGCTACACCAACAACATGGTCTGGCTGACGGCGACGTTCAAGTTCGATCCTCCGCCGCAGGTGTACGTGGCGCCGAAGGTCGCGGAAGTGGCGCCGGCACCGACAGCGAAGCCCGTCGCTCCGCCGCCCCCGCCGGCGACGCCGCCGGCGCCCGCGCCGCAGGTGCAGAAGATCACGCTCGACTCGAAGCTGCTGTTCGACTTCGACAAGGCTGACCTGAAGCCCGAAGGCAAGGCGGCGATCGACAGCGCGGTGATCGGCAAGCTGGCGCAGGTCAGGAAGCTCGACGTCGTCCTGGTCACCGGGCACACCGACCGTCTGGGCAGCGACGCCTACAACCAGAAGCTGTCGGAGCGTCGCGCCGATGCCGTGCGCAACTACCTGGTCAGCAAGGGTGTGGACAAGTCGAAGATCGAGACCATCGGCATGGGCGAGAAGCAGCCGGTTGCGCAGTGCGACCAGAAGAACCGCAAGGAACTGATCGCCTGCCTGCAGCCCAACCGTCGCGTCGACGTCGAAGTGAAGGGCGAAACGACGAAGTAGGCGAGGCCGCCCGTAGCCCGGGATTGGCACCCGCCGACGCTCACCGGCAGCCGGCGCTGCAGATGCGCGAAACCCGGGTGGGCGCGGCAACGCAGCGCCCTCCTGTCGCGGGCGCCGGCACCCGCCGCCGGGCGTGTCGATGCGGCGCGTGTCGATCTCGCTCGCATCTTTTGCGCGCCGGAGCGCGCCGAGGTATCGTGGCGCATCCGCCGTCACCGGCGCGCGCCGACGCCCGACGCGCGGCCACCCCACAGGGAACAGACCATGGACATCCGCCAGCCCGTGCATAGCGAGCACGCCAGGACGCTCGACACCGCGGGCCTGCGCCGCCACTTCCTGATCGAGAGGGTCTTCGTTCCGGGCGAGATCACGCTCACCTACAGCCAGATCGACCGGATTATCGTCGGCGGCATCTGCCCCACCACGGCGCCGCTGGAGTTCGCTCCCGAACTCGGCAGGCACACCGGCACCGGTTTCTTCCTCGAGCGGCGCGAGCTGGGTCTCATCAACATCGGCGGCGACGCGATCGTCACCGTCGACGGCACCCGCTTCGACGTGGCCGCCGAGGAAGCGCTCTACGTCGGCATGGGCGCGCGCGCGCTGCGCTTCGCCAGCGCCGACGCCGCGCGTCCCGCCAAGCTCTACTTCAACAGCGCGCCGGCGCACGCGGCGCACCCGCACCGCAGGGTCACGCTGGCCGAGGCGTCGCCGGAAACGCTGGGCGAGCCGCGCAGCGGCAACCGCCGCAGCATCTACAAGTTCATCGTGCCGGGCGTGCTGTCTTCGTGCCAGCTGGTGATGGGCATGACGCGGCTGGCCGAGGGCAGCGTGTGGAACACGATGCCCTGCCATACGCACGACCGGCGCATGGAGGTGTATTTCTACTTCAACCTGCCCGCCGACGGCGTCGTGTTCCACATGATGGGGCAGCCGCAGGAGACGCGGCACCTCGTCGTGCGCAACGAGCAGTCGGTGATCAGCCCGAGCTGGTCGATCCACAGCGGTGTCGGCACGCAGGCGTACACGTTCATCTGGGGCATGGTCGGCGAGAACCAGGTCTTCACCGACATGGACCACGTGGCGCCGGCCGACCTGCGCTGACGCGCGCGGCCCCACCTGACCGGGAACACAGATGAAGATGCAGACGCTTTTCGACCTGTCGGGGAAGACGGCGATCGTCACCGGCTGCAACACCGGCCTCGGCCAGGGGATGGCCGTCGCGCTGGCCGACGCCGGCGCCGACATCGTCGGCGTCAACCGCAGCGACGCGTCGGCGACGCGCGCGGGCGTCGAAGCCACCGGACGGCGCTACGTCGACGTCGCCGCCGATCTCGCGTCGACCCGCGACATCCCGGGAATCGTCGCCGCGGCGCTGGCGGCGTTCGGCCGGATCGACATCCTGGTCAACAACGCCGGCATCATCCGCCGCGCCGACGCGCTGGACTTCACCGAAAGCGACTGGGACGACGTCGTCAACGTGAATCTGCGGACCGCGTTCTTCCTGGCGCAGGCGGTGGCGAGGCAGTTCGTCGCGCAGGGCGGCGGCGGCAAGATCGTCAACATCGCGTCGATGCTGTCGTTCCAGGGCGGCATCCGCGTACCGTCGTACACGGCATCGAAGAGCGGCGTCCTCGGATTGACGCGCCTGCTCGCCTGCGAATGGGCGAAGCGCGGGATCAACGTCAACGCCATCGCGCCGGGCTACATGGAGACCAGCAACACCGTCGCGCTGCGCGCGGATGCAAACCGCAATCGCGCGATCCTCGAGCGCATTCCCGCCGACCGCTGGGGCACGCCCGCCGATCTGGCCGGCGCCGTCGTCTTCCTCGCGTCGGCCGCGTCCGACTACGTCCACGGCCACACGCTGGCGGTGGACGGCGGGTGGCTGGCGCGTTAGCGGGCGCAACGCCGCCTGCGGTGAAGACGGTCGCGATCCGCAGGGCGCAGCGCGTCGACTTCGACGCGATGTGGCCGATCTTCGGGCAGGTCGTGGCCCCGGGCGACACCTACGTCTTCGCTCCGTCGACGCGCCGCGAGGACGCGTTCGACTACTGGTTCGGTCCCGGCGTGACTTCCTGCGTCGCCGAGGTCGACGGCCGCATCGCGGGCATGTACAAGCTGGTTCCGAACCAGCGCGATCTCGGCTCGCACGTCGCCAACGCGTCGTTCATGGTCGGCCCCGCGGCGCGCGGCGCCGGCGTAGGCAGGGCGATGGGCGTGGACGCGCTGCGGCGGGCGAGCGACGCGGGGTTCCTCGCGATGCAGTTCAACTTCGTCGTCAGCAGCAATCACGCGGCGGTGGCGCTGTGGAAGAGCCTCGGCTTCGCCGTCGTCGGCACGCTTCCGCGCGCCTTCAGCCATCGCCAACTGGGCTATGTCGACGTGTACGTGATGCACCGTTCGCTGGAGGCGAGCGACAACCCGATCGGCCGGCGGGGATGAGGTCCAGTGGCAATGAACCAGACATATGCTTCGAGCGAACCCTCGCGCGCCGAGGTCGACCGGCTCGCCGGAGCGGTGGTGATCGAATTCGGCAGCCCGATGTGCGGCCATTGCCGCGCCGCCCAGCCGCTGCTCGCCTCGGCCTTCGCGGATCACCCGCGCGTGCGGCACGTCAAGGTCGCCGACGGCCGCGGGCGCCCACTGGGCCGCTCGTTCCAGGTGAAGCTGTGGCCGACACTGGTGTTCCTGCACGCCGGGAGCGAGGTCGCGCGCCTGGTCCGGCCCGGCGACGCGGACACGATCCGGCAAGCGCTGGCGCAAATCGACGCCGCCGACGCCTGATGCAGCCGAAGGCGAATCCCCTCTGCCCGCTGTGCGGCGAGCCCAACGATTGTGCCCCGGTGCGCAGCGGCAGCTTCGACACGCCCTGCTGGTGCACCACGGTCACCATCGGCGCCGACGTGCTCGCCCGCATTCCCGCGGCGCAGCGCAACCAGTCGTGCGTCTGCCGGCGCTGCGCCGGGCAGCCGGCGGCCGCGGTACCGCCGGCATGATGCGCCTCGTCCGCTGGCACGCACCCGCCCGGCGCGCCGCGACCCGGATCCGGTCGATCGGCCGCCATTTCCCGCATGTTTGAAATCCACAACTACGCGAGCTTCGTCGCCGCGATCGTCGTCTTCCAGCTGATTCCCGGCCCCGGAACGCTCGCCATCCTGAACGCCGCGGCGCGGGGCGGCGTCGGCGCCGGGATGGGCGCCGTCCTCGGCACGCTGGCGGGCGATTTCGTCTACATGCTGGCGGCGGTCCTCGGCCTCGCCGCGATGCTCGCGGCCTACCCGCAGGTGCTGGCGGCGGCGCAGTGGCTGGGCATCGCGTATCTGGGCTGGCTGGGCGCGAAGCTGCTGTTCGCGCGCGGCCACGCCGCGGCGCCCGGCGCCCCGGGCCGCCGCGGCGCCGGCGTGCACTTCCGGCAGGCCTTCGCGGTGAGCCTCACCAACCCGAAGGTCGCGATGTTCTTCATGGCGTTCTTTCCGCTGTTCCTGCAT
>CAIWHR010000399.1 GCA_903912485.1 uncultured beta proteobacterium | reverse complement strand
CCGCGCACGCGCTGTGGCAGCGCGACGCCGGCGCGCCGCTCGCGGCCGGGCGCGCGGTGATCGGCATCATGGTCAACGGCGCGCAGGGCGACGACGACGAGGCGCACGGCGGCCACTTCGCGCTGGTCACCGGTCGCACGCAGGCCGACGGCGCGATCGGCGACTGGCTGGTCAACAATTTCTACTCGCTCGACGTCGAAAGCGAGAAGGGCATCCTGGCCGCGCCGCTGCCTCTCGACAACTACCTCGCCGACCTCAACAGCGGGCAGGGCTGGTACCGGCCGTCGTACCTGCTGGTCGCGGTGCTCGCCGACGAGCGTGCCGCGCTGCTGCTGCAGGGCGCGCTGAACCGCGTCTACAACCAGTTCTACCGGCATCAGCTCGTCTACCAGCACGCGACGATGAACTGCGCCGGGATCAGCGTCGACGCGCTGCGCGAACTCGGATGGAACGTGCCGGTGCGCGGCGCCACCAGCGCGCTGCTCGGCGCCGTCGGGTTTCCGTACTTTCTCGCCGTCGAGCGCTCGCTGCCGAAGGCGAAGACCGCCGCCGACTACCTGCTCGGCGACCAGACGCGGCTGATGCCCGCCGCCGCGTTCGAGGAGGCGGGCGCGAGCCTGCTGGGCCTCGTCGGCGCCGGCGAAGCGCGCGACGCGCGCGATCGCGGCCAGGGCCGGCTGGCGCAATGGCTCGCCGCCGACGTCGACGCCGTTGCCTTCCTGCGCTTTCCGCAGTTTCCGTCGAGCCGCGTGTTCGGCAACGCGCCGGCGGTCACGACCTGGGAATACCGCGCGCTGATTCCCGACGATCCGGCCGAAGCGCAGATCGTCGCGGTGCCGGCGCGCCCGTTCCCGGACGCGCTGCGCGATCCCGACCTGCTGGCGCTGCCGCACCGTCCTTCGGACAGCGTCGCGTGGACGTGGGCCGCGCTGGCGGTCGCGGCGATCCTGTGGCTGGCGTGGCGGCTGGGCGGCGAAATATGAAAGCGATTTTCACGATCGCCGCCGATGCTAGAATCGGGCGACGCCCGCCATGCCGACCAAACCCAAACCGACGCGCCTCGCCCGGCGCAGCCGACCCAAGCCCGCGCCCGCCCGCCCGCCGGTGCGCGGCCGCGACGTTCCCGCCGGCGCCGGCCACACGCAGGCGCTGTCGCGCGGGCTCGCGCTGCTCGAGGCGCTGGCCGGGACCGAAGGCGGCGCGACGCTCACCGCCATCGTCGAGCGGCTCGCGCTTCCGGCGCCGACCGCGCATCGCCTGCTGGCGACGCTGGAGCAGGCGGGCTACGTCCAGCAAGGCCCGGGCGGCGAATGGCTGGTGGGCGTGCGCGCGTTCCGCGTGGGCAGCGCCTTTCTCGACCACCGCAACCTGGTCGTCGGCGCCTACCCGCACCTGAAGCGCCTGATGGAGCAGTCGGGCGAGACGACCAACCTCGCCGTCATCGACGACGGCGAGGCGGTGTTCGTCGAGCAGGTTCAGTGCCGCGAGCTGATGCGGATGTCGACCAAGCTGGGCGCGCGTGCGCCGCTGCACGCGTCGGGCGTGGGCAAGGCGATGCTGGCGGCGATGCCCGACGGCGCGGTGGACGCGGCGCTGGCGCGGCGCGGGCTCGCCGGGCACACCGCGCGCACGGTGACCAGCCGCGAGGGACTCGCTCTCGAGCTCGCCGCCATCCGCGGGCGCGGCTACGCGATCGACGACGAGGAGCACGCCGACGGCCTGCGCTGCGTGGCGGCGCCGATCTGGGACGAGAACGGCGAGCCCTGGGCGGCGATATCGCTGGCCGGACCCACGTCGCGCATCACGCCGGCGCGCATCGACGCGCTGGGCCGTCTGGTGCAGACCATCGCCGACGACGTCACGCAGGCGCTCGGCGGCCACCGGCCGCGGCGCTGACCGGCGCCGGCCCGCCCGTATTTCCATTCCCGACCTGGAGCCTCCATGCGCCCCTTCCGCACCATCCTGCCGCTCGCACTCGCGCTCGCGCTGTCCGCCTGCGCGGCAACCAACACCGGCGCGCCGCTGCTGCCCGGCACCGTCGACGCGCCGCCGCCGCCGATGGCCGCCACCGGCGACGCGCTGCTCACGAACACGACGTGGACGTGGGCGGGCACGCAGACGAGCGACGGCAACCGGATCGTCCCCGAGGCGCCCGAACGCTACACGCTGACCTTCCAGCCGGGAGGGCAGGTCAACGTCCGCGCCGACTGCAACCGCGGCAGCGCGAGCTACCTGCTCAACGACACCGCGCTTTCGTTCGGACCCGTCGCGCTGACCAAGATGCTGTGTTCGCCGGGATCGCGCGACGCCGAATTCCTGAAGGAGCTCGCGAACGTGACCGGGCAGCGCTTCGCCGGCTCCGAACTCCTGCTCGCGCTCAAGGGCGAATCGGGCACGATGCGCTTCACGACGCCGCGCCAGTAGCGCCGGCGCGCCTGCCGGCGCACCGCGTCACTTCCCGCGGGCGAGCAGGCCGCGGGCCGTCAGCTGGCCGATGATGAGATCGGCGAACCCCGGCGCCTCCTGCTGCACCGACGTCGGGTTGACCGTGTCGGTCGTTGCCGCCCACACGACGCGCTTGGTCCGCGCGTCCCACAGGTTGGTCTCGACCGAAGCGACGTCGTACTGCGTCACCTCGGGCACCGCGACCATCGCCGGACCCCAGCCCATGCCGTAGCCGTAACCGTAGCCGTAGGGCCCGCCCATCATCGGCGCCGGCATCATCGTGGTCATCACCTGCGTCCTGGTGTCGACCCGCAGCAGGCGCACCGCCAGCAGGCCGTCGGCGCCGGAGGCTTCGACCGCGGCGTTCCAGACGGGATCGCCCGGCGCCGCGTCGGACGGGAGCACGCGATAGCCGGGGATTCCCTCGACGCCGTCGGCCTGCAGCCTCTGGACGAAGGCATCCTCGAACGAGCGGCGGACCGCGATGTCGGCGTGGCTGCCGACGACGACGATGCGCCTGAACGCGCCGCCGGTGTAGCTCGAGTCGTACCACGCGCTGCGGATGGTCGTCGACGCGCAGGCGGCGACGGCGAGCGCCAGCGCGGCCAGCGCGAGGCGGTGAAGGAAGCGATGCGGCATGGTCTTGCTCCGGGGAATGGGGGGACGGGATCAGCGGTGCCTGAAGCTCGACTTGCGCTTCTCGACGAACGCGCGCATGCCCTCTTTCTGGTCGTCGAGGCCGAAGGTGCCGTGAAACTCGCGCCGCTCGAACAGCAGTCCCTCGGCCAGCGACGACTCGTACGCGCGGTTGACCGCCTCCTTGATCTTCAGCACCACCGGCAGCGAGAAGCCGGCGATCCTGGCCGCCATGGCGAGCACCTCGTCCTCGAGCTTCTCCGGCGGCACGACGCGCGCGACCAGGCCGCTCCTCTCGGCTTCGAACGCGTCGATCATCCTGCCGGTCAGGCACCAGTCCATCGCCTTGGCCTTGCCGACGGCGCGCGGCAGCCGCTGCGTGCCGCCCATGCCCGGCATGGTGCCGATGGTGACCTCGGGCTGGCCGAACTTGGCGTTGTCGGCGGCGACGATGAGGTCGCACATCATCGCCAGCTCGCAGCCGCCGCCCAGCGCGTAGCCGGCGACCGCGGCGATCACCGGCTTGCGCGTGTGCTTCACCGATTCCCAGCTGGTGATGTAGTTGTCGCCGTAGACCTTCTGGTAGTCCCATTCGGCCATCGCGGCGATGTCGGCGCCGGCGGCGAAGGCCTTCTCGTTGCCGGTGATGACGATCGCGCCGATGCCGGGGTCGGCGTCGAACGCCGCGAGCGCCCTGCCCAGCTCGCCGGCGAGCGCTTCGTTCAGCGCGTTGAGCACCTTCGGCCGGTTGAGGCGGATGAGACCCACGCGGTCGCGGGTTTCGACGAGGATGTTGTGGTAGGTCATCGTGAGTTCCTGGGTCGCATTGGACGGCGCCCGGCGGAACGATCCGCCGGCTTCATCCCCGATTTTACCGGACCGGCACCGCGCGCCGCCGGAACGCTCGCCTTCCGGCGCGCCGCCCGGCTCAGCGCTGCGCGGCGTCGAAGTTGCTGCGCAGCCCCTGCCAGCAGCGGAAGTACTCGCGCTGCAGCTGCGGCGAGTCGAGCGCGGCGCGCGTCGGCCGCAGCGGCGCCCGCGTCTCGAGCATGAACGCCATCGTGTCCCGGATGCGCGTCGGCTGCGCGAGGTCGGCGGTGCTGGCCTGGTCGAAGGTCTGCGCGTCGGGGCCGTGTCCCGTCATGCAGTTGTGCAGGCTGGCGCCCCCCGGACGGAAGCCTTCCGCCTTGGCGTCGTAGACGCCGTCGATCAGGCCCATGAACTCGCTGGCGACGTTGCGGTGGAACCACGGCGGCCGGAACGTGTGCTCCATCGCCAGGATGCGCGGCGGAAAGATGACGAAGTCGATGGCGTCGACGCCGGGCGTGTCGCTCTGCGACTGCAGGACGAGAAATATCGACGGATCGGGATGGTCGTAGCTGATCGAGCCAATGGCGTTGAAGCGCCGCAGGTCGTACTTGTACGGCGCGTAGTTGCCGTGCCAGGCGACGACGTCGAGCGGCGAGTGGCCGATGTCGGCCGACCAGAAGCTGCCCAGAAACTTCGCCACCAGTTCGAACTCGCCTTCGCGCTGCTCGTACCAGGCGGTCGGAGTCAGGAAGTCGCGCGGGTTGGCGAGACCGTTGGAGCCGATGACGCCGAGATCCGGCAGGCGAAACTGCGCGCCGTAGTTCTCGCAGACGTAGCCGCGGCAGCAGGCGTCCTGCAGTTCGACGCGAAAGCGCACGCCGCGCGGGATCACGACGATTTCGAGCGGTTCGGCGTCGATGCGCCCGAACTCGGTTTCGAAGCGCAGCCGGCCCTGCTGCGGAACGATCAGGAGCTCGCCGTCGGCGTCGTAGAAATAGCGGTCGTGCATCGACCGGTTGGCGGCGTAGACGTGGATGCCGCAGCCCGCCATGGTCGCCGGATCGCCGGTGCCGGCCATCGTCGCCAGGCCGTCGATGAAATCGGTCGGCGCCGCGGGAACCGGCAGCGGATCCCAGCGCAGCTGATCGGGAGGCGTCGGCACGTCGCCGAACTGGCTGACGACGCGCCCGGCCCCGATCGGGCGAAACGGTTGGTGCACCGCCGCGGGGCGGATCCGGTAAGTCCACGAGCGGCGGTTGGCGCCGCGCGGCGCGGTGAACGCGGTCCCCGACAACTGTTCCGCGTAGAGCCCGTACGGAGCGCGCTGCGGCGAGTTCTGGCCGATCGGCAGCGCGCCGGGCAGCGCTTCGGTGGCGAACTCGTTGCCGAATCCCGACTGGTACGCCAGCGGCGCATCCGCCGGCGCGGGCCCCGGCGCGCCGCCGGCGCTCTGCTGCTTCGACGTCGTGGTCACGGACGCATTTCCTTCAGGTTTCGCGGGCTGGAAACGCCGCGCCGGTCACGCGTGCGGCACGACGTCGGCGCGCGCCGCGGCCATCGCCGCGCGCAGCACCGTCGCATCGCCGACGTGGTTCGCCAGCAGCAGGATCAGCTTGGCGTTGACGAGCGCGCTCTCTTCGTCGCTGAGGTCGCGGTGCAGCGCCAGCAGTTCGTCGTAGAAATCGTCCGGCGAGCGCAGGTTGGGCTCGGTATTGAGGATCGTCATCGTCGTCTCCTAGCACCGCCGGCGGCCCGGATCGGGCTGCGGCAAACCGGGCCGCGCACGGGGGGGCGGCGCTCAGGCATTTCCCGTCGCCCGCGCCAGCGCCGCGCGCACGGCGACCGCGTCGAAGGCGCGCCAGCGCGCGCAGACGTGCTGGTCGGGCCGGAACAGGTAGCAGGTCCCCGGGCGGCCGTCGTAGCGCTTGGCCAGCAGTCCGGCGCCATCGGTGATTTCCTCGCTGCTGTCGTCCCGCGCGCCGGCCGCGGCGGAGCGCACCTGCACGATGCGAAACGGCAGCGTGCCGTAGACCAGCGTCACCGCGTCGGCCGCCGGCACCGCGTCGCCGAACACCAGCAGCACGAACGCGCCCCCGAGGTGGTCGACGAACCACTTCGATCCCGGGCCTTCCACCGGCGCGTCCGCGGCCGGTGCGCCGGGCAGCATCGCGCCCGCGAAATGGTCGCGGTCGGGCGTGTTCAGCGGCGACGCGGTCAGGACCGCCGGCAGCGACAGGCGGCCGCTGTTGACGAGGCGCCGCGCGAACGCGTGATGCCGGGCGAGCGCGAGCACCGCGCTGCGGAACGTGCGCGACAGCTTGCTTTTCGGGGTGATGAAGTCGGTCGCTCGCGTCGAGTTCAGGATGTTCTCGTCGGCCGCCGCGATCCGTTCGACGTCGTAGGAGTCGAGCAGCCGTTCCGGCGCGCGGCCGTCGATGACGAACGCGAGCTTCCAGGCGAGATTGTCGGCGTCCTGGACGCCGCTGTTCGCGCCGCGGGCGCCGAACGGCGACACCAGATGCGCGGCGTCGCCCGCGAACAGCACGCGGCCGTGGCGAAACTGCTGCATCCGCCGGCACTGGAACGTGTAGACGCTCGCCCACTCGACTTCGAAGTCCGCGTCGTGGCCCAGCATCGCGGCCAGCCGCGGCAGAATCCTCTCCGGCTTCCTCTCCTCGTCCGGATCGGCGTTCCAGCCCAGCTGAAAGTCCACGCGCCAGACGTCGTCGGCCTGCCGGTGCAGCAGCGCCGACTGGTTGGGATGGAACGGCGGGTCGAACCAGAACCAGCGCTCCGGCGGAAAATCCGATTTCATGCGGATGTCGGCGATCAGGAAGCGGTCGCGAAACACCTGTCCCTCGGCCTCGAGGCCCATCATGGCGCGCACCGGGCTGCGCGCGCCGTCGGCGACGATCAGCCAGTCGCAGTTCAGCGTGTAATACCCTTCGGGCGTCTCGATCCGCAGCGCCGCGCCGTCGGCCTGCGGCGCCACGCCGACGACCCTGTTCATCCAGCGCAGCTCGGCCGACGGCAACTCGCCGATCCGCTCGACCAGATACTCCTCGACGTAGTACTGCTGCAGGTTGACGAACGCCGCGCGACGATGGCCGTGCTCGGGCAGCAGGTCGAACTGGAAAACGAGCTCGTTCTGGTGGAAGACCTTGCCGACGTTCCAGCTCACGCCCTTGCTCACGACCGGCTCGCCGCAGCCCAGCCGGTCGAAGATCTCCAGCGTGCGCTTGGCCCAGCAGATCGCCCGCGAGCCGACGCTGACCGTCTGGTCGTCGTCGAGCACCACGACGCGCACGCCTTGCTGCGCTAGGTCGATGGCGACCGCCAGTCCGACCGGGCCCGCGCCGACGACGACGACGGGATGGCGCGCGGGGGCGCCGTCCTGGTCGGGCGAGCGCTGGTACGCGTAGACAGGATTCGAATACGTCTTCATTGCCGCGCGCCTAGCCCTCCAGCGTCTCCCACATCGCCTTGTCCCGCTCCGCGGTCCAGATTCTCGGGTCGGGGTACTGCGTCGCCTCGTCGTAGGCGCGCGTGACGTCGAAAGGCAGGCAGTGGTCGAAGATCACCCAGTGCCCGAACTTCGGCCGCAGCGCGGCGCTGGTCTCCCGGTAGACGCTGCCGAGGTCCTTGCCGGCCGCGACGCCGCGCTTCACGGCGCCGAACATGTCGGTGACGAACGCGCGCGTGCCGTCGAGGCCCGCCTTGACGTCGGAGGGCGTGCGCAGCGAAGCGCCGCGTCCGGGCACGAGCTGCTGCGGCTGCAGCGCCGCGATCGCGTCGAGCGTCGCCGGCCAGTCGGTCAGGTACGCGTCGCCGGTGTAGGGCGTGGCGTCGTATTCGACCAGATCGCCGGAGAAAAGGATCTTCTCCTGCGGCAGCCAGACCACCGTGTCGCCCTTGGTGTGGCCGCGGCCGAGCTGCATGATCTCGACCTGCAGCTTGCCCAGCCACAGCGTCATCCGCCGCTCGAACACCAGCGTCGGCCAGGTGAGTCCGGGCACCGACTCGACCGCGCGGAACAGGCGCGGAAAGCGCTCGATCTCGCTCTTCATGTCCTGCTCGCCGCGCTCGACGATGAGATCCAGCGTGTCGCGGCTGGCGATGACGTGCTCGGGCCGGTAGCCGGTCGCGCCCAGCACGCGCACCGCGTGGTAGTGCGACAGCACGACGTAGCGGATCGGCTTGTCGGTGACCTCGCGGATGCGGCGGATCACGTCCTGCGCCATCACCGGCGTCGCCTGCGTGTCGATCACCATCACCGCGTCGTCGCCGATGACCACGCCGGTGTTGGGGTCGCCCTCCGCCGTGTACGCGTAGGCGTGGTCGGACAGCCTGTCGAAGCTGACCTTCTTCTCGGCCAGGTCGGCCTGCGACGCGAATTTCTTCTCTTTCATGGAGTGCCTCGGCGGTCGAGCACGCCGACAGCCGGCGCGACAGGCGCAAATCTTACCCGATTTGCGCCCGACCCCGCGCGCGCGGCGCGGGGGGGCGCCGCCGCCCACGGCAATCGCGTCGCGCCGACCGCGTCAGGCGCGGCGGCGGATCAGCCGCCGTTCTTCCTGATCAGCGCACGGGCATCCTCGAGCAGCGCGGGGCCGTTGCCGCCCTTGGCCGCGACCTCGGTGAACCACTCCTTCTCGACCCCCTCGGTCGCCTTCTTCCAGCGCTCGAATTCGGCCATCGTCAGCACGTTGATCGTGTTCTTGCGCTCCACCGCCAGCTTGCGCGCCGGCGCGACGGTGCCGTCCCAGACCTGCCCCGCCCACTTCGACGCGGCCAGCCCGCTGTTGGCGTCGATCACCTTCCTGAGTTCCGGCGGCAGGCCGTCGTACTTCGCCTGGTTCATCGCCACGACGAAGATCGTGTTCGACGGATACGGCTGCCCCGGCGGCGTCTCGGTGTGCGTCTTCGCGATCTCCTGGATCTTGAGTCCGGGCACGACCTCCCACGGCAGCGACACGCCGTCGACGACGCCCTTGGCCAGCGCTTCGGGCACGGCGGGCGCGGGCATCTGCACCGGCACCGCACCCAGCGCCGTCAGCGTCTTGGTGCCGATCCGCGTCGGCGCGCGCACCTTGAGGCCCTTGAGGTCGTCCAGCGTCTTCACTTCCTTGCTCGCGAAGTGCAGCACGTTGCCGTCGTGCACGTGCGCGAGGATCAGGTGCGTGCCCTTGAACTCGTCGAGCGAGTTCTTCTGGATGTACTCCCACAGCGCCGGGCTGCCGGTCTCGGCGCTCTTCTCCATGAACGGCAGTTCGAACACCTCGGACTTGGAAAAGCGCCCCGCCTGGTAGGTCGGCACCGTCCAGACGACGTCGGCGATGCCGTCCTTGGCGTGGTCGAAGAGCTGCGGCGGCGAGCCGCCCAGCTGCATCGCCGGATAGATCTGGCACTTGATCCTGCCGCCGGATTCCTTGCCGAGCTTCTCGCACCAGGGCCCCAGCAGCAGCTGCTGCGCCGTCGACTGCGGCCCCAGGAAATGCTCGACCTTGAGCACGACTTCCTGGGCCCGCGCGACGCCGCTGCCCAGCGCGACGGCCACCGCGGCGGCCCCGACGATTCCCAACGCAATGCGCTGCTTCATGTTGCTTCCTCCTGTGACAGGGTTGTGACTATTGTTTGAACGCGTGCACGAGGTACAGCGAGATCGCCGGAAAGAACACCAGCAGCGTCGTGCGCACTGCGTCGGAGATGAGGAAAGGTATGACGCCCTTGAAGGTTTCGGTCAGCGGAACGTCCTTCGCCAGCCGGTTGATGATGTAGACGTTGAGCCCGACCGGCGGATGGACGAGCCCGATCTCGACCACCATCAGCGCCAGGATGCCGAACCAGACCGACTTGTCGGAGGCGTTCATCCCCCAGTAGTCGAGCGCCATCACCATCGGGTAGAAGATCGGGATGGTGAGCAGGATCATCGCCAGCGCGTCCATCACGCAGCCGAGGAAGATGTAGATCAGCAGGATCATCGCCATCACCAAGAGCGGCGACAGCCCGCTCGCCTTGACCCAGTTCGCGAGTTCGCCCGGCATCTGCGACAGCGCCAGCGTGGTGTTCATCATGTCGGCGCCGAGCAGCACGAGGAAGATCATCGCCGTCGCCTGCGCGGTGCCCAGCGCGCTGTCGACGAGCCCCCGGCCGCGCATGCCGCCGCTGACGATGGCGATGCCTCCGCAGGCCGCCGCACCGATCGCGGCGGCCTCGGTCGGATTGGCCCAGCCGCCGTAGATGCCGACGATGACGACCACGAACACCAGCAGCACCGGCAGCACCTGCAGCAGGCAGCGGATGCGCTCGGGCCAGGGCACGCGCGGGCCGGCGGGGCCGGCGGCGGGCCGCAGCGTGACGATGATCTTGACCACCAGCATGTACCCCAGCATCGCGATGACGCCGGGCAGCACCGCCGCCATGAACAGCTT
>CAIWHR010000398.1 GCA_903912485.1 uncultured beta proteobacterium | reverse complement strand
CGGCGCAGCGGGTGGGGGTGCTGTCGGCGTTGGCGCCGCGGCGGCGGGGGGGGCGACCGACAGCACGGCCGGCGCGGCCGTCGCTGCGCCGGCGTCCGGCGGCAGGGCGGCCCTGGCGTTGCCGGCGCCTTCGACCTCGAGGCGGATGAGTTCGCTGCCGACCGGCATCACCTCGCCGACCTTGCCGCCGAGCGAGATCACGGTGCCGACGACCGGCGACGGGATCTCGACGGTCGCCTTGTCGGTCATCACGTCGGCGAGCACCTGGTCCTCGACCACGGCGTCGCCGGGCTTGACGTGCCATTCGACGAGCTCGACTTCGGCAATGCCTTCGCCGATGTCCGGCATCTTGATCACGTGGATGCCCATCTTGGGGGTCGTCATCATGCCTCCCGCAGGGCCGCCCCAAGGGGGGCATGCTGCCCCCTCGGGGGGCAGTGCAGCGGCTCTGCCGCAAACGTGGGGGTCGTCATCACTTCTCCATCGCGCGCTTGAACGCGGCGGCGACGCGTGCGGGTCCGGGAAAGTAGTCCCACTCCTGCGCGTGCGGGTACGGAGTGTCCCAGCCGGCCACGCGTTCGACCGGCGCTTCGAGGTGGTAGAAGCAGTGCTCCTGCACCAGCGCCGTCAGCTCGGCGCCGAAGCCGCTGGTGCGCGTCGCCTCGTGCACGACGACGCAGCGCCCGGTCTTCTTCACCGAGTCGACGAGCATGGCGAGGTCCAGCGGCCAGATGCTGCGCAGGTCGATGATCTCGGCGTCGATGCCGGTCTCGCGCGCCGCCGCCTCCGACACGAACACCATCGTGCCGTAGGTGAGCACGGTGAGTTCGCTGCCGGGACGGAACACCGCGGCCGACTCCAGCGGCACCGTGTAGTGGCCCTCGGGCACCAGGCCCAGCGGGTGCTTCGACCACGGCACCACCGGCTTGTCGTGGTGGCCGTCGAAGGGCCCGTTGTAGAGCCGCTTGGGCTCGAGAAAGATGACCGGGTCGTCGCACTCGATCGCGGCGATCAGGAGCCCCTTGGCGTCGTAGGGGTTCGACGGCATCACGGTGCGCAGTCCGCAGACGTGCGTGAACAGCGCTTCGGGGCTCTGGCTGTGCGTCTGCCCGCCGTAGATGCCGCCGCCGCAGGGCATGCGGATGGTGATCGGTGCCGTGAAGTCGCCGGCCGACCGGTAGCGCAGCCGCGCCGCCTCGGACACGATCTGGTCGGACGCCGGATAGAAGTAGTCGGCGAACTGGATCTCGACGACCGCGCGCAGCCCGTAGGCGCCCATGCCGACGGCGGTGCCGACGATGCCGCCTTCGGAGATCGGCGCGTCGAACACGCGCGACTTGCCGTATTTCGCCTGCAGGCCCTCGGTGCAGCGGAACACGCCGCCGAAGTAGCCCACGTCCTGGCCGTAGACGACGACGTCGGGGTCGCGTTCGAGCATCACGTCCATCGCCGAGCGCAGCGCCTGGATCATCGTCATCGGCGTGCTGCGCGTGCCCGCCGCCGTCCCGTCCGCGCTGGTTTCGGTGTCCACTTTCATACTCCGAGTTGTTGCCGCTGCCGGCGCAGGTGCTCGGGCATGTCCTTGTAGACATCCTCGAACATCTCGGCGGCGCTGCGCATGTTGCCGTCGGCCAGCGTGCCGTAGCGCTCGGCTTCCTTCTGCGCCGCGGCGACCTCGGCCTCGAGCTGCTTCTGCGTGTCCGCGTGCTCCCCTTCGGACCACGCGCCGATCGCGATCAGGTGCTGCCTGAGCCGGGCGATCGGGTCGCCCAGCGGAAAGTGCGCCCAGTCGTCGGCCGGGCGGTACTTGGACGGGTCGTCGGACGTCGAGTGCGGTCCGGCGCGGTAGGTCACCCACTCGATCAGCGTCGGCCCGAGGTTGCGCCGTGCCCGTTCTGCCGCCCACTGCGACGCCGCGTAGACCGCGAGGAAGTCGTTGCCGTCGACGCGCAGCGACGCGATGCCGCAGCCCACGCCGCGCGCGGCGAAGGTGGTCGCCTCGCCGCCGGCGATCGCCTGGAAGGTCGAGATTGCCCACTGGTTGTTGACGACGTTGAGGATGACCGGCGCGCGGTACACGTGGGCGAAGGTCAGCGCGGTGTGGAAGTCGGCTTCGGCGGTGGCGCCGTCGCCGATCCAGCCCGACGCGATCCGCGTGTCGCCCTTGATCGCCGAGGCCATGCCCCAGCCCACCGCCTGGATGAACTGCGTGGCGAGATTCCCGCTGATGCTGAAGAAGCCGGCGCGCTTGTACGAGTACATCACCGGCAGCTGCCGGCCCTTCAGCGGGTCGTGCTGGTTGGACAGCAGCTGGCAGATGACCTCGACCATGTCGACGTCGTCGCGCGCGAGCAGCAGTCCCTGCTGGCGGTAGGTCGGGAAGCACATGTCGCCGGGGTCGAGCGCCAGCGCGTGCGCGATCGCAATCGCCTCTTCGCCAAGGCACTGCATGTAGAACGACATCTTCTTCTGCCGCTGCGCGATCAGCATCCGCGCGTCGAACACGCGCGTCTTCATCATCGCGCGCAGCCCCTTGCGCAGGAGTTCCCGGTCGGGCTGCATCGCCCAGGGGCCGACCGCGGCGCCATCGTCGTCGAGCACGCGCACCAGTTCGTAGGCGAGGTCGCTGGTGTCCACCGGCAGCGTGTCCACCGGCGGGCGCCGGACCGCGCCCGCCGGCGACAGCCGCAGATAGGAGAAGTCGGTGTGGCGGCCGGGGCGCCCCGTGGGCTCGGGCACGTGCAGATGAAGCGGTTCGTGCTGGGTCATGCCAATCCTCATCGCGGGTGACGGTTCGATGCGTGCTGCGGTCGCGAGCTTCCGAGTATTGGCGGTTCGGGCCTGCCGGTCAACTGCGGCGGGCCACGGCCAGGACACGAGCCGCGTCGGGCGCGCGCCGTCGCGCGGCGGCGGCGAACCCGTTAACATCGCGGCGACGGCAACCGCCTTTTCCTTTGGAAGAATCCCGATGGGTGCGGCTCCGGCAGCGACGATCGACATCCCCGCCTCCGAGATCGTCTGGTCCGCCATCCGCGCGCAGGGCGCCGGCGGGCAGAACGTCAACAAGGTGTCGACGGCGCTGCACCTGCGCTTCGACATTCGCGCCTCGTCGCTCCCGGACGAGGTCAAGGCGCGCCTGCTCGCCCGCAGCGACCAGCGGATCACCGCCGAAGGCGTCGTCGTCATCAAGGCGCAGCGCTATCGCAGCCAGGAGCAGAACCGCGCCGATGCGCTGGCGCGGCTGCAGGAGATCGTCGCCGAGGCGGCGGCGGTGGAGACGCCGCGCAAGCCGACGCGCCCGTCCAGGAGCGCGAAGCGCCGGCGCGTCGACAGCAAGGTCAAGCGCGGTCAGCTCAAGGCCACCCGCGGCAGGATCGTCGGCTAGCCACCGTGCTGATCCGCAGCGAAGGAGCAAGCGCAGCACCACGTCGGCCAACGACGTCAACGAAACCGGCACCTACCTCGCGTTCGTGCTCGACCGTGCCATTCGCAGCGCGGGGTCGGGTTTCTCGCAGGGCTGGGCGAGCGCCTTCGGCCGCCTGCTGGCCGCGTCCGACATCGCTTCGACGCAGGTCCAGTCCTTCTACGCGATCGCCGACGGCAGCAACGCGACCTTCAACACCGCGGACGCCCTGCCATCTGCGGCGTCTCAACTGGCGCGAACTGCAGGTGGTGGACTGACCGGCGGTCGCTAACGCTTGGTCAGGTTTTCCCACGACACCGAACGCTGCGGATGCAGGCCGAGGTAGTGCGTGCGCAGCGCGAGCAGTTCGGCCATGACCGCCGACGGAAAACCCTTGCGGTGGCCCCGGCGGTCGTGCAGCAGCGCGTCGAAGGTCTCGTACATGACGTCGGGCTGGCTCCAGTCCGACGCGACGAGGTTGGCGATCCGCGCGTACGAGCGCATCAATGCGATCGGTTGCACGGCTGTCGGCAGCGTCTCCATCCAGGCCTTGGTGCGCGGCAGCGGCGAGTCCATCGGCGCTCCCTTGCGCCGTTTGCTCTTCTCCGCGTCGTCGCTCGTGGCGCCCGACGCCGTCGGAGCCTTCCCCGGAGCCGCGGCGGTGTCGGCGTGGACGTCGCTTCGCGCAATGGGCGCGATCTTGCGGTAGATGGACATGGACGTGGTCCCGGTGGATGGAGTGGGATTCGACGCGCGCGCGAAATTTTACCAGTTTCCGTGCCGCCGATCCGCCGCCGCGGCCCCGCTTCAGCGGCGCGGCGACAGCGCCGACGCGAGCAGTCCCGCCAGCGGGATGGCGTTGGAGTGGTGGCTGACGCTGTCGGTGCTCCAGATTCCGTCGACGCCCGCGGCTTTCAGCTGTTCGACGGCGTCGCCGACGAACAGCCCGTGCGTCACGACGACGTGGACGCGCAGCGCGCCGCCGGCGAGGCAGCGCTCGGCCGCGCGGGCCAGCGTGCAGCCGGTGCTCGCGACGTCGTCGACGAGGACGACCTCGGCGCCGGCAACGTCGATCCCGCCGAGGTCGATCGCGACCTGCCGGTCGCCGGTGCGCAGCTTCGCCGCGACGGCCGCCCGAAAGCCTGCCGCGGCGGCGATCGCCTCGACCCAGCGCCGGGATTCGCTGTCGGGTCCGACGAGGAGCGGCGCGGCGAGCCGGGACTTCAGGAACCGCGCGATCGCGGCGGCGGCGGACAGCGCCACCGACTGGCGGCAGGGAACGGCGGCCCTGAACTCGTGGACGCGGTGCAGATGCGGGTCCACCGTCACGACGGCGTCGAACCGCTCGGCCAGCAGGGCGCCGACGATGCGCTGGCTGACCGCCTCACCGGGTGCGAACGCGATGTCCTGGTGCATGTAGCAGAGGTACGGCGCCACCAGCGTCACGCGCGACGCGCCGAGATCGCGCGCGGCGGCGGCCGCGAGCAGCAGCTCGACGAGCCTGGCGTTGGGCCGGTCGAGGCTGCGGCAGATCGTCACCGCGGCAGGCAACTCCGGCGGCAGCGTCAGCCGGCTTTCGCCGTCGGGAAAATGGTGGACGCCGATGATCCGGCAGGGCATGCCGGCGGCTGCGGCAAGCGCCTCTGCCTGGACCGCGTACTCGGGGAACCCCAGCAGCATCAGAACTCGACGTAGGCGCGCGGCACGCCTTCCGCGGCGCCGATGGTGAAGCCGCTGCCGCGCTCGGACAGCGACCGCGCGAACTGCAGGTCGGCCGGAAAGCCCGCGTGCACGCGGTAGAGCGGGGCGCCCCTGACGACCGGATCGCCCAGCTTCCTCAGCAGGTCGACGCCGGCGCCCTTGGCCATCGGCGCGCCGGCCAGGCGCGCGACCTGCGCCAGCCGCAGGTTGTCGATGCCGGTGACGAAGCCCTTGGCCGGTGCTTTCACTTCGAAGGTCAGCGGCGCCGGCTGCGGCGGCTCCCGGTTGCGTCCCTGGGCGTCGATCAGCGACTGCATCTTGGCCAGCGCGCGCCCGGAATCGAGGATGTCCCGGGCGATGGCGAAGCCGCTGCCGCCGCGGACGTCGGGATCGAACTCCAGCAGCCGGCCGGCAAGGCGCAGCGCCTTCTGCCGCAGATCCATCGGCGCGCCGGGATCGTTGGCGAGCACCTGCATGACGTCGCGCGCTTCGAGCGCCGGGCCGATGCCGCGGCCGACCGGCTGCCGGCCGTCGGTGATCACCGCTTCGAGGTGGATGCCGAGGTTGTCGCCGACGTACTCGAACAGCCGGCGCAGGCTCTGCGCCGCGTGCATCTGCCTGACCTTGGCGCTCGGACCGACCGGGATGTCGATGAGGATGTGCGTCGCGCCCGCGGCCAGCTTCTTCGACAGGATCGACGCCACCATCTGGCCCTGCGAGTCGATGCCGAGCGGCCGCTCCACCGAAATCATGATGTCGTCGGCGGGCGCCAGCCGCGCCGTGCCGCCCCAGGCGATGCAGCCGCGGTGCTTGCGGACGATGTCGTGCAGCGTCCCGATGGGGAGCTCGACGCGGGCGAGCGCCTCCATGGTGTCGGCGGTTCCGGCCGGCGAGGTGATCGCCCGGCTGGACGTCTTCGGGATCAGCATGCCGTGCGCCGCGGCGATCGGAACGACGATCATCGACGTGCGGTTGCCGGGAATGCCGCCGATGCAGTGCTTGTCGGCGACCAGTGGCTCCCTCCAGTCGAGGCGCCCGCCCGACTCGATCATCGCGCGGGTGAGGTGGAGCACCTCGTCGCGGTCGAGCTCGCTCTGGCTGCTCGCGACCAGGAACGCGGCGATCTCGGTCTTGGAGAAGTGGTTTTCGGTGATGTCGCGGACGATGGCGCGAAAGTCGTCGGCGGCGAGGCGTTCGCCGGCGATCTTGCGGCGGACCGCGTCCATCGACGCCGGCGGCTCGGCCTGCGCGACCCGCACCAGTCCGCCAGGCTTGATCCCGAGCTGCGCGAAAGCCTGCTCCGACAGGCCGAGCTCGGTCGGCTTGACGATGGCGACGTCGTCGACGACGTTGAGCACCGCGAGCACGTGGGCGTGGCCGCGGTGGACCTCGATCTTGGCGAGCGCCTGGAACCCCTCGGTGCGGTAGACCGGGCAATCCCGGTGCAGGTAAGCGACGTTCTCGCGGTAGGTGTCGATCGCCACGCGGCGGACCTCGAGCGCGCCGGGACCGCGTCGCGCCGGGGGATGCGGGTCCTTGACTCTCGGGGGTGCCATGTCACCAGTGTAGGCCATCGGCGGCTGCGCGCACCAGCGCGGCTGCGCTTCGCGCTTTCGCGGTGCTAGACTCGCACGCACCGAATCCGCGTCGTGTCCCTCGACCATGGCCGCACTGCCTCCGAACCGCATCGAACAGACGCTCACGCTCGCCGTGCTCGCGGTGCTCATCGCCGCGTGCTTTCTGGTGCTCCGTCCGTTCCTCACCGCGGTGATCTGGGCGGTGGTGCTGGCGGCGACGACGTGGCCGCTGTACGTCCGCGTCAAGGCCTGGCTGGGCGGGCGCGCCGGGGCCGCCGCCGCGGCGATGACGCTCCTGATCGCCGTCGTCGTGGTGATGCCGTTCGTGATCGTCGGGGTGACGCTCGCCGACAATTTCGACCGCATGGCCGAATTCGCCAAGCGCTTCATCGACGAAGGGCCGCCCGATCCGCCGGCGTGGGTCGCCGGGCTGCCGCTGGTCGGCGATCGGCTGCAGGCCTACTGGGGCGATCTCGCGCACGACACGCCGCGGATGATGGCGGAGTTGAAGAAGCTGTTCGAGCCGGCGAAGGCGGCGCTGGCGTCGGGCGGCGCCAACGTGGCGCAGGGCCTGCTGCAACTGACGGTGTCGGTGCTGATCGCCTTCTTCTTCTTTCGCGACGGCGACGCCGCGACGCAGCGGTTGCTGGCGGCGGTCGAGCGGATCGCGCCCAACCGCGGACCGCGGCTGCTGGACGTCGCCGCGGGCACCACGCGCGGCGTCGTCTACGGCATCCTCGGCACCGCGATCGCGCAGGGCGTGCTCAACGCGGTCGGGCTGTGGATCGTCGGCATCGGCGCGGCGCCGCTGCTGGGGCTGGTGACGTTCTTCCTGTCGCCGGTCCCGGTCGGCCCGCCGCTGATCTGGATTCCGGCCGGCGCATGGCTGTTGTCGCAGGGACACACCGGCGCCGGCATCTTCATGCTGCTGTGGGGAGCGCTGGTCGTTTCGTCGATCGACAATGTGCTCAATCCGCTGATCATCAGTCGCGGCAGCAACCTGCCGTTCATCCTGGTGATGCTGGGCATCCTCGGCGGCGTCGTCGCCTTCGGCTTCATCGGCGTGTTTCTCGGCCCCGTGGTGCTGGCGATCGGGCTGGCGCTGTTGAAGGAGTGGGCGGTGCTCGGCGACGACGCGGCGGCCGGCGCGCAGGCGTCCGGCGCGGCGCAGCAGCCGTCGGCGGATCCGTAACGCGGCCGAGCGCCGGGGGCGCGTTGCGGTCGGGCGACCGCGGCGCGATGCCGGCCGGAATCAGGGCGCCGGATCGACCGGCTTGGGCGGCCGCTTGCGGGTCAGTTCCTCGCGGAACGGCGCGAGTGCGGTCACCATCTGCGCGAACACCTTCGGATTGGCGGCGATCACCTGGCCGCCGTGGAGGTAGTCGCCCTCGCCCGAGAGGTCGCCGATGAGCCCGCCCGCCTCCTGCACCAGCAGGCTGCCGGCGGCCACGTCCCAGGGGTTCAGGCCGACTTCCCAGAAGCCGTCGTAGAAGCCGGCGGCGACGTACGCGAGGTCGAGCGCGGCGGCGCCCGGGCGCCGCAGTCCCGCGGTCTGCTCGATCATCGCCTTCATCATCAGCAGGTAGGTGTCGAGATAGCTGCCGTCGCGAAACGGGAATCCGGTGCCGATCAGGCAGTCGCGCAGGTGGTCGCGCCGGGAGACGCGGATGCGGCGGTCGTTCAGGAACGCGCCGCGGCCGCGCGTCGCGGTGAACAGGTCGTTGCGCACCGGGTCGTAGATCACCGCCTGCGTGATCTGGCCGCGGTGCTGCAGGCCGATGGAGACGCAGTACTGCGGAAAGCCGTGGAGGAAATTCGTCGTCCCGTCCAGCGGGTCGATGATCCACAGGTTTTCCGCGTCGGCGTTGGCGCCCTTGGCGGTGCCTTCCTCTGCTAGAATCGCATGGTCCGGGTACGCGTCGAGGATCGTCTCCACGATGGTGGCTTCGGCCTTGCGGTCGACCTCGCTGACGAAGTCCTTCGGACCCTTGGTGGTGACGGTCAGCAGGTCGAGGTCCCGCGCGCTGCGATTGATGAAGTTGCCGGCGCGGCGCGCCGCCTTCACCGCGATGGTGAGCGTTGGATGCATGGCTGGAATGGGCCGCCGGCGCGGTGGCCGGCGTGATTGGCGGAAGATGAGCGGCCATTGTAACCGCTGCGCCGTCCCGCCCGGCGCTTTCCCTTCCTTGTCCGTGCCTTTCCTGTCCCCCCGACCCGATGCCCGCCGACTTCAACCGCATTCGCATCGTCCTCGTCGCGACCAGCCATCCGGGGAACGTCGGCGCGGCGGCGCGGGCGATGCTGACGATGGGGCTGTCGCGGCTGGTGCTGGTCGCTCCGAAGCGCTTCCCGGATCCGGCCGCCACCGCCATGGCGTCGGGCGCCACCGAGGTGCTCGAAGGCGCGCGGATCGTCGGCAGCCTCGACGAGGCGCTGGTGGGGTGCGTGCTGACGATCGGACTGTCGGCGCGGCCGCGCGAATTCGCCGGGCGCGTGCTGCCGGTGCGCGCGGCGGCCGGCGAGGCGCTGGCGCACAGCGGGCGCGGCGACGTCGGCATCGTCTTCGGCAGCGAAATGTCCGGACTGTCGAACCCCGAGCTCGCGCGCTGCCAGTTGGTGGCGACGATCGCCGCGAACCCCGCGTACGGATCGCTCAACCTGGCGGCGGCGGTGCAGATCGTCGCCTACGAACTGCGGGTCGCCGCGATGGGCGACGCCGTGTGGCGCGCGCCGCGGTTCCCGCCCGCGAGGCACGACGAGGTCGAGGCGCTGTTCGTCCACGGCGAAAAGACGCTGACGGCGATGCGCTTCCTCAATCCCGAGCGGCCGAAGCGGCTGCTGCCGCGGCTGCGGCGCCTGTTCGCCCGCGCCGGGCTGGAGAAGGAGGAGGTCAACATCCTGCGCGGCATCCTCTCCCGCATCGACGCGATGATCGTGCGCGGGCCGTGGCGCTGACCATGGCGCGAGCCCGCTTCGCTGCGCGCCATGGATGACCGGGTGGCGCCGTTGCCGGCGTGGTTCGCGCGCGTCGGCCGGCCGCTGGCGGCGGCCGAGGATGCCGCGATCAGGGCGATGATCGACGCTCGCGGCGCGTTCCTGCAGGCCGAGGTCGGCGGCGTCGGCCATTGGCACGAGGCCGCCGAGTTCATCCGGGAGGCCGATCGGGACGGCACCGGCTGGGATCAGGAGGAAGAGGAGCGCGCCCGTCTGTGGGACTGCGCGGCCGAGCGCTGCGCCGAGGACGAGCTGCTGGCGCGGCTCGACGCGTTGACGCGGGCGCTGACCGGTCCGCTGCATCGCGCCGCCGCGGCCGCCGCGGCGCGCGACGGCGTTGCCGATCCGGCG
>CAIWHR010000397.1 GCA_903912485.1 uncultured beta proteobacterium | reverse complement strand
CCGCGTTCGCCGTCGGTCTTGCTCGGAGTGGGCGACGACGCCGCGCTGCTCGCGCCGGCGCCGGGTCACGTCGTCGTCGCCGCGGTGGACATGCTGGTGGGCGGCCGCCACTTCTTCGCCGACGCCGATCCCGAGACGCTCGGCCACAAGGCGCTCGCGGTCAACCTCTCCGACATCGCGGCGATGGGCGCGACGCCGAAGTGGGCGCTGCTGGCGCTGGCGCTGCCGGACGACGATCCGTCGTGGCTCGCCGCGTTCGCCCGCGGCTTCCACGCGCTGGCCGACGCGCACGGCGTCGACCTCGTCGGCGGCGACACGACGCGCGGTCCGCTCAATTTCTGCGTGACGATCCTGGGCGAGATTCCGGCCGGGCAGGCGATCCGCCGCGCCGGCGCGCAGGCCGGCGACGACGTCTACGTGTCGGGGCAGCTGGGCGACGCCGCGCTGGCGGTCGCCGCGCAGTCGGGGCGCATCGTTCTCGCCGCCGCCGCGCTCGAAAGCTGCCGCGCACGCCTCGACCGGCCGGTGCCGCGCGTGGCGCTCGGCGCGCGGCTGCGCGGCGTCGCGAGCGCGATGCTCGACGTCTCGGATGGACTGACCGGCGACCTCGGCCACATCCTCGAAGCGTCGCAGCTCGGCGCCGTCGTCGACCTCGCCGCGGTGCCGCATTCGCCGCAGCTGGCCGCGCAGCTGGCGGGCCCGCAGCGCGCGTTGGCGCGGCAGTGCCTGCTCGCCGGCGGCGACGACTACGAGCTGTGTTTCACCGCGGCGCCGGCAGCCGCCGCGCGGATCGCCGCGATCGGCCGCGAGCTCGGCCTGCCGCTGACGCGGATCGGCGCGATCCACGCCGGCGCCGGCCTCGCCGTGCGCGACGAGGCCGGCGAGGCGATCGACCTGCCGCGCGCCTGGGACCACTTCGCGCAGGGCGCCGCGTGACGGCGGGTCACCCCACGCTGGGCTTTCTCTTCCGCCACCCGGCGCACTTCGTCGCGCTCGGTTTCGGCGCCGGCCTCGCCCCCGTGGCGCCGGGAACCTTCGGCACGCTGGTCGCGCTGCCGATCGCGGCGGCGCTGTGGACCTGGGGCAGCGACGCCGGCTTCCTGGCCGCGATCGGCTTCCTGTTCGCGATCGGCGTCTGGGCGTCGGCGGTGACGGGCCGCGACCTCGGCGTGCCCGACCACGGGTCGATCGTCTGGGACGAGGTCGTCGCCTTCCTGCTGGTGCTGTACTTCGTCGGCAGCGACGACCTGCGCGTCGGCGTCGCGTTCCTGCTGTTCCGGCTGTTCGACATCGTGAAGCCGCCGCCGATCCGGCAGGTCGACGCGGCGCTCAAGAACGGGTTCGGCGTGATGGCCGACGACATCCTCGCCGCCGGCTACACGCTGCTGGTGCTGGCGCTCTGGCAGCGCGTCGCGGGTGCGTAGCGTGCCGCGCGAGCGCAGGCGCAGCCGCGGCGCCGGGCCGGCGCGGAAGCGGCAGGCGGGACGGCCGGGAGCAAGGCGATGAGCGACGCCACGACGGCGCGGGCGGCGGCGCTGGGACAGGCGCTGCAGCGGCGCGGCCTCGTCGCCGCCACGGCGGAATCGTGCACCGGCGGGCTGATCGCCGGCGCGATCACCGGGATTCCCGGCAGCTCCGGCTGGTTCGACCGCGGCTTCGTCACCTACTCGAACGACGCCAAGGTCGAGATGCTGGGCGTGCGCCGCGAGACGCTCCAGGCTCACGGTGCCGTCAGCGAGGCCACCGCGGCCGAGATGGCGGCGGGCGCGCTGGCGCACAGCCGCGCCGACGTCGCGGTGGCGGTCACCGGAGTCGCCGGACCCGGCGGCGGCACTGTGGACAAGCCGGTGGGGACCGTCTGTTTCGCGTGGGCGCGGCGCGGAGCCGCCGTCGCCACCGCGACGCACTGCTTTCCCGGCGATCGCGCCGCGGTGCGCGCGGCCACCGTCGACGCGGCGCTGCAGGGGCTGCTCGACCGTTCGGATTAAGCCGTTCGAGGGCTGGCATCGAACGATCGTTCTATGCCATAATCGCTTCCATTGACGGGTCCGATCGCGCCGCTACGGTGTGGTCAGCGGGCCCCGAAGCACCCGGGAAACCCCCACTTCAGGACACACGATGGACGACAACAAGAGCAAGGCCCTCGCGGCGGCGCTGCAACAGATCGAAAAGCAGTTCGGCAAGGGCTCGATCATGAAAATGGGCGAGTCGCAGATCCAGAACGACCTGCAGGTGGTGTCGACCGGCTCGCTCGGCCTCGACATCGCGCTGGGCGTCGGCGGGCTGCCGCGCGGCCGCGTGGTCGAGATCTACGGCCCGGAGTCTTCGGGCAAGACCACGCTGTCGCTGCAGGTGGTGGCCGAGGTGCAGAAGGCGGGCGGCACCGCCGCGTACATCGACGCCGAAAACGCGCTCGACCCGGTCTACGCCGGCAAGCTGGGCGTGGACGTCGGCAACCTGCTGATCTCGCAGCCCGACACCGGCGAGCAGGGCCTCGAGATCGCCGACATGCTGGTGCGCTCGGGCGGCGTCGACATCATCGTCATCGACTCGGTGGCCGCGCTCGTGCCCCGCGCCGAACTCGAGGGCGAGATGGGCGACGCCCACATGGGCGTGCAGGCGCGGCTCATGAGCCAGGCGCTGCGCAAGCTCACCGGCACCATCTCCAAGTCCTCCACCATCGTCATCTT
>CAIWHR010000396.1 GCA_903912485.1 uncultured beta proteobacterium | reverse complement strand
TGGAGCACGACGCCGACGATGTTCTTGCCGATGTCGTGGACGTCGCCCTTGACCGTCGCCATCACGATCGTGCCCTTGGGCTTGCCGGCGTCGCCGGAGCGCGCCTTTTCCTCCTCGATGTAGGGGATGAGGTGGCCGACCGCCTGTTTCATCACGCGCGCCGACTTCACCACCTGCGGCAGGAACATCTTGCCCGCGCCGAAGAGGTCGCCGACGACGTTCATTCCCGCCATCAGCGGGCCCTCGATCACCTGGATGGGTCGCGCGTACCGCTGCCGCGCCTCCTCGGTGTCGTCGACGATGTACGTCGTGATGCCCTTGACCAGCGCGTGCGCGAGGCGAGCCTCGACGCTGCCCTCGCGCCAGGCGAGGTCCTCGGTCACCTGCGGACCCTGCGACCGGAACGACTCGGCCAGCGCGACCAGGCGCTCGGTGGCGTCGGGCCGGCGGTTCTGCACGACGTCCTCGACCCGCTCGCGCAGCTCCGGCGGAATCTCGTCGTAGACGCCGAGCTGGCCGGCGTTGACGATGCCCATCGTCATCCCGGCGCGGATCGCGTGGTACAGGAACACCGTGTGGATCGCCTCGCGCACCGGCTCGTTGCCGCGGAAGGAAAAGCTGACGTTGGAGACGCCGCCCGACACCTTGGCGTGCGGCAGGTGCGCGCGGATCCAGCGCGTCGCGTTGATGAAGTCGACCGCGTAGTTGCTGTGCTCGTCGATGCCGGTCGCGATGGCGAAGACGTTGGGGTCGAAGACGATGTCCTCGGGCGGGAAGCCGATCTTTTGCGTCAGCAGGTCGTAGCAGCGCTGGCAGATCCCGACCTTCCGCTCATAGGTGTCGGCCTGACCCTTCTCGTCGAAGGCCATCACGATCACCGCCGCACCGTAGCGGCGGACGAGCCTGGCCTGACGCAGGAATTCGGCCTCGCCCTCCTTCAGCGAAATCGAGTTGACGATCGGCTTGCCCTGCACGCACTTCAGCCCGGCCTCGATCACCTCCCACTTCGACGAGTCGATCATCACCGGCACGCGGGCGATGTCGGGCTCGGCGGCGATCAGGTTCAGGAACTTCACCATCGCCGCCCTGGAGTCGAGCATCGCCTCGTCCATGTTGACGTCGATGATCTGCGCGCCGTTGGCCACCTGCTGCCGCGCGACCTCGACCGCGCCGGTGTAGTCGCCGGCGAGGATCAGCTTGGCGAAAGCGCGCGAGCCGGTGACGTTGGTGCGCTCGCCGACGTTGACGAACAGCGAGTCGTCGTCGATGTTGAGCGGCTCGAGGCCGGACAGGCGCATCAGTCGGGACATGGGCGGGGTCAGGCGACGTCCGGCGATTCGGCGGCGTCTTCGCGCGGCAGCCGGCGCGGCGGCAGATTCTTCACCGCATCATGGATCGCGCGAATGTGCGCGGGTGTGGTGCCGCAGCAGCCGCCGACGATGTTGACGAAGCCGTTCTCGGCGAAGTCGGTGATCAGCCGCGCCGTCTGCTCGGGCGTCTCGTCGTACCCTGTCTCGGCCATCGGATTCGGCAGTCCCGCGTTGGGGTAGCACGAGACGTAGGTGTCGGCGACGCGCGCGAGCTCCTCGATGTACGGCCGCATCAGCGCGGCGCCCAGCGCGCAGTTCAACCCCACCGCCAGCGGCCGCGCGTGGCGGATCGAGTTCCAGAAGGCTTCGGTCGTCTGGCCGGACAGCGTGCGGCCCGAGGCGTCGGTGATCGTGCCCGAGACGATCAGCGGCAGCCGGCGCCCCGAACGATCGGACCACGCGTCGATGGCGCACAGCGCCGCCTTGGCGTTGAGCGTGTCGAACACCGTCTCGACCAGCAGCAGGTCGACGCCGCCCTCGGCCAGCGCATCGACTGCCTCGGCGTAGGTCGCGACCAGCGCGTCGTAGGTCGTGTTGCGCGCACCGGGGTCGTTGACGTCGGGCGAGATCGACGCGGTGCGGTTGGTGGGACCGAGCGCGCCGGCGACGAAGCGCGGCTTGTCGGGGGTGCGCGCGGTCCACGCGTCGGCGCACTCGCGCGCGATCCGCGCCGCGGCCAGGTTGATCTCGCGCACGCGGCCCTCGAGGCCGTAATCGGCCTGCGCGATCGCCGTCGCGTTGAAGGTGTTGGTCTCGATGATGTCGGCGCCGGCCTCGAGGTACGCGTCGTGGATCGCGCGGATGACGTCGGGCTTGGTGAGCACCAGCAGGTCGTTGTCGCCCTTGACGTCGTGCGCATGGTCGACGAAGCAGGTTCCGCGATAGTCGGACTCGCCGAGATGGTAGCGCTGGATCATCGTGCCCATCGCGCCGTCCAGGATCAGGATGCGCTCGTCCATCAGCTTCGCGAGCAGCGCGGACTTGTCGGCGGGCGTGTTCATCGTAGGGATCGAATCGGGGAAATGAAAAAACCCGGTCAGCTCGCCGCCGAACGGGTTTCCGTCGAAGGCCGCTTTAGCTGCATTTATTGAGCGCCCGCAAGCTAGGATTCAAATCGGCGCTGGAGGTGAAAGGTAAAGTCTGGCGCGGCAATTGTCAATCGCACGTCGCCCGTCGCGCCCGTCGCGCCCATCGCGACATCGCCCGTCGCCCGACGGCGCCTGTCGTGCAGGCCGCCGTGCTTGCCCCCGGTTATATCCTGCGCACGCATCGGCATAACGGCGCGCGCGGCGCCGTGCTAGAGTTTCGCCGATGGAACATCTCAAACCCCGACAGGCCTTCGAATTCCTCCACGAACACCCGCAGGCGGTGTTCATCGACTGCCGCAGCGAGATGGAATACCTGTTCGTCGGCCATCCGGTCGGCGCGCTGCACGTCTCGTGGAACGACGGCCCGGACTGGGAGATCAACCCGCATTTCGTCGGCCAGGTGCGCAAGATCGCGAGCGTCGATCGCCCGGTGCTGATCATCTGCCGCAGCGGCCAGCGCTCGATCAGCGCCGGCCAGGCGCTGGAGCGGGCCGGGTTTTCCGAGGTCTACAACGTGCTCGAGGGCTTCGAAGGCCCGCTCGACGACGACCATCACCGCAACACCGTCTCCGGCTGGCGGACCGAAGGCCTGCCGTGGGAACAGTCCTGATCCGGGCTTGAGCCCTCGCGCCCGGGACACCGCGGCCCCCCGCGTCATCTCCTGCGGTTGAAACGTAGCCCGGGCTTCGCGCCCGCCCGCGCCCGACGTCGGCCCCTGTCCCTGAAGCGCGAAGCCCGGGGCTTCGCGCCCGCCCGCGCCCGACGTGGCCCCTGTCCTTGAAGCGCGAAGCCCGGGGCTTCGCGCCCGCCCGCGCCCGACGTCGGCCCCTGCGGTTGAAGCGCGAAACCCGGGGCCGGCGCTTCGTTGGGCGCACCCCCCCGGGTTGCGCGGCGCGGCGCATCCGGCTACGGCGCTCGTCGTGGCCGCGGAACCCGGGCTACGGCGCTCGTCGTGGCCGCGGAACCCGGGCTACGGCGCTCGTCGTGGCCGCGCAACCCGGGTTCCGCCCGGACGCGCGGGAGGCTCGCGTCGGGCCTACCTGGACGCGGAACCCGGGCTACGGCGCTCGTCGTGGCCGCGCAACCCGGGTTCCGCCGGACGCGCGCGAGGCTCGCGTCGGGCCTACCTGGACGCGGAACCCGGGCTACGAGGTTGCAATCACCAGCTCCCCGACGCGCCGCCGCCGCCGGAACTGCCGCCGCCGCCCGAGAAACCGCCGCCGCCGCCCGACGACGAAGACCCGGACGACCCGCCCGAACTCGTCATCGTGAAGCCGCCGATGGTCGCGCGCCCCTTGGTCCTGAGATCCTGCGCCGCCTTCCGGTACCACGCGCTGCGCGCCAGCAGCAGCTTGGCGATCGGATAGCCGACGACGTAGACGACGAAGACGGCGACGGTCGCGTTCATGCCGATGATCATCAGCGGAAACATCGCCCAGAACGGGATCAGGAAAACGTAGAGGAACCAGCCCACGCCCGGCGTCATGATGCCGATGAACGTGAACAGGCCGATGATCCCGAAGATGAATGCCCCCAGCAGGATGCGCATCGGCCACGGCATGTCGGGCGTGTCGATGGTGATCGACGTCGCGCCGCTTCCCGTGCCGGCTGCCGCGGGCGTCGCGTCGGCGACTCCCGGCTTGCCCTCGAGCTGCGCGATCACCGCCAGCACCCCGTCGGCGATGCCCCGGTCGTAGTTGCCGTCCTTGAACTGCGGCGTCATCACGTTGCGGATGATGCGGCTGCTGGCGACGTCGGTGAGCGTGCCTTCGAGCCCGTAGCCGACCTCGATGCGCATCTTGCGGTCCTGCGGCACGACCACCACCAGCACGCCGTTGTCCTTGCCGTTCCGGCCCAGCTTCCAGCTCTCGAACACCCGGGTCGCGTAGGCCTCGATGCCCTCGCCGCCTATCGTCGGAACGGTGAGCACCGCGACCTGGTCGCCGGTCGCGTCCTCGTGCGCCTTCAGCGCCGCGGTGAGCCGTTCGCGCGTCGCCGGCGAAAGGATCTCGGCGTGATCGACGACGCGGCCGCTGAGGTAGGGCACGTCGGCGGCGCGCAGCGGCGCCGACCATGCGCCGGCGACGAGCAGCGGCAGCAACGCCAGCCAGCGACAGATCGCGGTCATTCGCCCTTCAACTCGATGGGTTGGTCGGGAAGCTCGTTGACGTCGTCGGCGCCGGCGCTGCAGCCGCTGCGCGCGAGGAGGTCGGCAACGCCGTCGAGGCCTTCGAGCAGCGCCGCCGCCGGACGCCGGTCGGCCAGCGCCGGCATCATCGATGCCACCACCCGATGCCAGTCGGCAGCCTCGATCCGGTCGCCGAATCCGACGTCGGGCAGGAGTTCGATCCGCCGCTCGAACAGGCTGACCAGGAGCAGGATGCCGGTGCGCCGCCGGGTCCGGAACAGCTCGCGCTCGAGGAACAGCGCGCGCGCGTACTGCAGGACCTCGGCGTCGCGGCGCGCCGCGCGCAGGAACAGCCGCGCGAACGCCGGCACGAAGATCGCCGCGAGCGCGCAGGCGCCGCCGGCACCCAGGATCGTGACCGCCGCGACCAGCGCCGCGTGCGCCGACGTCCAGTCGGGCCGCAGCGCGTCGGCGGCGACGGTCCCCAGCGCGGCGAGCGACGCGCCCGCCGCGAAGGCGGTCCACGGCAGTTCGGGATAGGCGTCGGCCTTGCCGATCACCGCGGTGACGATCTCGACGCCGGTCGCGGCTTCGATGGTCGCGATGCGCGCGTCGATGGATTCGATGTCGGCCCGGTTCAGAAACACTGGACGGTCCCCGTTGCGGCGTGCGCGCCGTGGTCACGGCGCGCGCAAGTGCACGGGAATGGTACGACGCGCCTGCGCGAAACGCCAAGCCGGCGCGTCAGCCGCCCTTGTCGCAGGCGCCGATCGCGATGTCGGTGCCCGGGTACGCGGGCTGCGCCGCGCGCACGCGGGCGACGACCTGCGCTTCCGGGTCGCGGATGACGAGCGACGTCTGGACCAGCGTCTGCTGCCGCGGACCGGCCTGCGCATCGGTGACGCCCTGGCGGGCGAGATCGGCCACTCGCGCCCGCGCGGCGTCCTCGGTGCGAAAGACGCCGAGCGAAATGGTGTAACGCTGCGCGCCCGTGTCGAGGACGGCGACGTCCCTGACGCCGGCGGCCTTCAGGTCCGCAATGCGCCGGTCGATCGCGGCCTTGTTCGCCGAGCGCGGCAGGTACACCCAGAAGGTCGTGGTCTGCTCGACCCGCTTTTGCGTCAGCAGCCGGCCGAGGCCGGACGATTCCAGTTCGGCGAGCGCGCGCGCCCTGTCGGCATCGTTGAAAGGTCCCCACTCCAGGCAGACGTCGGCCAGCGCCGCGACCTTGGCCGGCCCGAGCGCGGCCACCTGCTGCGGCGTCAGCAGCCGGATCTTGTTCGGCTGCACCTGCTCGGCCAGGCGCGACGCTTCGCCGCCGCCGGCGCGGTCGAGCCGCGTGTAGGCGAAGAACGTGACGTTGGCGAGCAGCAGCAGGAGGAATAGGGTGCGCATGAGCGGCCGAGGGGGGCACGCCGTCAACCGGCATCCGCCAGCGCCAACACGCCTTCGAGCACCAGGCTGTCGACGACCTCGAGCGGGCCGCCGAGGTGCGGCGCGATGTCCTGCGCGGCGCCTCCGGCCAGCAGGCACCGGACCGAGTTCGCGTCGCCGGCGAGCCGCGCCCGCATTTCGCCGATGGCGCCGGTGATCGCCTGCACCGCGCCCGAATACAGCGCGTCGCCGGTATTGGTCGGAAAGTCGCGATAGCTGCCCGGCATGGACTTGAGTCCGGCCGTGTGTTCGGCCAGCGCCTGCAGCATCAGGCGCAGCCCCGGCAGGATGACGCCGCCGCGGAACACGCCTTCGGCATCCAGCGCGTCGACGGTGACCGCCGTGCCGGCGTTGACCACGACGACCGGCGGCGGGAAGAGCTCCATCGCCAGCGCGCGCTTGCGTGCCGCCACCAGCGCGGCCCACCGGTCGGCGCCGAGCTGCGCGGGCTGCGCGTAGCTGTTGACGACGCCGGCAGCGGCGGCGGTCGCCGTCAGCCACCGCGGCGGGACACGCCAGCGGGCGAGCTGCGCTTCGATGCGCATCCGCGCCGCCTCGCCGGCGACGTTGACGCCGACGATGCGGTCCGGACGCGGCAGGTTCTGCCACTCGCGCAGCGCGAGCGTTCCGATCTCGCCGTTGGGGATCGCCCCGAACGACATCCAGCCGCGCACCGCGTGCAGGCCCCACTTGGTCCGGCTGTTGCCGGCGTCGAGGACCAGCGTGCGGCTCATGACTGCGCAGCCTTGGCGCTGCTCGCGGCCCTTCGCATCAGGCCCTGCGCAGCGAGATCTCGCCGGAGAGGAAGCGCGCGCGGCGCGGTCCGTCGGCCAGCACCAGCGCGCCGCTGGCGTCGACGCCTGCGACCTTGCCGGTGACCGTGGCGCCGTCGGGCAGCAGCAGGCGCACGACCTTGCCCTGATACGCGTGACGATGCTGCCATTCGGCGGCAAACGGCGGGAAGCCCTCGCTGGCGTAGCGCCGGAGCACGTCGGAAAGCTCGGCGACCAGCCGCGCGAGCAGCCGGTTGCGGTCGATCGCGGGCGCCTTTTTGCCGGCGATGGTCGCGAGGTCGGTGACCGGCTGCGGGATGTCCTTCCGGGCGCTGGCGGGCAGGCGGACGTTGAGCCCGACGCCGATCACGGTGGCCGAGGGGCCGAGCGCGTCGCCGTTCAGCTCGATCAGGATGCCGCCGAACTTCAGATGGCGATGAATGAGGTCGTTGGGCCACTTGAGCGCGACCTTGGCGAAACCCTCGGCCTCGAGCGCGCGGGCGACGCCGACGCCGACGGCGAGCGAGAGTCCGGCCAGGAAGCCGGCACCCTGCTCGAATCGCCAGCCAAGCGAGAACGTCAGGCTGCCGCCGAAAACCCCGGTCCACGTGCGCCCGCGCCGGCCGCGTCCCGCGGTCTGCCATTCCGCCGCAAGAACGACGCCGTGAACGTCGCGCCGCGGCATCCGGCGCATGAGTTCCGACGACGTCGAGTCGATCTCGTCGACGACCTCGATGGTGACCGGCGTGGCGATGCCGCGCTCCGCGTCGAGCGTGGCGAGGCGCGCCTTGAACGCCGCCGGGTCGAGAAAATTGGGCGGCTCGAGCAGCCGGTAGCCCCGGCCCCTGATCCGCTCCAGCGCGAGGCCTGCGGTCTCGGCATCCTTCAATACCTGCGACACGCGGGCGCGGGTGAGGCCCGCGTTGGCCGCGAGCTCCTCGCCAGACAGAAAATTCCCGTCGGCCAGTTGGCGCAGCAGCGACATTCCGAGCGGAGTGAGCACTTATCAACGTGAGGATGTAAGTCATTCGGATGGTACACGAGCGGGGCGACGAACGGGAAACCGCTGCGCCGCGTTGCCGGGAATTTCGTACGTCACCGCGTGCCCGGGCTGCCCCGGGAAATGCCTGGGACTTCGATCGACGTGGTGGCGGTGCAGCCCGGGCTACGCGAGGAGCTCGAGCACCTCGGCGTGCAGCGCGCGATCGCCGCAGGCGACCACGCTCCCGCCCTCGTCGCAGGCGCCGCCGGTCCACGACGTGATCACGCCGCCGGCCGACTCGATGATCGGCATCAGCGCCTGCACGTCGTAGGCCTGCAGCGAGGCCTCGACCACGATGTCGATCAGGCCCATCGCCAGCAGGCAGTAGGCGTAGCAGTCGCCGCCCCAGCGCGTCAGGCGCGCGCGGTCGGCGACGCGGTCGAACGCCGCGCGGTCCTGCGGCGTACGGAACATCGACGGATGCGTGCACGCCACGATGGCGTCGCCGAGCCTGCTGCAGCCGCGCGTGCGCAGCGTCCGCCGCTCGCCGCCGCGACGCCATTGCGCGGTGCCGTCGGCGGTGGCGACGAACGACTCGCCGACGTACGGCTGGTGCGCGACGCCCACGACGACGCGTTCCCCGTCGTTCAGCGCGATCAGCGTCGCCCAGTGCAGCTGGCCGAGGATGAAGCTCTTGGTGCCGTCGATGGGGTCGATCACCCAGGTGTAGTTGGACGACCCTCTTTCCCAGCCGTGCTCCTCGCCGCGGATACCGTGCCCCGGGTAGGCCCGCGCGATCCCGGTGCGGATCACCGTCTCGGCCGCGCGGTCGGCGACCGTCACCGGGTCGTAGCCGGCCGGGCTGCCCTTGTCCTCGATGTCGAGCGCGACGCGAAAGTGCGGCAGGATGTCGCGGCCCGCCGCCACGGCCAGCGCGTGGGCGAAGTCGAGGAACTCGGCGTTGCGCGGTGTCGTCATGCTCGTGCGCGCCACCCGGCTACGGATTGCCGCGCGGCACGATCTTCACGCCGGCCAGCTTCTCCTGCGCTTCGAGCAGCGACGCGATGTAGCGGTCGCCGAACCCCAGCAGGTTCGCCTGCACCATCGTCTGGTGCACGGCCTCGCCGAGCAGCGCCGACGTCGGCAGCGATTCGGCCAGATGCGTGTAATAGCGCAGGTCCTTCATCGCGTTGACCAGCGTGAACTTGAGGCCGGCGAGGTCGCCGTCGGCGAGCATCCTGCCGACCAGCAACTGGAAGATGCCGGAATTGACGGCGCCGGCCGAGATCACCTCGTGCAGCTTGGGCAGCGAAACCCCCGCCTTGGCCGCCGTGGCCATCGCCTCGGCGGTGGACGTGGCGATCGACATCGCGAGGAAGTTGTTGATCAGCTTGATGGTGTGGCCGTGCCCGGGCGGGCCGGCGTGGATGATGTTCTCGCAGAAGGCGCCGAGCACCGGCTTCAGGCGCTCGAACACGGCGTCCTCGGCGCCGACCATGATGTTGAGGCGGCCTTCCTCGGCCTCCTTCGGCGTGCGCGCCAGCGGCGCGTCGACGAATTCCGCGTGTTTCACCCGGAAGTCGGCGCGAATCGCCGCCGTCGACGCGGGTTCGGCGGTCGACGTGTCGACGACGATCAGGCCCTCGCGCGCGGCGCCGAGCAACCCGTCCGCTTCGTAGACGACCGCCTCGACCTGCGGCGTGCCGGTCACGCAAAGGAACACGATGTCCGACGCCCGCGCCACGTCGGCGTTGGTCGCGACTTCGGCAGCCCCGGCAGCGAGGATGTCCTCGAGCGGCCGGCGGTTCCGATGCACGCGCACCGTGAGCGGGAATCCCTTGCCGACGAGGTTCTTCGCGATGCCGTGTCCCATGAGACCCAGCCCGATAAAGCCGATGCGCGGCTTCGCCGCCGTTGCGTTCATTGCGGTGTTCCCCTTGTGCATGCGAAGGAAATGACGATCCGATTGTAGCGCGGCGGCTCAGTCCACTGCCGGCGGCTCGCCGGTGGCGACCGCGCCCTGCCCGCGCCGACGCTCGTGCCACGCGAGCAGCAGGCCGCTGGCGGCGATGACCGCGATGCCGGTCAGTGAGTAGCCGTCCGGAAAGTATCCATAGACGAGCCAGCCCAGCACCACCGCCCACATGAGCTGAACGTACGTGAACGGCGTCAGCGCCGACGCCGGCGCGTGACGGAACGCGAGGATGAACAGGAAATGGCCGAACGTCGCCACCGCACCGAACGTCACCACCAGCGCGACATGCGCCCACGGCATGTCCGCGCGGTAATCGAGAAACGGCAGCAGCAGCGTCATCAGCACGGTGCCGCAGAGCCCCGAGTAGAACAGCGTCACGCGGGGATCGGCGGCACGCAGCTTGCGCGTCAGGATCTGGAAGGCCGCATAGAAGCCGGCCGAACCCAGGGCGAGCAGCGCGGCGCCGTGCAGGATCGACGCTCCCGGCCGCACGATCAGCAGCATGCCCGCGAAGCCGACGGCGACGAACGCCCAGCGCGATCGCGTCATCCGCTCCTTCAGCAGCCCGACCGACAGCAGGACGACCAGGATCGGCGTCGTGAAATTGATCGCCGTCGCGTCGGCCAGCGGCAGCCAGTGCAGCGCGTTGACGAAGCACAGCGACGACCCCAACAGCACCGTGCCGCGGAGTATCTGCAGTCCCCGCTGCGGCGTCCGCCACAGGCCCCAGCGCAACGTCGGCGCGAGCCAGACGAACGTTGCCAGCGCCTGCAGCCCGAAGCGCGTGAACACCAGCAGCGGCACCGGATAGCGCTGCGTCAGAAACTTGACGATGGCGTCGGACGTCGCGAAACAGGCGACCGCGCTGACGACCAGAAGCACCGCGGAGAGCGGGACGTGCCCGGGAGATCGCAGCGTACTCATCACAGGCTGCCATTCTAGTGCGCTGCCGGGCAGTCCTGTGCGAATTCGCGCGGGGGATCACGACGCGCGCATCGCGGCGGCCGGCGGCGGCGGCGAACGCTGCCCGTTCGCCGACTATAATTGCGCGGTGGATGCCCCGCTCACCGACTGGCCCTACCAGCCGGCCGCCTACAGCAAGTCGCTTGCGATCATCGTCCCGTACCGCGATCGCGCCGCGCATCTCGCGCGCTTCCTGCCGCACATGGAGGCCTATTTCAGGCGCGACAAGCTCGACCGCCACCTCCGCTACACGATTCACGTCGTCGAGCAGCTCGGCACCGAGCGCTTCAACCGCGGGCGGCTCAACAACGCCGGCTTCCGGCTGGCGCGTCCGGACGCGGATTACGTCGCCTTCCACGACGTCGACTACCTGCCGATCTGGGCCGACTACTCGTACGTCCGGCGCCCGACCCGCCTGATCTGGTACGGCCTCGCGCTGCGGGAGAATTACGACCAGTTTTTCGGTGCGGTGACGGCGTTCAACTGCGCCGACTTCGAGCGCGTGAACGGATTCAGCAACGACTACTGGGGATGGGGCTTCGAGGACACCGACCTGCACCGGCGGTGCCTGCGCGCGGGGCTTGCGATCGACCATCGCGACGGAACCTACCAGCCGCTGCCGCACGAGCATCGCGGCTTCCGGACCGACGGCGGCCTGACCGACGAAGCCCGCGCCACCGCGGCGCTGTTCGAGGAAAAGGCCACGGGCCCGGCCGACCGGCATCTCGCCGACGGCCTGTCGAGCCTCCGGTTCGAGACGGTCGAGACGCGATCCGGCGCCTCTGCCGAGGACGGCCGGCCGCTGCCGCAGATTCGGCATCACTTCATCCGGTGGACCTGAACGTCCGCCGCCGGCGCCCGGCGGCCGCGGCCGCCGGCGTTCTCGGGTGGCGCCGGCAGGCGTAGCGCAGGGAGGCCAGCGTGGGGGAGAAGAAGCGCAGGACGGCCGGGAGCGATGCGCTGCTGCAGCAGGCGCAGGCGATGCACCGTGCGAACCGCCTCGCCGAAGCCAAGGCGCTGTACCAGGAGACGCTGGCCGTGGCGCCGGCGCTGCCCGCAGCCTGGCTGGGCCTCGGCACGCTGGCGCGACAGGTCGGCATGGTCGATGCCGCGATCCGGATGCTGGCGCGCGCGGTCGAACTCGCACCGGACGCGCCGGAGTGCCGCGATCAGTACGCCGGCGCCCTGCAGGACCAGGGGCGCATCGGGCAGGCGGCGGAGCAATACCAGCTTGCCTGCGACCTGCGCCCGCACGACAGCGTCGGCTGGGAACGCCTCGGCATCGCCCGGCAGGCGCTGGGCGACATCGACGCCGCGGCCGACTGCTACCGGCGCGCGTACCGGCTGGCACCCGGCGCCGGCACGCGGATCCGGCTCGCGACGCTGGTGTCGCCGCTGATGCGATCGCGCGAGGCGCTCACCGCCGAACGCGCCCGCCTCGAGGCCGAGCTCGACGCGCTGCTCGCGGACCCGACGCTCCACGTCGACGACCCGATGCAGGCGGCGCTGTGGTCGAACTTCTACCTCGCGTTTCACGGCGCCGACGATCGCGCGCTGCAGGTCAGGTACGCGACGCTCTATCGCCGCGTCTGCCCGGCGCTCGATCACGTCGCGCCGCACTGCGGACAGCCGCGGCCGGCGGGCGCGCGGATCCGCGTCGGCCTGCTGTCGAAGTTCTTCTGCGAGCACAGCATCGGGCGCACCAGCCGCGGCCTGTTCGCCCAGCTCGCGCGCGCCGATTTCGAGGTCACCGCGATCTTCGTCGCGCCGGTCGTCGACGACGCGTACTCGCGCTTCATCCGCGAACGCGCCGAGCACAGTCTGGTGGTCCCGCAGGACCTGGCACAGGCGAGGCGCCTGATCGGCGACCTGAAGCTCGACGTGCTGTTCTACCAGGACATCGGCATGGAGCCGTTCACCTACTTCCTCGCCTTTTCGCGTCTCGCGCCGGTGCAGTGCGTGTCGTACGGGCACCCCGACACCACCGGCATTCCGACGATGGACTACTTCGTCTCGAACGACCTCTACGAGCTGCCGGGGGCGGCCGCGCACTACAGCGAGCGGCTGTTCCTGCTCCGCGATCTGGGCACGCTGGCCTACTACGATCGCCCCCAATTGCCGCAGCCGGCCAAGCGCCGCGCCGACTTCGGGCTGCGCGACGTCGATCACCTCTACATCTGCCCGCAGAACCTGTTCAAGTTCCACCCCGACATGGACGAACTCATCGCCGGCATCCTGCGCCGCGACGTCCAGGGCAGGCTGGTCGTGATCGAGGGCCGGATCGGGCACTGGACCGACCTGATGCGCGCACGCTGGGCGGCAGCGATGCCGGACGTCGCGGACCGCATCGTCTTCCTGCCGCGCCAGGCCCCGCAGGACTACCTCAACCTGATCGCGATCGCCGACGTCATGCTCGACACGGTGCACTTCAACGGCATGAACACCTCGCTGGAAGCGATCTCCGTCGGCGTGCCGATCGTGACGCTGCCGGGGGAATTCCAGCGCGGCCGCCACACGCAGGCGATGTATCGCAAGATGGGCATGACCGAAGGCATCGCCGCCGACGCCGCCGACTACATCGCGCGTGCCGTCCGCCTCGGCACCGACGGCGTGCACCGCCGCGCCGTCAGCGAGGAAATCCGGCGTCGCAGCGGCGCGCTGTTCGAGGATCCGCAGGTCGTGCGCGAGTTCGAGCGCTTCTTTCGCGAAGCGGTGGCGCTGGCGGACCGCGCCAAGAGCTAGGCGTCGGTCAGCGCCGGCGCGAGGGCTTCAGCCGCCGGCCACCGCGAACACGTCGACGGGCGCGACCATGCCCTTCAGCGCGAGGCTCCCGAGCGCCTCCGATCGGATGTCCGCGGAAAGGCCCGCCCGCGTGTCGTCGTCGATCAGGATCGTCCGCAACGCGATCTTGGTGTGCGCTTCGAGCCGCGCCGCCCGGTTGACGGTGTTGCCGATGCAGGTGTAGGTCGCCCGGTCGTTGGTGCCGGTGTAGCCGGCGACCATCTCGCCGGACGCGATGCCGATGCCGATCCGGATCTGCGGCTTGGCGGCGGCCGCGCGTTCGACGTTGAACAGCTCCACCAGCTGCACCATCTCCAGCGCCGCGCGCGCCGCGCTCGCGCAATGGTCGGGCAGCGGCACCGGCGCGCCGAAGATCGCCATCAGGCCGTCGCCCATCATCATGCTGACGATGCCGCCGTGGTCGCTGATGGCGTCGAACATCAGCGTGTAGTAGGTGTTCAGGAGCTCGATCGTCTCCTCGGGCGGCTGCGATTCGGCCAGCGGCGTGAAGTCGCGGATGTCGGAGAACAGCACCGACGCGCGCACGCGCGTGCCGCCCAGCGCGAAGCCGGATTCCTGCAGGTGCTGCGCGACCTCGGGCGTGGCAAAGCGGCGCACCAGGTCCTTCTGCTGGTCGCGCAGCCACTTCTTCTCCAGGCTCGCCCCGATGCGCGCCTTCAGCAGCACCGGGTTGACCGGCTTGGTCAGGTAGTCCTCGGCCCCGAGCTCGATGCAGCGCACCACGTTGTGGATGCCCTCCAGCGACGACGTGACGATGACCGGGAGGTCGCGCAACTGCAGGTCGCCGACCAGCTGCTCCAGCACCTGGAAGCCGTCCATCTCGGGCATTTCCATGTCCAGCAGCAGCAGGTCGAAGCGCTCGCGGCGAAGCATTTCCAGCGCCACGCGGCCGTTTTCCGCCAACGCCACCGAGTGGCCCTGCAGTTCCAGGTTGCGCGCGAGCAGCAGCCGGTTGACCTTGTTGTCGTCGACCACCAGCAGGCGCGCCGCGCGGTGGCGGACGTCACGCATGACGCAATTCCGTCAGCGCCGCCGCCACGCGCGCGTACTCGAGCGCCAGCGCCGCGAGCGTCGCGCCGCCGGCCCGACGCGCGGGTTCGAGGCCGGTCAGTTCCAGTTCCCGCGCCAGCGCGCCCAACGTCAGCGCGCCGAAAGTGTTGCCGTTGGACTTCAGCGAATGCGCGGCGCGCCGGAAGCGGTCGGTGTCGCCCACCGCCAGCGCGCTTTCGAGGTCCGCCAGCATCAGCGGCGCCTCGACGAGAAAGGTATCCACCAGCTCGACCACGAACTCGGCGCCGGCGGTCTCCTGCAGCTGTGCGAACGCGGCGGGATCGATCACGGGTTGCGGCATTTCAGTGGCCCTCGCGCTGATGCGCCAGATGCAGCGCCTCGACCAGCCGCTCGACGCGGATCGGCTTGGTCAGATAGTCGTCCATGCCCGCGGCGAGGCACATGTCGCGGTCGCCCTGCATGGCGTTGGCGGTCATCGCGACGATCCGCGGACGCTGCCCGGTGGCTACTTCGCGGCGATGCGGCGCGACGCTTCCAGCCCGTCCATCTCCGGCATCTGCACGTCCATCAGCACCACGTCGTAGGTCTGGCGCTCGACCGATTCGATCGCCTCGATCCCGTTCGACGCCAGGTCGGCCCGGTAGCCCATCTGCTGCAGGATGCGCAGCGCGAGCTTCTGGTTCACCACGTTGTCCTCGGCCAACAGGATGCGCAGCGGGTGGCGCGCGGCCATCTCCGGGTCGAGGCGGGACTTGGCCGGCGCCGCGGCGGCAGCCTTCGGCGCGCCTTCCTGCGCGAGCAAGCCCGCCAGCGTGTCGTACAGCTGCGACTGGTGGATCGGCTTGCTGAGGTAGGCGTTGAACAGCCGGTCGCTGTCGCCCGCCTCGCGCCGGCCGAGCGAGCTGAACAGCACCAGCGGCAGCGTCGTGTTCGTCTCCCGGATCTTCCGCGCCAGCGCCAGGCCGTCCATCTCCGGCATGTGCATGTCGAGCACCGCGAGGTCGAAGGGATCGCCCTGGCCGATCCAGCGCAGCGCTTCCTGCGGCGACTCGGTGGCCCGCGACTGCATCCCCCACTTGGCGGTCTGCAGCGCGAGCACGCGCCGGTTGGTCGCGTTGTCGTCGACGACGAGCAGCCGCTTGCCCGAAAGCTCGGGCTGCACGCCGATGAAGTCGCGCTGGCGGGTGGGCGGCAGCGTGGCCGTCGGCACGTCGACGGTGAAGAAGAACGTCGAGCCCTTCCCCGGACCGTCGCTGTGCGCCCACATCCGCCCGCCCATCAGTTCGGCCAGGCGCCTGCTGATCGCGAGGCCGAGGCCGGTGCCGCCGTACTTGCGCGTGGTCGACGAATCGGCCTGCGAGAACGACTGGAACAGGCGGCTCATGCCCTCGGCGGAGAGCCCGATGCCGGTGTCGCGCACCGCGAACGTGAGCTCGGCCTTCGCCGGCGAGGCGGCCGCCGAAGTCACCGTGAGCACGACCTCGCCGCGTTCGGTGAACTTCACCGCGTTGGCGAGCAGGTTCAGCATGATCTGGCGCAGCCGCGTCACGTCGCCGACGATCGCCGCCGGCACCTCGCCTTCGAACACGTAGGCGGTGTCGAGGCGTTTCTCGACCGCGCGGGTGGTGACGAGGTCGAGCGCCGACTCGACGCACTCGCGCAGGTCGAAAGGCTGCGCCTCGATGTCCATGCGCCCGGCTTCGATCTTCGAAAAGTCGAGGATGTCGTTGATGATGGTGAGCAGCGCGTCGCCGGAGTCGCGGATGGTCGCGACGTAGTCGTGCTGCTCGGCGTCGAGCTCGGTGTCGAGCAGCAGCCCGCTCATGCCGATCACCGCGTTCATCGGCGTGCGGATCTCGTGGCTCATCGTCGCGAGGAACGAGCTCTTGGCCTCGTTGGCGGCCTCCGCGCCGGCGCGCGCTTCCTGCGCTTCGTTGAACAGCCGCGAATTCTCGATGGCGATCACCGCCTGGTCGGCGAAGGTCTGCGCGAGCGCGATCTCCTTGCCGTCGAAATCCCCCGTCGACGCGCGCAGGATGGCGAGACAGCCGATGGCCTTGCCGTCCCGCAGCAGGGGAACGAACAGCGCCGAGTGGTAGCCCAGCGCGATCGCCAGCTGCGGCATGCGCGGGAACTCCCTGGCGCCCTCGACGGTGTCGGCCACGGCGATCAGGCGCGAGTCGAGGATCGAGGATCCTGCGCCGCTGCCGCGGTCGAGCGGCCAGGGTTTCAGGAACCCCGCCGCGCCCGATCCGGTGCCGTCGGTGGCGAAGGCCACGCTTTCCAGCAGGTCGCCCCTGGGCATCGCGAGCGCGACCGCCCTGCCGTCGAACAGCCGCTGGCAGCTTTGCACGATGGCGTCGAACACCGGCTGCGTATCGGTGATCGATCCGCTGATCACGCGGAGGATCTCCGCGGTGGCCATCTGCTGTGCCAGCGCGTCCTTGGTCTCGTTGAACAGGCGCACGTTCTCGATCGCGATCACCGCCTGGTCCACGAACGAGCTCGCCAGCCCGATTTCGTTGTCGCTGTAGGCGTGCGCCGAGTTGTTGGCTACCGCCAGCACGCCGATGCACTCGCCCTGGCACAGCAGCGGCAGCATCAGCGACGAGCGCAGCCCGGTCTTCGCCCGAACGTCGCGCTCGTGCGGCGGCAGCTCGATCGCCGACCAGTCCGGAATGTGCAGCATCGTTTTCGAGGCGAAGACCCGCGACGGAAAGTTCGCGGCGGCGTCCAGCGGCGTGATCGCGGGCTTGCCGCGGGGACGGACGGCGCCCGGGTCTCCGCGTGCGGCCGCCGCGTTGAAGAAGCCGTCGCCTTCGCGCCGCAGCAGCACGACCCAGGCGCTGGGGAGGAGCCGCAGCGCCGTCGCGACGATCGCGTCGAACACCGGCTGCACGTCGGTGGGGGAGGCGCTGATCACGCGCAGGATGTCGGCGGTGGCGGTCTGGCGCGCCAGTGCCGCCTGCGTCTCGTTGAACAGCCGCGCGTTGTGCAGCGCCACCGTGGCCTGTCGCGACAGGCCGACCAGGAACTCGAGCTCGCGCTGGTCGAAGGGCTGGCCGCCGGTGCGCCAGACCGCCATCGCGCCCTCGACTTCGCCGTCACCGACCAGCGGCACCACCATCAGGCGCTCGTCGTGCTGTTCCTGCGTGCCGGGAATCTGCACCGCGCGCGGGTCGGCCTGCGTGTCGTTGATCAGTTCGGGCTGCCCGCTTTGCAGCAGGCTGCCGATGATGCCCGCGCCACCTTCGATCACCGTGGCCCTGATCGCATCGGCCGTATCGCCGACGGCGACGATCGCGCGGTAGGTCGCGGCCCCCGCGTCGGGCAGGAAGATGGCGCTGTTGGCGGCCTGCAACAGGTCCTTCGCGTGGCCGGCGATGCGGTCCATCACCGTGGCGAGGTCGAGCGACGACGACAGGTCGCGGCCGACCTCGGCCAGCGCCGCCATCTCGCGCGCGCGGCGCTGCGCCTCGTCGAAGAGCCGCGCATTCTCCAGCGCCACGCCCATGCTCGCGGCCACCGTCGTGAGCAGGCGGACCTCTGCCTCGCCGAAGGCATTCTCGCGCCCGTAGTCCTCCATGACGATCGTGCCGAGCACATGGTCGCTGCCGAGGATGGGAACGAAGACCGACGAATGCGCGGCGTCGGTGCCCGGAATGTTGACGATGCCCATCGTCGCCATTTCGGTCTGGTTGTTGATGACCAGAGGCTGCCGCTCGGCGACGATCCGGAACCACGTTCCGCCCGGCGCCGGCCGGGCCGAAGGCAGCGCGAGCCGCACGCCGTGCTCGTACTCGTAGAGGTAATGCAGCAGGCCGGCGTTGGCGTCGTACCAGCGGATGCCGATCTCGCCGGTCCTGAACACCTCGCGCAGCTTGTCGCCGACCAGATCGATGATGGTCTGGAAGTCGAGTTCGGCCGCGATGCCCTGCTGGATGCTGTTGATGATCGCGAGCTCGCCGGCGCGCTGCTCGAGCAGCGCGTTCGAGGCGTGCAGCTCCCCGGTGCGCCGCGCCACCTTCTGCTCGAGGCCCTGCGCCCACTGCGCGTTGTCGAGCGCCACCGCGGCCTGGCTTGCGAGCATGCCGAGGAGGTCGCGGTCCGCCTCGCGCAGCAGTCCGAATGCGCCGTCGAGGTCGGCGTACAGGTAGCCCAGCAGCTTTCGTTGCGCGATCAACGGAACGACGACGCGCGAGCGCTGGTCCAGTTCGGCGGCGCCCGCGGGGGTGCGGCCCAGCGTCGCCGCCTGCGTGCGGCGCACCTCGGCCAGCGTGGGGGCGACGTCCCGCAGCAGCGCCGCCGCATCCTCGCCGCGCGGCAGCAGCGAACCGGCGAGCTGCAGCCCCGCCGGCGTCTCCAGCACCAGCAGCACGCGCTCGGCGCCCGAGAGCTCGGTCGCCTCGTCGATCAGGAAATCGTGCAGTTCGTCGGCGCTGCGCAGCTCGTTGAGCCGCAGCCCGGTATCCACCAGCCGCTCGAACGGCTCGCGCAGGTTCGCTTCACCCGCCAGATGCGCGGTGCGTCGTTCCGGCGACAGCCGGCGCCGGCGAGCATCCTTGATCCAGGCGCGGACGATCTCCCGGTGCGCGTCGATCTTGTTCAGGCAGTTGCGGCGCAGGCCCTCGTCGCTCAGGCTGCCGATCCCGTCCTGCATGAACCGGTACGCCATCTCCAGCGCCTCGCGCGCTGGCTTGGCCTGCCCCGCGGCCTGCAACGCCTGGCTGTGCCGCCACCAGACCAGCGGCGGGCTCATCCCCTGCAGCGCGGCCAGGCCGTGGGCATGGTGCAAGCGGGTGGCGCGGCGCGTGGAGACCAGCGCCGCGCCGGCGCCGCCCGCGGCGAGCTGCGCCTGCGCGAGGTGGGCCAGCGCGTTCATCTCCGCCGCGGCGTGACCGGCGTCGCGCACGAGCTTCACCGCGCGCCGGTAGTGCCGCAGCGCCGCCGGCAGGTCGCCCTCGAGGTGTGCCAAGCGGCCATAAGCCAGCGCCCTGAGATGGGGGATGCGCCGGTCCTCGCCGGCTTCGGCAGCCCTGGCTTCCGCTTCGGCGACGTAGCGGCGGGCGGCGACGAGATGCCCCATCTCCATTTCCCCGAATGCCAGTATCCACAGATTGCCGTTCACGCCGTCGCGCGAACCGGTGCGCGCGTAGAGGTCGCCGGCCTTGAGGTGCAGCCGGCGGGCGCGCCGGTACAGCCCGAGGTCGGTGTAGGCGAGGCCCAGGTTGAAGGTGACGCCCCCCTGGCGTTCGAGGTAACCCGTCGCCTCGAACGCCGCGAGCGCCTGGTTCAGGAGCTTCAACCGATGGCCGAGATCGGCCTCGTCGAACATCAGTATGTTGAGCGCATTGCCCACGCCGTACAGGTCGCCGCAGGATCGGCACAGGGCCAGCGCTTCGGCGGCCGCCCGCTTGGCCTCCGCGGCGCGTGCCAGGCGACTGTGCGCGGCGGCGACGGCCCACAGCGCACGCCCCTGGCCCGAAGCCTGTCCCAGCCGTTTGAACAGCTCGGCCGCGGCCGCCGCGCTGCGGATGGCCTGCTCGCTCGAGTCCTCGCGAAACTGCGCTTCGGCGAGGCGAAAGAGGCTGGTCGCGACCAGCGGCGTCTGCCGGCTCTGCCGCGCGGACTTCAGCGCCGCAGTCGCGGTGCGGACGGCAGCCCGGGGGTCGCCGTCGCGCATCTGCACCAGCGATTCGCAACTCAGCGCCCGCGCCCTCGATGCGGCGGTCCGGACGCGCCGCGCGAGATCGAGCATTGCGACAGCGTCGGCGCGTGCGCGGCAAAGATCGCCCTGCGCGATTTGGCTTTCCGCGCGCAGGTCGAGCAGATCGAGCCGCTTCGCAACGCTTGCGCCAGGCGCGGCCAGTTCTGCGGTGGCCAATTCGATGGCCTGCGCGTGCTGGCCGGCCCGCGCGAGGTCGCCGACGCGCTCGGTGGCTGCGAGAGGCGGCGGCGCGGGAACCCGCGCTCCCTGCGGAACGGTGTGCTTCCTGTTCTTCGACAACCGCGCCATGTTCCGCTCCGACCTACCGCGACTGCGTGAAAACCTTGCCCGCGACGCGGTGGCGGGGAACGCGGGGGTCTGCGCTGAGATCCGGGCGCTAGTCTACATGCGATTCGTTCTCGATGGGGAGCGTGAGTGCTCCCCGCGAAAACCTCGCTGTTCGGTCCGTTCGCCGGCTACCGGCAGCGCGCGCTCGCGGCATCTGCGCCGTTGACGGAGATCAAGAACCGCGTCGAGTGCTGAGGGGACGATGATAGGGGGAAGGTTGGTGCGACTGGCCGAAGCTGACGACACGCAGAGGGGTGCGCGTGACGTAGGCGCGCGCAGCGTGCGTATGCGTCTGCCATTGGGGAGAGATGCCATGGCAAAGAGTCCATCCGAAAAACCGGCGCCTGCTGGCGTCGACATCGGCCGGCGGACCTTCGTGGCAAGGGGTAGCGCCGCACTGGCCTCCGGAGCGGCGCTCGCTTCCACCGGTTCCCTCGCGACCGCGAGGGAGCGCTGCGGCGCCGACTACGGGAGCGCGCCGGAGTCGGCGGAAGCCCGCGCGCGGCCCTGGCATCGCCCGAATCTCCTCTTCCTGATCACCGACCAGGAACGCTATCCGCAGCACTGGCCGGAAGGCTGGGCCGAGACGCACCTGCCCAACCGCAAGCGCCTCGCCGATCGCGGGCTCACCTTCACCCGGCACTACTGCAATGCGGCGATGTGCACGCCCAGCCGCGCGACGCTGGTCACCGGGCTGTTTGCGGCGCAGCACCGGGTGATGCAGGTGCTCCAGTACGGCGGCCCCAACGACGACGGGACGCCGGGGAACACCGCGCAGACCACGCTCCAGCCCGGGCTCCAGAACATGGGCCGCATGCTGCTCGACGCGGGCTACGACGTGCAATACCGGGGCAAGTGGCACCTGAGCAAGGACCCCACCGGCACGCTGCCGGTCCAGAGCCCCCGCGACCTCGCGCATTACGGCTTCCACGGATGGATTCCGCCCGAGGCCGGGACCGATCAGGCGGCGGCCGTGTTCGGCGGCGGCGACACCGATTACGACACCGAGTACGCCGCGCAGGCCGCGCACTTCCTCGAAAGCGCCGACGCGAACTCGGCCAGGCCCTTCGCGCTCTTCGTCTGCTTCGCCAACCCCCACGACCTGATGGGCTATCCCAGCACCTGGGATGAGCCCAGCTACAGCGACATTCCGCCCTACGAGGGCTCGAACAACTACGGAAAGGACGCGCCGCGCTGCTTCCGTCAGGGCATCGACCTTCCCTCCACCGCGAGGGAGCCGCCGTTCGGGAATCACAAGCCGCCGGCACAGGCACGGTCCACGCTGATGTGGGCCAAGGGACTGGGGCCGCTGCCGTCGCTGCGGTCGAAGCTCGATTACGTCAACTTCTACGCCTGGTTGACCCGGGAGTCGGACCGGCACTTCGGAACCGTGCTCGACGCGCTGGAGTGCAACGCCGGCCTGCGCGACAAGACCGTCGTGTTTGCGCTTTCCGACCACGGCGAGATGGGTCTCGCCCACGGTGGAATGCGCGAGAAGGCGTACAACGCCTACGAGGAAACCATCCACGTGCCGCTGGTCGTGTCCAACCCGACGATGTTCGCGGGCCCCGTCCGCACCGCTGCGCTGGCGTCGCTCATCGACCTGATGCCCACCGTGGCCAGCTTCGCCGGCGTGCAAGACCGCAGGCGGTACGTGTTCATGGGCAAGGACCTCACACCGATCATCCAGGATGCGATCGCCCACCCGGGACACCCCGCCCGGACGGTGCAGGACTCGATCTACTTCACCACCGACGAGACGCTGGGAGAGAAGATCGTGGGGCAGCCCAGTCACCTGCGCTGCCTGCGCGAAGCGGACTGGAAGGTCGTCGAGTACTTCGACCCGACGGGCGGCGAGCGGTCGCAGTTCGAACTGTACGACCTCGTCGACGACCCGCTGGAACTGCACAACATGGGCAGCCCCGCCAACGTCGACTGGTTCAACCCGGGCAAACTGGCCGAGATGGTCGCGAAGCTCGACCGGCGGACGCAAGAGATCGATTCCCACCCGCTTCGCAAGCCGCCCAGGTGACCGACGCGGGAACCTGCCCATCGAGCCCCGACGCGGCAATGCGGCCGGCTCCGCCGGGGTTCGCACCCCCTGGGGGACGGTCCGCGTCAGATCGACCTACGCCCGGCCCAGGCCCAGTTCGCCTACGACCGACGAAGCCAGACGCTCGGCGTCCACGTAAAGCCGCTCCAGGTTGATCGGATTGGCATCGAGAAAGCGCTCGGCGTCCAGGATTTCGAATTCCCTGTACTTCACGCCGAAGACCTGTGCCAGGTTGTGATAGTCCGCCTTGTGAAAATGCGGTCGAAAGGTCAGCGGTCCGTCACACCGGGTGGCATAGGGGATCTGCGCCGACCTGTGGCGAGCGCATACGGGGTCGCAATACCAGTGCTTGCGGAAGTTGATCTCGAACAGGGACGCGCCTTCGGGGAGCAGGAACAGATTGGTGTTGGCTGCGCCGTGCACCGAAATCATGATGCGGGCATTCGCCAGGCATCGCGCCTGCATTTCCAGCGAAACGCCTTCGTCGAAGCAGACACTCTCGAACGGGACGCCGCATCGCGACAACATCGCCTCCAGCACGCCGGCCAACGGCAGGCGCGTCCTCGCGTCGTACGCCACGCGACTGTGCCTGCGTTCCACGAAGACGACTCGGGTCCCGCCGGTCGCGCTCGTCGAAGCCGACCCGGCCCGCAGCGCCAAAGCCTGCCTCACCTTCGCCGCCATTTCCATCAGCGCCGGCACCGGCTCGTACGCGCGAAACGTCCACGGGTCGACCATCCACGCAGGGGATTGCGTGTATCGGAGGATATGCCGCCGGTCGACCCTGGCGGCAGCCCCCGCTCCGACTCCAGGACCAGAGCCTGCGGGCGCGTAATAACGAATCCACACGTTCCGGTACGTGCTCGTCAACAGGTCGCGCCGCCATCGATTGCTGGGAGTGTCTTCGTAATGGGTCAACACGATGCCGACTTCGGCATCGGGTCCTGCCGCGCTCTCGATCGCCCGCGTCGATTCCCATATCGCGTGGATCTCACGCGCGAAAATATGGAATATGTTGTGAATGTCGGTGGAATGGCTGACGAGCAGCTTCATGGCGCGCATCTCAGGCAGGCACGTCTGCGTCTCGCGACAGGGTCTGGACAAGAGCCCGATCGATGAAGCGCTGAGGCGATTCGGGTTGGAACGGAAGATCGTCACGATCGTCGCCGGCTTTTCGACCGCGCTGGCGCTGGCCCGGGCCTCGGATATGATCGCCAGCGTTCCCGAACGGCACACCGGAAGCCTGCGCGCCGAAATGCATGGCTTCCCTCTTCCGGTCGCCACGCCGGAGATCACCGTTTCAATGCTCTGGCATCCAAGGCTGGATGCCGATTCCGCGCATCGCTGGCTGCGCGGTCACGTCAAGGATGTCTGCTCGGCGGCCCGCTGAAGGCGGTGACGCTCGCGAGCAGGTAACAAGGTCCTGATCATCCCTTCGCAAGTCAGGACGACCGCCTCGACCCCGTAGTCGCCGTCGACTCCCAGCGCGGGCCCGGACACCTTGCTCGGCCAGGTATTGGCCAGGTCCCACGTCGCGACCGGCTCGAGCGCCTGATTGAGCATCGAGATCGAACAATTGGTGCGAGCGTCGTTCATCTTGCCTACCTCGACCTGCCTGCGCCAGGTCCATACGAATTTGTCGCCGGTGATGCCGCGCGCGAGGGTGACGTCGTTGTATTTCAACCGGCCGGGGATCTTCTTCGTGGTCTCGATCCCGTTCCCGTCAACGAACTTCTGCTCGACGACTTCGGTCTCGGAACCGATGCCCGTGCATTCCTGGAAATAGCCGACCGTCTTGCCCCCGACGTCGAGGCCGAACTGGAAGGAAACCCCGGCGGCAACCACGGCCGCCTTCGGGGAAGGCTTGGGTGCCGCGACGGCGCTTTCGGCGGCCGAGGCGTCGCGGGGAATGAGGCCCGCGATCACTGCCGCCGCAGTGCCGGCCGTGGCGAGCGCCGCGCCGTCGAGGAAATCCCTTCGCGTCACCCCGGGGCGGCCGGCTCCGGGGCCCTGGTCCTGCTCGCCATTCTTTTCCTGCGCCATGCGGTGCACCTCCGTCATTCGGGTCCCGGGATCCCAAGGTTCGGAAATCCCCTGCCGGGCGGCGTGGAATTCACTTCGATTCACTTCGCCCCGTAGAAGGCATTTTACTCACCCTTGAGCCGGGCGCGGCAACCGTCGCTTTCTCGAGGCATGATCCTGCCGGAGTGTCGGCTTCTTGCACGGCTGCGGGCACGCGTGGTAGTTATGAAAGATTCATCGCAAGGGTGAGTGCTTGGAGCGACGACATGGGCGCCTTCGCGGCCGCGACCGACAGTGCGGGGGCCGTTGACGGACGAGCGCAGGGCCGGAATCGACGAACGAACGGAGAGCAGGCAATGAGAAGCAGACGACAACGCCGGATGCCGACCTTGGTGCTGGCCCTGGTCGCGGCAGCGACGGGCGGCGCCCTGGGCGCGGCGGACGTCGAGGTGACGCCGAACAGCGGCGGCTCCTTCGTCGTGAAGAATGCGGGGGGGACGCCGCAGTTTCAGGTCAGGGATTCCGGCGAAGTGCACGTGCCGGGCCTGCCGGGCACCGCCGCCAACGGCGCGTTCGTCTGCCACGACGCCAATGGCCAGTTGACCAAGTGCACGGCCGTGCCGGCGGGAGCCACGGGCGCTACCGGAGCGGCCGGAGCGGCGGGTTCCACCGGCGCGCAGGGGATTCAGGGCATCCCGGGGGCGACCGGTGCGACCGGTGCGACCGGCGCGACCGGGGCGGCTGGCGCGACCGGGGCGACCGGCGCGACAGGTTCCACCGGCGCCCAGGGGATTCAGGGCGTCACGGGGGCGACCGGAGCAACCGGCGCGACAGGTTCCACCGGCGCGCAGGGGATTCAGGGCATCACGGGCGCTACCGGAGCGACCGGGGCAACAGGTTCCACCGGCGCGCAGGGAATTCAGGGCCTCCCGGGGGCGACGGGGGCGACCGGCGGTGCAGGACCGCAGGGCACGACCGGGGTGACCGGCGCGACGGGGCCGACCGGCGACACGGGACCGCAGGGCGTCGCCGGCGCAGGTTCGTTGACATCGCATCAGACGTTCTGCGTGTACGCCACCGGCAACAGGTATTGCCGACCCTGACCCGTCGGGCGCCGGGCAGGAGCCGGCATCGGGGTCGGCGGTGAGCGCCAAGGGTGCACCGGTCACCCTGCTCAGGCCAGCAGCAGGGGCGCGGCGGCGAAGGCGGCCAGTGCCTTTTCGACGCCGTCCTGCAGCAGGCCGCGCAGTTCGGCCGGATCGCTGACGGGCCGATCCTGGTATTTCAGAACCAGTTCGCCGCTGGCGACGGGTCCGGCGAGCAGCGCCTCGATCAACGCCGGGACGTCGCGCCTGCCGTCCAGCAGCGGCAACAGAATCCGTTCGTGCGGCGCAAGGACGTGGCGTTCGTGGCGCAAGGTGGTGACGGACGCATCCCACTCGGCCTGCATCCGCGCCCAGGCGCTCGCCAGCGGATGCGCACTGACCGTGTCGGCAAAGTCCGGCTCGAAGACCGAGAGCGACACCAGCCGGTCGCTGTGGGTGAATCCGCTGAGCAGGTTGCTCGCCAGCATCCGGATATCGTCGTCGGCGCTGGCGGGGTCCGGTTCGCCGATGTTCAGGCGCCGACTCGCCGCTTCCAGAAGGTTGGCGAACGTACAGGTGTGCGGCCGGAGCCCGATCAGGTGATGCAGCGCCGCCTTGCTCAGCGGATGATCGGTGGACAGCGAGGCTTGGTCGCTGCTGACGAACCTCTGCACGGCGACTTCCCCGACGCCGACCGTGCCTTCGGCGCTGGCGCTGGAGCCGTAGCGAAACGCGTGCAAGGCCTCGACCCCGGGCTCGAAGCCGACCGGCAAGCCGGCGCGACAGACGAGGCTTTGCCGGAACATCCGGTTGGAGAGAAAGTCGCAGTACTGTTCCCGTTCGATGCGATCGCCGGCCATGCTGCCGACCCGTTCGACCGCGTCGGGGGCAAGGCCGTGGAGCAGCGAGGCGCGGAAATCCGAATCGCACAGGCACTGCAGCCCATGGCGAGCGGCCTGGGCGGCGAACTCGTGAAAATAGACCGGATCGTTGGTCTCCGCGACGAGGTCGTAGAGGAGGTAGTCGTCGTGGCCCTGGGCTGCGAAGCCGGGCGTCTTCTGCAGGAACCGGGCATAGGCCTGCGGCAGCTCCGACGCGATGCCGACCGACTTGCCGGCCACGTCGGACAGCAGCGCCAGGAACTCGCGGGCTTTTTCGGCCCGCAGCCGTGGCGCCTCGATGCCCCTGACCCGATACAGCAGCATGTCGCGGATGGCGCTCATCGCCCGCCATCCGGGATAGGCATTGAAACTGATGAAGGCGACCCCCTGCGGAGCAAGCTGGCGCCGACAGACGTCGAACAGCCTGTCGCGCACTGCCGGGGGGACCCACGAGTAGAGTCCATGCGCGATGACGTAATCGAACTCGCCGAACGAGTCGTCGAAATCCATCAGATCCCGAGCCTCCAGACGCAGGTTCGTGAGCCCCAGCCGTTCGACGTACCGGCGGCCTTCTTCGATCTGACGACGCGAAAGGTCGATGCCCACGAAGCTGCTGCCGGGCAAGCCAAGCGCCATCGGGATGATGTTGCCGCCCCGGGCGCAGCCGACTTCCAGCACGCGGCACCGCTGTACGGGGGCAGGCCTCATGCCGTGCAACGTGGCGAGCGTGGCCAGTTCGGCCGGGTGCGTCCGCGAGTACGAAAGGACCGGGTAGGGAAGCTCGTCGTAGATGGTCATCGGTGAAGCCGGATCACCGGGCTTGCGGAGACGCCCGACCCGCGTGGCCGATACGGAGCGTTGGAGCGGGTGAAGGGAATCGAACCCTCGTCGTAAGCTTGGGAAGCTTCTGCTCTGCCATTGAGCTACACCCGCGGCGCCGGTGATTTTACGGGGGAGCGGCGCCCGGGGCAAATCGGCAGGATTTCGGACACATCAGCGTGGCTTCCGCGACAACGCGAACGTGGATGCCGCGGTCAACAGCAGCGCCAGCAGCAGCAGCGCAGGCCACCGGAGCGTCGGGACCGGGGTCGCGTCGACGATCGCGAAGCCCACGCCGGCCGGATCGACGATGGTTCCGTTCACCTTGAGGTCGTCGTCGCCCAGTCCGCCGTCGGCGATGGTGACGGTCAACGTGTTGCCGCTGATGACCGCGGGCATCACGTACCAGTGCGAATCCTGCTGCAGTTCCGTCGGCCCGTACTTCCAGAACACCGCATCCGGCAGCAGCGGGCCGGGGAACGTGTAGGTCAGCGTGATCGTGCCGGTGCAGGAGGTCGCGGTGAAATTGACGAGTCCGTACGGGAACGCGTAACCGGAGGGCGCGCTGCCGGCAGGCGGCGACGCCGCGCCGCCCGTCACCGGCACATAGCCGCCCGCGGCGAAGGTGCAGGCGGCGCCTCCTCCCGCCATCGCGACGGTGACAGCGCCAGTGGTCGGCAACGCAGCGACGAGCAGGCGTGTCGTGATCTCGAACGGCGTCGACGTCGCGGGCGACAGCGCTCCGCTCGATGCGACCAGCGTGTAGCCGATGCCGGACTTGTCGACCGACAGATTGGCAAACGTCGCCGTGCCGTTGACCGCCGCCACCGTCTTGGTGCCCGACAGCGTGCCGCTGCCCGGGTTGCGGGACGTCTTCAGAGCAGCTGGCAGGCCTCGTCGAAATCCAGCCGCGGGCCGCGGGGAAACAGCTTGACCGGATCGCCGTAGCCCAGGTTGCAGAGGAAGTTGCTCTTGATGTGGCTGTCGGCAAAGTACTCCTGGGCGAACTCGCCGCGGGCCGCGCCCGCGGGAAAGAATTCGTGGTCCACCTTGGCGTTGTCGAAGCCGGACATCGGTCCGCAGTCCAGCCCCACGGCGCGGGCGGCGATCATCAGGTACGCCCCCTGCAGCGAACTGTTGCGCCGCGCCGTCGATTCGGCCAGTTCGGGCGTGTCGGCGAACCAGGCGCGCGCGTCGGCGTGCGGAAACAGCTTCGGCAGCCGTTCGTAGAACTTCACGTCGTAGGCGATGATCGCGGTGACCGGCGCCGCCATGGTCTTGTCCACGTTGCCCGGCGCCAGCGCCGGCCGCAGGCGCTCCTTCGCCTCGGGCGTGCGCAGGAACACGATCCGCGCCGGGCTGCTGTTGACGCTGGTCGGCCCCCACTTCATCAGGTCGTAGAGTTCGCGCAGCGTCTCGTCGGCCACCGGCCGGTCGAGCCAGGCGCCGTGCGTGCGCGCGGCACGGAACAGCAGGTCCCGCCCTTCGTCACTCAATCGCTTGCTCATTGCCATCTCCTCGAATGCGTTGTCCGGTCGTTCAGGATGCGCGCGCGGCGCGGCGCGGTCCAGGCTCAATCCCTGATCGCTTCGACCGCGATGTCGATCCTCACGTCGTCGCCGACGTACGGCGCGTACTTGCCGGCGTTGAAGTCGGAGCGCTTGACGGTGACGTTGCCGTTGGCCCCGATGGCGTCCTTCTTCAGCATCGGGTGCGGCATCGCCTGGAACGAGGTCAGCGCCAGAGTGACCGGCCGGGTGACTCCCTTCAGCGTCAGCTTGCCCTCGACCGCGACCGGCTTGTCGCCGTCGAAGACCACCTTGGTCGACTTGAACGTGGCCGTCGGGAACTGCGCGGTGTCGAGGAAGTCCTCGCCCTGGATGTGCCCGTCGAAGGTCGTGGAGCCGGTGCTGACCGACTTGGCGTCGATCACGATGTCGACCGATCCCGTCCGGGCCGCCTTGTCGAAGACGATCTTGCCGGTCGTCCGGTCGAAGCGGCTCAACTGCGTCGAGTAGCCGAAATGGCTGTACGAGAAGCGCGGGAAAGTGTGGCTGCCGTCGATGGTGTACGTCTCCGGCGCGGCCAGCGCCGGCGTGGCGGCGGCAGTCGCGAGCAGGACGGCGGCGCCGAGGCGGGTGAGCTTGTTCATGGTGAGTCTCCTGGTGAGCTTGGGATTACTTGCCGGTGGCGGCGATGACGTGGAACTTGATCCGGATTTCGTTGGCGACGGTGTCGAAGGCTGCCCAGGGACCCTCGCCGATGGCGAAATCGGCGCGCTTGAAGCTGAACGCGCCGTCGAAAGCGCCCTGGTTCCCCTGCGTCGTGAACGTGACGGGGGCGACGACGTCCTGCGTGCGGCCCTTGATCGTCAGCTTGCCGGCGACCTCGAAGCGGTTGCCGCCGAGCGCCTTGACGCTGCTGGACGCGAAGCGGGCGACCGGGAACGCCTTGGTGTTGAACCACAGCTTGCCGGCGGCTTCCTGGTCGGCTTCGCCGGAACCGGTGTCTATGCTGGCGAGGTCGACGTCGAAAGCGGCCCTGGCGGCGGCCGGCTTCGCCGGGTCGAAATTGAGCTGCGTCGCGAACTTGCGGAACTTGCCGTCCATGGTGACGCCCATCTGCTGGTAGGAAAAGTCGATGGCGCTGCGGTCGGCGTGGATCTGGTTGTATTCGACGGCGTGGGCCGCGAGCGGCAGCGCTGACGTCAGCGCGAGGGCCAGAGCTGGGGCGAAACGATTCAAGTCAGTTCTCCGGACGGTGAAGGGGCGACATCCGCGTGAGGATGTCGATCTGGTCGAAAAAGTGGTGCTTCAGCGCCGCCGCGACGTGGCCGGCAACGAGCGCCGCGAGCAGCAGCGCCAGCGCCTGGTGAACGAGCGCCAGCAAGTCGCCCAGTTCCCTGTTCCTGCCGATGAGGTCGGGGATCGGCAGCACGCCGAACCAGACGGTCTGGAAGCCCTTGGCCGAGCTCATCAGCCAGCCGGAAACCGGGATGGCGATCATCAGGAGGTACAGGGCCAGATGTCCGGCCTGGCTCGCTCGCTGCAGGATCTTCGACATGCTGTCGGGCAGCGCCGGCGGCCGTTGGGCCGCGCGCCACAGCAGCCGCAAGGCAACCAGCAGGAAGGCGGTGACGCCCGCCCACTTGTGCCACGAGTAGAGCTTCAGCTTCTGCGGCGACAGCGGCAGGTCGCTCATGTAGAAGCCGAGCGCGAGCAGGCCGAAGAGCAGGATGGCCATCAGCCAGTGCAGCCCCTTGGCGGTGGCGGTGTAGTGCGTGGTCATGGGCAGGGCTCCTTATCGGGGCTGGAACGCGTAGGCGTCCATCGCAAGGACGTAGTCGTCGACGCCGGCGTGCAGGCGGCTGACCTCGGCGTTCTCGCCGCCGGCGCCGAGGGCGACGTACAGCGGCAGCAGATGTTCGTCGGTCGGATGCGCCTGCACGGCGCCCGGCGCCTGTCGCCGGTAATCGAGCAGCGCGGGAAGGTCGCCCGCATTGAGGCGGCTCGCCAGCCAGTCGGCGAACTCGCGCACGTAGGCCGGTATCCGGCCGCCGTTGCGTGCCGCCGTCTGGTAATCGCGCAGGTTGTGCGTGAGGTTGCCCGAAGCGATCACCAGGAAGCCTTTGGCCGCCAGCGGCGCCAGCGCGCGCCCGAGGCGGTACGCCTGCTCCGGGCCGCCGGCGCTCTGGATGGACAGCGGAATGACGGGCACGTCGGCGTCCGGGAACATCAGGCGCAGCGGCACCCAGGCGCCGTGATCGAGGCCGCGATCGGCGACCGCCTGCACCGGCAGGCCGGCGGCGGTGATCGCGCTCACCACCTCGCCGGCCGCCTCGCGGCAGCCGGTGGCCGGGTAGCGCAGCGTGTAGAGCTCGTCGGGAAAGCCGCCGAAATCGTGAATGGTCTCCGGGCGGGCGGCAAAGCCGACGCTGGGCACCGCGGTGTCCCAGTGCGCGCTGACGACGACGATGGCGCGCGGCAGCGTCAGGCTGCGCGCCGCCTCGGCGATCGCCGCGCCGGCCGCACCCGGGCGCAGCGCGAAGGTCGGCGCGCCGTGGGGAACGAAAAGGGCGGGTTGGGTGTGGGTCATTGGGGCGACTCCTGCAGCGAGGTGCGTACTGTAACCGCGCATTTGGCGTCGAAATAGTAGCCAATCATGAATACTTTGTTGCATCATGAGCAACAATGGACAGACTTCAAGCCATGCATCTTTTCGTTCGGGTGGCCGAGCTGGGCAGCTTCTCGGCCGTGGCGCAGCAGCTCGACGTGGCGCGCTCGGCGGTCACGCGGCAGATCGCAGCGCTGGAAGCGCACCTCGGCGTCAAGCTGATGGCGCGCAGCACGCGCCGGCTGGCGCTGACCTCCGCCGGCACCGCGTACCTGGAAAAGTGCCGGGTGATCCTGAATCTGGTCGAATCCGCGGAAACGGACGTGGCGCAGGAGCGCCTGACGCCGCGCGGCAAGATCCGCATCAGCCTGCCGCTGCATTTCGGGCTGCAGCGCCTGTCGCAGCTCCTGCTCGATTTCTCGCAACGCCATCCGGAAGTCGCGCTGGACATGGATTACACCGACCGTCGCGTCAAGCTGATCGAGGAGGGCATCGACCTGTCGATCCGCATCACCAGCCGCCTCGCGGCGGGCGACATCGCGCGAAAGATCGGCAGCAGCCAGCTGCGGGTCGTCGCCTCGCCGGACTACCTCGACCGGCACGGCCGCCCGCAGCATCCGGCGGAGCTCGTGCATCACGAATGCCTCGGCTACACCGGCGCCTCGGGCAGTCAGACCTGGCAGTTCGTGATCGACGGCCGGATCGAGAATTTTCCGGTGCGCAGCCGCATCAACGCCAACAACGGCATCGTGCTGACCGAAGCCGCCGCGCACGGTCTGGGCATCGCCTGCCAGCCCGATTTCATCGTCGAGGATTTCCTGGCGGCCGGCCGCGTCGAGACCATTCTCGCGGGCTTTCCCGTGCCCGAACTCGGCATCTACGCGATGCTGCCGAGCAACCGGCACGTCCCGCACCGGGTGCGGGTGCTGATGGATACCCTCGCCGCAGCGATGTCCCGCCGCGGCGACTGACTGCGGCGACGGGCCGGGTGACGGGCCGAGCGAACGTGTGTTGCCCGGTGCCCCGCTTTGGCGTAACGTGACCTCCGACGCTGGGGGTCCTGGCCGCGAATCGCCGGCCGGGTGAGAAAAGACCCTTGGTACCTGCACGGATAATGCCGGCGCAGGGAAGCGTGAATGTCCTCCCGCTCCCGCGCCCCCCGCCCGCCGAGGAGCACCCATGAACGCCAACGACCAGTTCTACGCCCGCGAGGCGCAGGTCGACGCGGCCGCCGTCGCGCCGCTGCCGAACTCGCGCAAGATCTACGTCGAGGGCTCGCGCCCCGATCTGCGCGTGCCGATGCGCGAGATCGCGCAGGCCGACACGCCGGCGAACATGGGCGCCGAGAAGAATCCGGCGATCGTCGTCTACGACACTTCCGGCCCCTACACCGACCCGACGGTCGCGATCGACATCCGCCGCGGGCTCGCGCCGCTGCGCGCGGCCTGGATCCTCGATCGCGCCGACACCGTCGAGCTCGACGGCCCGACGTCCGGCTACGGCCGCGCGCGGCTCGCCGACGCCGAACTCACCGGCATGCGCTTCGACCTCGCCCGGCGCCCGCGCCGCGCGAAGGCCGGCGCCAACGTCTCGCAGATGCACTACGCGCGCCGCGGCATCGTCACGCCGGAGATGGAGTACGTCGCCATCCGCGAGAACCTCCGGCGCGAGGAGATGCTGAAGGCGCTGCCGGAGATCGTCACCCGCCAGCATCCGGGCGAGAGCTTCGGCGCCGCCATTCCGCCGGTCATCACGCCCGAATTCGTCCGCGCCGAGATCGCCCGCGGCCGCGCGATCATCCCCTGCAACGTCAACCATCCGGAAATCGAGCCGATGATCATCGGCCGCAACTTCCTGGTGAAGATCAACGCCAACATCGGCAACTCCGCGCTGTCCTCGTCGATCAACGAGGAAGTGGAGAAGATGACGTGGGCGACGCGCTGGGGCGCCGACACGGTGATGGATCTGTCCACCGGCAAGAACATCCACGAGACGCGCGAGTGGATCATCCGCAACTCGCCGGTGCCGATCGGGACGGTGCCGATCTACCAGGCGCTGGAAAAGGTCGACGGCCGGTCCGAGGAGCTCACCTGGGAGATGTTCCGCGACACGCTGATCGAGCAGGCCGAACAGGGTGTCGACTACTTCACCATCCACGCCGGCGTGCTGCTGCGCTACATCCCGATGACGGCGAAGCGGATGACGGGCATCGTCTCCCGCGGCGGCTCGATCATGGCCAAGTGGTGCCTCGCGCACCACAAGGAATCGTTCCTCTACACGCACTTCGAGGACATCTGCGAGATCATGAAGGCATACGACGTCGCGTTCTCGCTGGGCGACGGCCTGCGCCCGGGCTCCGGCTTCGACGCCAACGACGAGGCGCAGATGGCCGAGCTCGCCACGCTCGGCGAGCTGACAAAGATCGCCTGGGAGCTGGACTGCCAGGTCATGAACGAAGGCCCCGGCCACGTCCCCATGCACCTGATCAAGGAGAACATGGACAAGCAGCTCGAGTGGTGCGCGGAAGCCCCGTTCTACACGCTGGGCCCGCTCACCACCGACATTGCGCCCGGCTACGACCACATCACCAGCGCCATTGGCGCGGCGATGATCGGCTGGTATGGCTGCGCCATGCTCTGCTATGTCACGCCCAAGGAACACCTCGGCCTGCCCAACAAGAAGGACGTGAAGGACGGCGTTATCGCCTACAAGATCGCCGCCCATGCCGCCGACCTGGCCAAGGGTCATCCCTCGGCCCGCGAGCGCGACGACGCGCTCAGCAAGGCGCGGTTCGAGTTCCGCTGGGACGACCAGTTCAACCT
>CAIWHR010000395.1 GCA_903912485.1 uncultured beta proteobacterium | reverse complement strand
GCACCAAGGTCGTGATCCGGACAATGCCGTGCTCCAACTGATGGCGGCGTTGGTGTAGGTCGGCCGCCAAGGTCTGGTTCCGCCTGACACCGGTCACGCCACGCGCAATCTCTTGGAGGCGGGGACGACCGGACTTGGCCGGGTGCCGCCTGGACTCGACCCGATGCCTAGGACTGGTATCGCTGCCTTGCTGACGTCAGCGACGCCAATCTGAACGTCGGCAACGCGTCGAGGCCGTCAGTCACGTCGCCACAACTGACGACTGTTGGCAAGTGCGATTGCAGACGTTCGCGCGCGCGGAACGCGATGATCAGGCCGTTTACTGTGTGCGACGATTGCCGTCGATCAGCCTAGTGTGCTGAGCTGTCCCAGAACTCTTTCATCTGGTGGCAGCGCGGTCGCGGGACCAGGTTCAGCGCTACTTGCCGCTCTCGCCCGCCGGCTCCTCCGGCACGTACTCGAACAGCTCCCCGACTGTCACCCCGAACAGCGCACATAGCTTGTCGATTGCCTCGATCTCCACGCGGGCGGCGGTCTCGTCGTAGAGCAAGGTGATCGTATTTCGATGGAGCCCGGTCTGGCGGGCGACGTCGATCACCTTGAGCTTGCGTTCGCCCATGAGGCGCGACAGGTGGCAGCGGATCATCGCGAGCCTGCTCGATAAATAAAATACAGTCAGGATAAAGAAAGTGCTTGCTAGGCGACTTTTATTGGTCTAGAATGTCGTATAGGGTGAAGATTTTCGATTGACAACGACCAATCTCCACCCTAGGCGGCAAGTCTATCACTGATAGGAGGCGCCCATGGCGCAGACGTACCTCACCACCGAAGAGCTCTCGGCGCGCATCAAGTATGACCCGAGAACAATTCGGGAACGCCTCAAGGACAGCGTCCTGCTCGAGGGCGTGCACTACATCCGTCCGTTCGGCGGACGAAAGATTCTCTACCTGTGGGAACGGATCGAGAGCGACATGCGCGTTCGTTCCGATGACGACGAACTCGCCATCCCCATGGCCAACGGCGGGATCTGCCATGGCTAAGGTCCGCGTGCGGAAGGAGACCGGGACGCTCTACCTGGACTTCTTCCATCAGGGTGTCCGGTGCCGCGAGCAGACGGCGCTGGAGGACACGCCTGCCAATCGCCGGAAGGTCGCCAAGGTGCTGGAAAAGATTGAGGCGGAGATCAAGCTCGGCATCTTCGACTACGCCCGATATTTCCCGACGAGCAAGCATGCTTCTCGCTTCACCGGGCCTGCGGTCGACGCGTCGTCGGCACCGGCGCCGGAACCGATTCGGTCGCTGATCGCCGCGAGCGTTCAGGAACGGTTCGGTACGTCCCAGCCGGCGCCCGTCAGCGCGGTGTCGGTCCCCGCGGCCGTGACGGTGCCCTTCAAGGCGTTCACCGAGACCTGGGTGCGCGAGAACGAAGTCCAATGGCGTCGCTCGTATCACCTGACGGTGACGGGCATCATCGACTGCCATCTCCTTCCGAAATTCGGGGAGACGCCGGTGAGCGAGGTGACGCGGGAATCGATTCTTCAGTTTCGCGCCGAGCTCGCCAAGCTCAAGGGCCGCAAGCGGGCAACGCTGTCGCCGCGGCGGGTGAATGCCGTGATGAACATCCTGAGCCTGATCCTCACCGAGGCGTCCGACCGGTACAAGTTCATCTCGCCGTACTACAACATCAAGCCGCTCAAGTTGCAGAAGGCAGACGTCGAGCCGTTCACGATGGAGGAGGTGCGCCGGATTACCGACACCGTCCGTGAGGACTACCGCGATTACTTCCTGATCCGATTCTTCACCGGGATGCGGACCGGCGAGATCGACGGCCTCAAGTGGCAATACGTCGATTTCGAGCACCGGCTCATCCTCATCCGGGAAACCATCGTCGGCGGCGTCGAGGACGAGGAGACCAAGACTCGTGAGTCGCACCGTGACATCCAGATGTCTGAACTCGTGTATCAGGCGTTCTCGCGCCAGAAGGCCCGGACTGGGAGCGGCGGCAAGTACGTCTTCTCCAACCGAGCCGGACAGCCCCTCGATCACAACAACGTCACCAAGCGGATCTGGTACCCGCTCCTGCGCCATCTCGGCCTCAAGGCGCGCCGGCCGTACCAGACGCGGCACACGGCCGCCACGCTGTGGCTCGCATCCGGCGAGAACCCCGAATGGATCGCGCGTCAGATGGGCCACGCCACGACAGAGATGCTGTTCCGGATCTATTCCCGGTTCGTGCCGAACCTGACGCGGCGCGACGGGTCGGCGTTCGAGTTGCTGGTGGCGAGTCGCTTCACCAATGCTCCCACCGCCACCAACGTGGAGGGTGACCGCAATGCCTAATGAATCCCCTGTGTTGACGCTGCCGCCCGCGGAGCAGGGCAGGGCTGCCCTCAGTTCCGTCGTCGTCGGCCAAGTCCTTCGTGGCCGCTTTCGCGTCGGTCGGATTTTCGAGAACATCTGCTCCAACGGAACCGGGTATCGGGTCGTCGAACTCCTCGATAGAAGCGGCAAGCTGCGGTGCCTGGCGTGGCCGAACATCGTCACCGTGCCGATGGCCATTCCCGAGTGGACGATCGTCGATGTTGAGTTCCAGATTCAGGAGAGGGATCGCGCGCGCTTCGGAAAGCTCAGGGCAATTGACATGGTCGCTGAGCCGTCGGCGCTCGACCAGGTCGGGACCCTGCCGCACGGCATTTCGCCGGTTGTTGGCGTCATTGATCGCTTGCGGTGTGTGGTTGCCCAGATCAGCACCCCGGCGCTGCATGGATTTGTTACCCGGGTGTTTGCCGATGCCGCACTGGCTCGTGCCTTCTTCCGTGTGCAGGCCAGCTTCGGTGATCACCACGGACGGGAGGGCGGTGTCGCCGAACACAGCATCGAGTTGGCCACCAACGCGGCACTGCTGGTCGGGCTTGCCTCGCTCGATCGAGATCTGGCAATCGTCCAATCCCTGTTTCACGACGTCGGCAAGATCAGGACGCACGAGAAGTCTCCGTTGGGATACAAGACGCATGCGTTGATCGAGCATGAGGCCCTGACGCTCGAGATCCTTGCCCCGGCCCTTCAGTGGCTCGACGGCGTGTGGCCGGATGGGGCGCTTGCGCTGCGACATGGGTGGACCGTCCGCCTGAGCGGGTATCGCTCGCATATCAAGCCGATGCATCCCGCCGTCTCGGTGGTTCGTGGGCTTGACGGCATCTCCCGGGATGCCGCATTGCACCGCGAGTTCCACCCGAACCCAGGAGGATTCGTAGAACTCTCCCGTGGTCGAAAGCTTTGGTCACCGAACACCCCGTGACCGGGCCGACGCACCTGCCGAGCCGCAGCGGGCGAACGGCTGCGACGGTCGACCATGCGTAACGGTGACGCAACGGTTGCGTCTTGCGGTGACGGGGCGCTGAGGGAGGACCGTCGCGCGGAAGATTGCCACCTCAAGGCAGAACATGGGCTCGCTCGAGTCGTAGCATGGGTGCGTGACGCGGATGCTGGGCGCCCCGCCAATGCCTCGCGCTCGGGGGCAGCGGAGCGCATGGCGCGATGTCGGGCAAGAAAGGCCGCGGCCGGTATCGTGCTGTTCGACGTTCCCGTTCAGATTGCGGATCGGGTCAAGCTAGTCGGCGGCTGGGACGCATGGCTCGCTCAGGAGCGTGAATCTGCGATCCGGACGAGCCAACTGGTCGCACCGCCGGACGTGGCGACGGATCCGGAAGCCTTGGCACTTGGCCGCCGGGCAAGGCAGGCGCGGGGCTGGCGAGGCGCCCTGATCCGCTGGCTTTTGAACTGCGGCTGATCCGCGCCGTATCGAGTCGCCTCCTCCTGCCCAACGATGCTTCCCTTCCTGCTAGCATCAGGGCTAGGGGGACGGCGTGTCACCAGAAGACCAAGCGCGAGCCGAGATCGATCGACTGCTGCAGGTGGCGGGCTGGCAAGTCGTCGATTTGGCGCAGGCGAACATCCAAGCGGGACGGGGAGTAGCAATCCGCGAGTTTCCGCTGCCTGGTCACGGCTTCGCGGACTACCTGCTCTATGTCGACGGCAAGGCCGCCGGCGTGATCGAGGCCAAGAAGCAGGGCGTCACCTTGACCGGCGTCGAAATCCAGGCGGCGCGGTATGTCGCCGGCCTGCCCGCAACGTTGCCGGCGTGGGCGCGACCGCTGCCGTTCTCGTACCAGTCGACCGGCTTGGAGACACGCTTCACCAACGGGCTTGATCCCGAGCCTCGCTCGCGGCCGACCTTCGCGTTTCATCGCCCGGAGATGCTGGCGGAATGGCTCACCGCGCAGCCGATGACGACGGTCCTCGACACCGGCGTCGCCAGCGCAACCGCAGCATTCGCTCCGGCAACGTTCCTCGCCCGGACCCGCGCACTGCCGCCGCTGGTCGAGGCCGGCCTCTGGCCCGCGCAGATCGTCGCCATCAAGAATCTGGAGAAGTCGCTCGCCGCCAACAAGCCGCGCGCGCTGATCCAGATGGCCACCGGCAGCGGGAAGACGTTTACCGCGATCAGCTTCATCTACCGCCTGATCAAGTTCGCCGGCGCGCGGCGCGTGCTGTTCCTGGTGGACCGCGGCAACCTCGGGCGCCAGACCAAGAAGGAGTTCGACCAGTACGTTTCGCCCTACAACAATTTCAAGTTCGGCGAGGAGTACATCGTCCAGCATCTCGCATCGAACACGCTCGACAAGACGGCGCGGGTGACGATCAGCACGATCCAGCGCATGTTCTCGATGCTGAAGGGCCGTGACCTTGCGCCGGAGGACGACGAGGTCTCCACCGAAGGGCTGGAATCCCTGTTCAAGACGCCCGAGCCGATCGACTACAACCCGGCGATTCCGATCGAGACGTTCGACGTCATCGTCACCGACGAGGCGCACCGCTCGATCTACAACCTGTGGCGGCAGGTGCTGGAGTATTTCGACGCCTACCTGATCGGGCTCACCGCAACGCCTAGCAAGCAGACGTTCGGATTCTTCAACCAAAACCTGATCATGGAATACGGCCATGAGCAGGCCGTGGCCGATGGCGTGAACGTCAACTACGATGTCTATCGCATCCGCACGCAGGTCAGCGAGACGGGCGGCAAGGTCGACGCCGGCTTCTACGTAGACCTGCGCAACAAGCTCACGCGCAAGGTACGATGGGAGCAACTCGACGAGGAGTTTGCCTACGATCCCGAGCAGCTCGACCGTGATGTCGTGGCGGTGGACCAGATCCGCAAGCTCGTGCGTGCGTTTCGCGACAAGCTGCCGACCGAAATCTTTCCGGGACGCACCGAGGTACCGAAGACGCTGATCTTTGCCAAGAGCGACAGCCACGCGGAGGACATCGTCAAGATCGTCCGGGAGGAGTTTGCCAAGGGCAACGAGTTCGCGCAGAAGATCACGTACCGGACGACAGGGGAGACGCCTGAGCGCCTGATCGCGGCCTTCCGCAACAGCTACCACCCCCGCATCGCCGTCACCGTGGACATGATCGCCACCGGCACCGACATCAAGCCGCTGGAGATCGTGATGTTCATGCGGGCGGTGAAGAGCCGCACCTTCTTCGAGCAGATGAAGGGCCGCGGCGTGCGGGTCATCTCGCCCAACGATCTCAGGGGTGTCACCCCCGACGCCAAGGCGAAGGACCATTTCGTCATCGTGGACTGCGTCGGAGTCTGTGAGCAGGACCTGACCGACTCGCGGCCCATGGATCAGAAGAAGTCGGTGCCGCTTGACAAGCTGCTGCTGGCGATTGCGCTCGGAAACGCCGAGCCGGACGTCCTGTCGTCAGTAGCTGCCCGTCTCGCGCGTTTGGAGAAAGACCTGCCCCCTGCCGACAAGGCCAGGATCACCCTAGCGAGCGGCGGGCTTACGCTCAAGGATTTGACCCGGCGGCTGGTCGATGCCCTGAACCCGGACCTGTTTTCTCCATCTCAATCCGGATCGGAAGCAGGGCAGGGCGTGGCAGGCGACCAAGCCGCTGCGGCACGCGCCGAAGCCGGGAAGCCGTTGCATGACCCAAAGCTGCGCGAACTGATCCTGGCGCTGAAGCAGCAGAACGAGCAGATTATCGACAACGTAACGTCGGACGAAGTCACCTACGCTGGCTTCACGACCGACCGCGCCAAGGAAATCGTCACTACGTTTGAGGAGTTCATCAAGCAGCACAAGGACGAGATCACGGCGCTGCAGATCCTTTACAACCGTCCGACGAAAGCGCCACTCAAATTCGACGACCTGAAGGCGCTCGCCGATACCCTGCAGGCACCGCCACACCTTTGGACGGAGAGCCAGCTATGGCAGGCATACGCAGCGCTTGACAATACCAAGGTGAGGGGCACGAGTACGCGGCGCATTCTTACCGACCTTGTGTCGCTCGTGCGCTATGCGATGCATCAGGAGAACGAACTGGTTCCCTACCCGGAACGGGTTGCCGCCAATTTCAAGGCGTGGATGGCACAGCAGGAGGCGACGGGCAGCGGCTTCAATGATGAGCAGCGGTGGTGGTTGGAGAATATGGCGGAGCACATTGCGTCGAATCTCGGCATCGAAGCGGACGACTTTGGCTACGCGCCTTTTGATCAACACGGTGGGCTGGGGAAGGTGCACCAACTCTTCGGCGCGGAGTTACCGGTGCTGATTGAAGCGTTGAACAAGGAACTAGCGGCGTGACCACATCGACGATGGTTCGCCTGCGCGATCTTGGGACATGGACGGGTGGCAACACACCGTCGAAGGCGAACCCGGCCTATTGGACGAGTGGCACCGTGCCGTGGGTTACTCCGAAGGACATGAAGGTGGACGAGATAACGTCGTCCGAAGATCACGTCACTCGGGCGGCGCTTGTGGACGGGCGGGTGAGCTATTGTCAAATCTGGTGTACGCGAGTTGATCAGGCGACGGCCCTGCGTGGCGTTTGATGGTCGGTTTTTGGTGCCCGTTGCTGCACTTCAATTCCGTCGCGGAACTGCACTCCGTTGATGACCTTGGCCAACCGCTC
>CAIWHR010000394.1 GCA_903912485.1 uncultured beta proteobacterium | reverse complement strand
GAGCGGTTGGCCAAGGTCATCAACGGAGTGCAGTTCCGCGACGGAATTGAAGTGCAGCAACGGGCACCAAAAACCGACCATCAAACGCCACGCAGGGCCGTCGCCTGATCAACTCGCGTACACCAGATTTGACAATAGCTCCGTTCCCGGCACTGGCTGCTGTGGGCCGACGCCAATGACGACAACGACTGGAATCGGAAGTGGGTCTGGTGTCTTTACGGCTACGTGCCGCAGCAGCATGTCGAACACAAGGCGGCAGCCGTCTACCTCCTGCGCGACTGCTGGCTCGCGGAAGCTGCGAGCCAAAACCTCGACTGCTACCACTTCATCGCGGAAGAGGGCTTGCTGTCCGTGGCGGAGATCGAGGCCGTCCGGCGCGAAGTCTGGCCAAGCGTAAAGACCGAACAGCAGAGATGAATCGCAGGTATTTCGCCTACGGGTCCAACCTCAATCTGGCGGACTGGCACCGCTGGTGCGGGGAGAACGGCTTCCGCGAGGGGCTCATGCGGCCGCTCTTCCGGGCATGGCTGCCGGACCGGCGGCTTGCGTTCACACGCTACTCGACGGCCCGCCAGGGCGGCGTACTCGACATCCTTCCTGCCCGCGGCCACCTCGTCAATGGATTGGTCTTCGCCGTCGACGAAGATGGATGGCGAGCATTAGAGCGCAAGGAGGGCGCCCCGAGGTGGTACGAACCTTGCGACACCGAGGTGCTGACGCCTGACGGGCTCGCCCATCCGGTTCGCACCTTCGAAGTCGCCCCCGCCTCACGCCAACGTTTCGTCGTGCCGAAGGCCAAGTACCTCGACCTCGTCCTCGCCGTCTGCCGCGAGTTCGGCATTTCGACGCAGGCCACGGCGGCCGCGGCAACGAATGAGGTCGAGGAACCGGCGATCAAGAGCTTGTTCGTCTACGGCACCCTGATGCGGGGAGAGGCGCGATCGGCACTACTTGCGGACCGGAGCGGTGTGTTCACCCCGTCGCGGGTGTGTGGTTCGTTGCACGACCTTGGCAGCTACCCTGGACTGACGCCGGAGCCGTCTTCGAAACGTTGGGTGTTCGGTGAAATCCATGGCGGCGTTGGCGCGGAGCAGCTCGCCATGCTGGACGGCGTCGAAGGCTTCCCCGGGTTCGAGGTACCGGGCGGCCTGTTCCGGCGCCGCATGATCGACACCCACGGCGTAGACGGGCAAACCCTTCGAGCATGGGTATACGTCGCATCGTCCGTCGGAGGCCGCCCGCGGATTGAGAGCGGAGACTGGCGAGTACATCGGCGGCAGTCGTCCCTCCTCGGGTGACAGTACTTGGGAACTCAGGATGGGACCGCCGGGACGATCCAGCGATCCGAGGGGCTACTTGATAGACGAGGGATGGGGGCGTGGACTGGTTCAATGAACTGACTGGGTTTGTCGAAGGATCGTACGAGGAAACGAAGCGACGGCTGCGCGTTGACGGTGGTCGGCTGCACTCCGATGCCCATGCACGGTCGTTCGCGATCGGTACGCTCGAAACGCCGTCGCTGGGGGAATTGCGCACACGAGCGCACGTGTCGGCCATGACCAAAGGCTCGCCGAAGGTGTCGATCGTGCAGGGCGATGTGCGGCCGCTGCACCGCGTCGCGGCGAATGCCGGCGCACTGTTCCAAGTGGCATCGCAGTTCAACCTGCTAGAGATGGTGGGTCCCGATGTGCGGCCGGAGGACGGCGTGACGCGCTATCGGTCGGACCGCACGCAGGGTCCGGCCTGCGCGATGGCCGCGGGCGCTGCCACGATCTACCGCAACTACCTCGTGCCCGTCGGCGACGGGTTCGGGCAGACGGAGCGACACCAGATCGATTGCCTGAGCGATGTCGGCGCTGCCCTCGGCAACGAGAACGGCCGCCTGTGGCGGATGCGTAACGGGTACGCCGAATGCACGCCCGAAGGTCTACGGGAAATTGCCAACCACCTAGCACGTCTCGACATCAATGAGCGTGACGCCCTGCGCGATCGATTGCGGATTGGAGTGCACTGGAATGTCGAAGTGACGGACGCCAGCGCGCCGGCCGATCATCGGGTCACCCAAGCATTCTGCTCGGCCTTGCCGGTCGGATATGACCGCTTCAACTCGGGCAAAGACGCTTGGCGCGAGTTCGCAACCTTGGTCCTGGAAGGCGCCTACGAGGCGACGCTGTGGGCTGGCGTCCTGAATGCCGGCGCATCGGGATCGCGGACGGTCTACCTGACCCGCCTCGGCGGCGGCGCCTTCGGCAATGCCGATGCCTGGATCGACGATGCATTGCGTCGCGCCATCCGTTGCGTGGGCGACTTCGGGCTCGACCTTCGAATCGTCAGCTATTACCCGCCCGACCCAACCCTGCAGCGCCTGGTCGCCGAGTTCTGACGCCGGCGGAAATCAGTCGCCGATGTCGCGGAAGGTCTTCAGGAACGCAATGTACCTGGCCCGGTCCTTAGGATCGACCAGTACGTTGGGGTTGACCTTTCGCCGGGCCATCGACTCGTAGATTTCCTCCTCAGGAGGTTCTTCCGGGTCCCACTCGAACAGCCGGGGGTCGATATCCTCGCCGAGCTTCACTTCGGGTAGTTTGGCCGTCTTCTTGGACTTGGGCATTTGGCATTCATCTGGTTGGTCACCCGGCAACATGGCCAGTGTGGCACCGACGGGGCGCAGCAGACGAGCCTGGCGGCCTGCAATCGAGCCGCCAGGCGAATGGCTCCCTGCTTCAACAGGGGATTCTCATGCGCGCACGTGCAGGCAGTCCTTGAGGTAGGCGACGTCGCGCTTCAGCGTGGCCCAGGACACGCCGAGCCGATCGAGCCGCTCCCGGCGGGTGACGAAGCGCCGGCTGCCTAGCAACTGGTCTATCTGGCAGATGCGCTCGGTGCCGCTCGTGGATCCTCCGGCTACCGGGGTGGCTATGAACATCGGACAAACGCGGTGAGCCCGACCGACAGGATCATGATAGAGCAGCGCTGGCGCGAGGAGAATCCCGCGGTGCGGTGAGCGCGGGTCGGCGTCGATACAATGACGCACTGCGGTGAAGGGACGTAAGGGGAGGGCGACGGCTGCAGAGCGCATGAGTATTCCTAATGCATGAAAACCCCGATGTTCCCCACCGACAGGCGCATTGGGTGAGCTCATGTGTGAGTGGTGCGGCCGGACCCTGTCTATGCGGTTGTCCAATCTGTTGAGCCAGATCAAATAGTCGGCGGGCATTAGGCCGAAGATTGGCAAGACGCTTGGGGCGACATGCGAGCCGGGTCAGGCCCTCCAGAGTGCTCGCCATCAGCGCGCTATCTGCGGCGCTGCTGGCAGGATCCACTGTCGGACGCGATGCGCGCAGTGCCCCCGGCGCAGGTACCTTGGTGCCGTAGGCTCAACGGAGCGTCAGGTGGGAGGAAAGATGACGACGGGAATCACATCCTATGAAGGTCTCGATGCGCTCGGCCGAGTCAGGCTTTCGCGAAGCTTCTTCATGCGCGACTTTCTATACAGCGAGATCGCAGCCTGGCACGAGCTTCGAAATGTGCCGGACCATCCGGACCGGGCAATTGAGGTCGGGAAATCGTTGTGCGAGCAATTGCTAGAGCCGCTTCAGGACACCTTCGGGCGCATCCACGTCCGCTCCGGATACCGGTCACCGACCGTGAACCGCTTCGGCAACGAGAACAAGCTCAACTGCGCGACGAATGAAGCCAATTTTGCAGCCCATATCTGGGACTATGCCGATAGCGCAGGAAGGCGGGGAGCAACGGCCTGCATTGTCGTTCCCTGGCTGGTGGATCACATCGATCGCGGTGGCTCCTGGACCGACATGGCATGGTGGATCCATGACCACCTGCCCTACAGCAAGCTACACTTTTTCGCTAAGCTCGCCGCATTCAACATCAGTTGGCACGAGGTTCCGACTCGGCGCATTGACAGCTATCTGGCGCCGAAGGGCTGCCTAACTCAGCCGGGAATGCCGAACCACCTGGGGTCACATGAGGATCAGTACGCGGGCTTCCCACTGTTGCGCGCGTGGAGCGATGGGCACCCGCGTCGAGCTGTTGCGAACGCAGGTGCAGCACCATCGGGTCTACCAATGGAGAGTCCGCCCGACAAGCCGGCCATCAACAATGCATTTGCGTTTACGGCCAAGAGCATAAGCGGAGAACGTCCATCCATGACATTGGGCCAGCCGCGCTCGTCACCTGATCTGGTCGAGACGGACCTGAAGGGAAGGGCGCCCGGTCCCGGCGTCAATGCCGTGCCTCTCCCATCGTCAACCGGGGCTGCGATCTGCTATCGGGCGATCCACACGAAGAATCTCTGGCGCAAGGTCGGTACGCATCGATCGCTTGAAGCGGCAATCAACGGGAAAGACGGAGCAGCGGGACTTTTCGCGCGCAAGGCTCGCATTAGCTACGAGACGCACGGCAATCCGCTCTATGTCCTGGTTTGGGAGGCGGGGGCAACCTATGGCTACGTCGTGAAGGCAGATGCCGCGGCGGCCAACGGGATCTGCCGGGCCGAAGTGCCAATGTCGGATTTGCTGCGCTTTGAAGCGAGCGGGCAGGCAGGTCAGCGCGACCTCGAACGCTACTTTCGGAACTAGACTGCGGCCTCAGTTGCCGGGCATGTGGTGTCCGTAGTCATCGATTCCGGGGGGCGCAGTCCCGACCCTGCCTGGAGCGAAGGGTGAGAAGGTCAATGGCCGTGAACATCGGTGGGAGTGGCGGTGCCAGCAGATAATCAACGCACATAAACGCCCGGTTCGCTAGCGCGAACCGGGTCCGGTGTGAAGGCGATGGCGCCGTCAACGGAGCAATGGAGCGAGCGATGACTTACGAAGTGCTGGTAGACGACAACTTTCACTACCAAGACACGGATTATCGGTATCGGGCGGGGGAGTTTGGTACCGCCGAGGAAGCCATCGCGCACTGCCGGCAAATGGTCGATGCATACCTCGACAGCGCGCTGGCTACCTCCCCGGAGATGACGGCCGCCGAGCTCCTGGCGAGCTACGAGATGTTCGGTGACGACCCCTGGGTCTGCAGTCCGCGGGGTGAGCCGAGGGTCGAGTTCAGCGCCTGGACCTACGCCGAAGAACAATGTCGAATCCGCCGGGGCGTCGCGGATGGCGGTTTGGGGCCCCAAGGCGCGCCCGTTGCCCGTGGTGTACGCGGGCCGCCCGGCGGCGCCAAGGCCGGCAGGTGAGCCAGTACACAACCGCGACGCTGGACGAAAGCATAAAACTGAAAGGGAGCATTCGTGACGACAGGGAACCGCCTGCTTCAGCATGGCTGCCCGCTCTGGATCGAATCACTGGCGAGCACGGGTAGCGGCCAACTTCTGGAGCCGATAAAGTTTCTGTCGAGTAATGGCGCTGGCCGAACGAACTGGCACCGCTGATCCCACCTAAGCCCAATAGTTCGTACCGGAGTCATCGCTCTCTTGAGAGGCGGACTCTTCACGCCTGCGGATGTTTGCATAAGCCAGGAGGGAGTGGAACTTCAGGCGTATGCAAAGCGGTCGTCACGAAACCGTGGAGGTCTTGGTATTGTGGCTAGGATGGATGCAAGATCAAGGAGAAACTCGATGGCGAAGACGAACGAAGATTACGCCGACATGGCGACGACGCCGACGGACTGCGACAATTTGATTGCCAACGCCATGAGGGCTGGGAACAGCCAACTGGCTCTGTTGGCGCGCAAGAAGAAGATCGTGCTTCAAGCTGGTCAACACGGCGCCAAGAGCCCAGTCGAGGTAGAAGCGTGGAACGGCATCTACGCCATCGAAGAATACCGCCGGTCGCAAGGCAAGCAACACTGGCGCGCGAACTACACGCGCAGAGCCATCGACAACCGGAACGGTGACATTGTTGCAACGGTGGACGACACGGTCAGCAGATCAGAGCCGACGGACGGCTTTCAGGAGATGATCGACGCCGGACTGGAGGAGTTCTTGTGGGAGCGGCTCGTATTGCGTTTCCCTGAACAGTTTTCGCAGCGCGCTATCGAGCAAGCTCGAGTTCGGCTCGGTGAATGAGCACTCCACTGCCCCTCGCTCCCGAACCACGCATGCAGCCTAACCCTTCACCGCCCGCCCCGTTCTCTCTAGGGGCGGTGGGACGGGCGGGGGCCGAGTCAACTACGCGCATCTGCGCCGTGCAATCACTCACTTGCTCGAATAGCGCGTCATGATGTCTCAGGCGGCGGCGACGGGCGCCGGCGGATCTACGAGCAGTTCTCCCCGCTTTCTGCCGTACATTGCATCCGCCTGCAGCAACAAGGGGTCCGAGTACTTCTGCGCCACCTGCGCCCAAGTCACCCATCGGTCGAAAGCCTCCCGCGTGGCTTTGGAGCATCGGTTGAGATAGCGGCTAGAGGCCAGGGCTACGAGGCGCACTTGGAGATGCTGCATCCCGTCGAGATTGGCGATGTGTTTGGAGTCGTTCTTAAAGGACTCATTCTGCTTCGATCCGAACCCCTCGCAGACTTTGGCTTCAATGACGATGATGGCGGATTCTCCGAAAAGGCAAAGGTCGAAGGTACGCTTCCGGGGAAATCTGCCCTTGGCCGCTGTAGGCCCACGACCGTGCCATAGGTAGTCTCGGTAGAGGCAGACCTCATACCCGAGTTCCCAGTCTCCGCTCGTTGAGATGTCGAGACCGGCATTATCGATTAGCCAGCTGGCGAATTCGGCAGGTGCTCGTCGTGCATGCTCGTAGAGCACCGCACAGAAGAGACGCTCTTCGCGCGACCATGAGGTCCACGGCATGATCCTAAGGTACGGCAGCGGCATGATGCCTCGCTATCGGCAATAGATTACTGAGGGGCTAGTTCTGATTCCTCGGCCATTAGGTCGATCATCTCGGCATTCGCCATTCGCGCGAGTTCCTCGCCTACGTAATGCAAGTCGGCCTGCTCAGTCAACACATACGCCCCACCGTCGGCATCATCCCAGGAAAACAGGTCTTCGGTCACGTTTGCGTTACGTATGCCCCGGCACTGGTGCACCCGCCAGCGGCCGAAATGGAAGCGCAGCCCGATCGTAGCGACCCGACGACCCAGAGCGTCACGGATTGAGAACGCGCGATACCGACCTTGGGCGCAAACATCGGCGAATATGCCTATGCAATGTTGCATGTGCCAGCCTTCGGCGTCGAGCATCCGCTTGGAGCACAGCGGGACGGCGAGGTACCCACCCAACGCGATGACAACTTGCTCGGTAGGCGTCTGTTGAGAGAGACCGCGGCCTAGGCCGAAAAGACGATTCAGCTCGCGAACGGCTGTGGCATTCAGCATGGTCTACACCTCCCACCACTCGCCATCGGCGTGGGCCGTGACGTTGGCGTCGGGGAAGAGGTTCGGATAGCGCTCAGGGAAGAAGCTATGGATCGGTACCACGGTTCGAGGCGACAGTGCCTCAACGAATGCCTGCAAGTCCGGGGGGCTGGCGTGGCCGGAGGTGTGGATGGAAACCTTTGTGAGTCCATTCCGGACGAGCCACGCCTTCAGCCTTTCCATCCCGGGCTCCGCCCAGTAGCCTTCCCACTGCGAGTAGATGTAGACCGCGCTATCGAGGCAGCCTGCGCGCTCCAGATCGGGCGCATGCAACGGACGGAATAGCAGGGCGAAGCGGTCCGAGGCCGCCTCGAGGTGTTGGCGAAAGATTCGATGGGTTGAATGCTGGCGGAGCAACTCGAACCAGCCCTCGCCCTTGATCTGCCGCCGCTGCAACTCTGGAACATAGAGCGCGACCTCCGGCCAATCCGACTGCGGAATCGCAGCGTTGCCGGTCGCGGCCAGAATGGCGGCGCCATAGAGGTCGATGACCAGCCGGCGACCACTGCGCTTTGCCGCCCGGAAGATCGACACGACGCGATCGATGTTCTGCATCGACGTGTGTACTAGCGCCAGGCCGCGGGCGCCGCGGAACGTCTTGAGTAGCCACTGCTCGATGTCGCCTTCCGTGGCGAAGCGACCGGTCGCATCCAGCCGGCCCAATGACGAGCCCTCGACCAAGAGGGCGTCGATGGAAGCTGGTGGTTGGGCGACTAGACGGTCGAACAGCAAACCCTTCCGCCCGTGGGCGCGGAAATCGCCACTGTAGAAGAGCCTCCGGCCGCCCGCCTCGATTAGGATCGCGTACGCGTCGTACGCCGAATGGTCGACGAGGTACGGTGTGACCGCAAATGGCCCGATGTCGAAGGACTGCCCCGATTGGTAGTCCCAGCCGGGTGCGGGTAACGCTGACGCGGCCGAGACCTTCTCCAGGAACGGCTGTGCCGCAGCAATGATCCTGCGCGCCGCAGGCCCTATGCCGACCGGAAGCGTGGTCGCGACGTGGGCAAGCAACCCGTAGTGATCAAGGTGCGGATGGGAAATGAGGATCCCCAGCAGCGTGGAATCGTTCCCGTCGAGGCCGACCGCGCCGGGAAGGTAGTCCCGATCGTTGACTTTGGCGTCGAGCGGCAAGCCGAGATCCAGCAACAGGCGCTTGCCGTCCTGCTCGAGTTCGACGCAGCTGCCGCCAATCTGGTGGCTGCCACGATGGATGCACGCGCGCATGCGGGCGGGGGGGGGCCTAGGCGGGGGCTACTTTGAAGGCCCGGCTGGTGGAAACGGTGGTCACTGGGATCATTCTCACCCCATACGGGCTCGCAGAGTGAGCCCGGACACTTGCTATTGTGTGCTCAATTGCGGCCAGCATCGGCCTCCTCTACGGTTGCGAGTAGCATCCGAGGGCGACAACCAGCCTTTAGACCATGAGTGACCTCGACTTCTCAGATCCGCCGTCTCCCATCTCAACACCACACACCCTGTCCGAGCTCGCCCACCTCATCCGCGCTCGCAACGAGCTCGAGCAGGCGATCACCGCGATCGTGCACCGTCCGGCGTCGATCGGGCACCTGGGCGAGTTCATCGCGGCGGCTGTCTTCGACATCGTCCTCGAGCATTCCGCGGTCGCCAAGGCCATCGATGGCTTCTTCCGCGCGGGACCGCTTGCCGGTAGGAGCGTCAACGTGAAGTGGTATGCCGCGTTCGAGGGCGAGCTCGACATTACACCTGCAAGCCTGCCCGATATCTATCTTGTGCTTGCCGGTCCGCGTCCTGCTGCAATGACGTCTCGCGGTCGTACGCGACCGTGGCTGATCGAGCGAGTCTTTCTGTTCGACGCCGTCACGCTGACGGTTGCGCTACGCGCGCGCGGAGTGAGGATCGGCGATGCCACCAGCGTGGCCCACGCGCTGTGGCACGACGGCGAGTTATATCCGCGCGCGAACAACCCGGCTCTCGCGGTGAGTCCGGCGCAGCGGGAGCTGCTGGGGTTATTTGGACGGACGAGTTGAGCCAGCGCTGGCCCATCATTCGTTCGCCTAGGTGCGCCGCGGCAGCGGGTGTCGTAGTCTGGGCGGATGGACCCTGACGAGCTCGCGGCCGGCGCTGCTTGGATCTACGAGTACCGGATCGCCCGTGCCTGGCTCGGCGTCGAGGCCACGACCCCGGCAGTACTGGCGCAGCTCGTCGCGGACGAGCTCCGCATCACCATAAAGTTGCAGTAGGTGCGCCGTAACGTCGGGTCTGGTTACATTACAGCGACGTGTCGCGAGCCCTGGCCGCAACGCGAGGCGCAAGCCTGGGTCAAGACGTCGGCATCGTGGGCGATGACTCGTTCGTCAACGCGACATCTGCTAAATGCGGACGGGCGCTGTGTGGCTTGGCAGCGCCGCGTCTGGGCGCGCATATTGCCTTGGAAATTGATAGCTCCCACGGCATGCCCGGTCGCTGGTGCCCCCAACGTGCGAGGTCGAGATGGGTGGTGTTGCGTTTCGCAAATGCAGCATGCAGGACGCGACTCTCGAGGGCGCCGAATTCGCTCGGCACGACGACGCGGTCCGACGCCGAGCCGTTAAGCAGCAGGTCGACCCGCGCTGGGCGGTCGCCACCGGGGAGGTAGGTCAGCGTTACCTGGGCTTCGTCGGCATCGCTCGCAAGCAGCGATTCCAAAGCCAGGCGCCGTGCGGCCATGCCGCCGAGCCGGTCGACCTTGAAGAAGTCCTTCCCCGACCAAGCGCCGCCGCCAATGGGGATGCCGGGGCCATAAGCGTCGACGACCAGCTTCTTGCCTGTCGTGCCATTGTCGCCGTTGGGACCGCCGGCGACGAACATTCCGGCGCCGTTCATCTCGATCTCGGGTAGATGCCATCTGCTGCCAGCGCACGCGGTCTCGACCGCCTCGTCGACCACGCTACGCAGCAGCAACCAGTCCGAGCCATCGTGATGGTTGAGGGATACAGAGACGAGATCGGGCTGGAAGGCGCCGCCTGGTCCCCTACGCGTACCGTGCACGATCACCTTGGCATCGGGACCGATCTGACCGGCACCACGCTCTTGGCGTAGACGGAACAGGTCGCGACCGATCCGCCGCGCGAGCCAATGCGCTGGCGGCAGGTAGTCGGTGGCGGGGCTGCGCACCGCGTAGCCGACGCAAATTGCCTGGTCGTCGGACAGGTGGCGCAGCTCGCGCTCGCCCTCGGCAAAGCCGTCGAGGCACAGTGCCCAGTCGATCTTGAGGTCCCCGGGCCGCGGTCCCCAGACGTGCCCCGCGGCATCGACGCCGTAGCCAGCAGACGCGTAGACGCCGCGCACAATCTCGTCCCGGCGTAGCGGGAAAACCTGCCGCACGCCGGTGACGGGGTTGGCGATCCGCCCAGTGATGAACACACGGTCGAACACGCAAGCCACCTCGAGGCCGAACTGCAGGTCCTTGCCGAGCGGCTGATGCCAGTCGATGATGGCATCGGCGACAGCGTCGCACAGCTTGTCCGGGTGCCCCGGCAGCACGAATTCGGCGGTCTCGTGACGACCGGCCGCGACGATCCTGCGCTTGGTAGAAGGGGTCATTTCAGCGTCTCCAGATGGGGCAGTGGCCATACCTTGGCGCGCAAGCCGGCAGCGAAGGCGGGATCGCCGCCCTTGGTCAGCGCTACGGAAAATCGGGCGCTCCGCCGCTCGAGTTCCCGGGAGTGCTCGTCCGGAACCCGGCCGACCCAACCGTCGGTGACAAAAAGGGCGCGCAGCACTTGGTTCTTGATGGCGTGCCGGGTCACCGGCGCGATGTCGGTGCCGCCAGTTGTGACCCGCACGCCGCGCGCCAGTTGGCGCAGGTCGATGTCGTCGATCCGGGTGCTGAAGAGGTGCACCTTGGGATGCAACAGGCCCGACAGCGACACCAGGGTCGCATACAGCGCCGGCAGCACGGCATCCATGCTGCCGGACACGTCCAGGTAGACGTGCACCTGCTCGCGCCGGACGACGCCGGCGGCCATCAGCCGCTCGGGGTGCAACAGGACAGGAACGCCCATCGCCTGGCGCACGAAGTCCGCGCGTTGCGGGCGCAGGGCGTAGGGCAACATGCCGTCGCGCTCCTCGTCCTGCCGCTCGATGGGTCCGCGCTGTCCGCGACCCAGGTCGGCGATCGCCAGGATCGCCCGGCGCAGCACCTGAGCAGCCTCGCGCAACGCTTGCGCACGCCGGACTTCCGAGGTCTGCGCGTCACCGCCCTGATCCCGGCCGGAACTCTGTTCGACCATCGGCCACTCGGCGAGGATGCTGCGCATCTCGCGCAACACGTCCGGCGCGATCTCGAGGGATTCGCCGGTGCCGGCGTGATCCCCGAGCAGCCGACCGTCCAGGGCCTCGAGGCCGTCCGCGCCGTCGCCCACAGCTTCGCCGCGCAGGGTCGGTAAGAGCGCGTACAGGTCGGTGTAGGTGACCGAAGCATCGGAGTACAGCGCCTTGTGCACCTCGCCGGCCCGTCCGGGCAGCCACTTCTCACTGGTGGTCCGCCACCCCTCAGGCGGCCGCAGCAGCGCTTCGGGAAACTCGGCTGCGGAGTAGCAGCGCCGGAACAGCGCCGTGTGGTGCGGCTCGGGATAGAGCCGGCACAGCTGCGCGTTGATGACGCAGTCGAAGGCCCAGTTCTGCGCAGGTGTCAGCCGGGCGAAGAGGCGAGTGTGGCCCAGAGCGACATGGTGCAACTCGTGCAGCACCAGCATCACGAGGTCGTGGTCAGCCGGACAGTTCTTCGCCACGAACGCGGGGTTGAGCAGCAGCCGCGAGCGATCACTGAGCGTGACCGCGGCCGTGGGCACCGAGTTGGTGGCTTCGATCTCGAGCAGCTGCAGCAACCGCGAGAACGCCGGCTGTGCGACCGGGAACGAGGTGTAGATTCGCGCCGCCAGGGCCGCGCTGTCGCAACGCGTGTTCATGCCACCACCTCCCGCATACGTGTCCGCGCCGAGCCAGGCAGCCACAGGTCCAAGGGATCTCCGCGCAGGGCCGTCCACACGATCGGGTCGGCGTCGCGAACGAAGATGGAACCGCGGCGCCTACCCAAGACCGCCAAGGTGCGTACGAGACCGGGCAGGATGGGGCGCGGCGTCTCTTCTTTGATCGGCAGCAGCAGGCCGATGGCGGGGAACTCCTCCGGGGGCAGCGGCACGCCCACCAGCATGGCCTGCAGCTCGTCGGCCAGCCCTTCGATGGCCGGCGTCATGATTTGATCGGTCAGCTCCTGTGTGACTTCCGTGCAGCCGGATGCTTCGGCGCGACCGTAAAGCACGGCCGCTCGAATCCGCTCATGGATGTGAGCGGCGTCCTGCGCGCGGGCCCTGGCGCCGGTCATCTGCCGCGCAACCGGGAGATGCGCCCGGGGGTTCAGGCGGCAAAAAAAGTGCAGTCCGGTGCCTCCATCCATCGCGTCGTCCGCACTCGCGGCGGTCGTTGCGAGCGCGGAGAACGTCAGCGTGGTGCGCGGAGGTGCGCTCATGTTGCGCGCCAACCGCATGCCCTTGAGCCAGATCTCGGCTGCGCTCATGCCGCAGCCCGATCTGGTGGAGAAACACGCCCCGGCTCACGGAAGAGCTCGCGCCACCTCCGGTCCAGTTCGATGATCTGCTCGGCGTCGAACTCGGCCTTCTCGACTAGCGCCAGTGTCAGCAGGACGTTGCCGAGCTGCACGTCGTCGGCGTCGCCGCGGGCGAGCTGGGCGACCCGCTTGGACAGCTCGTTCCACCGCGGCATGTCGGCGCGGGAGGTCGCGATCGAGTGTTGCTTCTGCGCGCACATCGTCGCGACCTTCGACACCGGTTCTGCAAGCAATTCGTAGGCCGGGGCGTTGAGACTGTCGTGCGCGGCAGCCAACGGCAAGACGTGCCGCGCGAACAGGAAGCGCCGTGGCACGGTCAGCAGTGCGAACGCTTCCGAGACCAGCGTCGACAGCTCGGTCTTGTCGATGCCATCGCCATGGAGCTGTAATGCCCGGGCAACGCGCTCGACCGGATCGGCCAGCGTGCGGATCAGGCGCATCGGCGACCCCTCGGATTCACCCGCCGCCTGGACGGCCGAGCGGTGGATGGCCGTGAGCTTGGCAGCCGCTATGACACGACCTTGGGCGCGTTGGGGGAGGCCGGCCCGCAGGGCCGCCAGCGCGCAGTCGGCCAAAGCGAGCTTCTTGCCCAGCACCCGCGCCGCCGCCTGCACGGATGCGACGGCGCCGGCCAGCATCACCGCGCGGCGGCCGCTGATCGCGAACTTCGCCTCCTTGAGCGGCGTCACCAGCGCATCGACGTACTTGGCTACCCACGTCCGCTCGCCGTCGGCAGTGGCGGCGATCTCCTGCCGCGTCTGCGCCACCAGCTGCTTCAGGTCTGGCGGGGTGACCGGTGCGATCCCGCCGCGACCGATCAGCGCCAGCCGATCGGACGGCGAGAGGTCGGACAGCGCCGGCAACTCGACGACGTAGGCGAAGCGATCGGCCAGCGCCGGATCGAGCGGCAGCGAGCCCTCGTAGCTGTCCTCGGGATCCGAGTCCGGCGTCAGCGGCGGATTCATCGCGGCCCATCGATAACGCAGCTTGGGCAGCGCCAGGCCCTGCACGCGCTTTTCGTGGATGACGGAGAACAGCTTGTTCTGGGTCTCGGGGCGGCAGCGCGAGATTTCGTCCAGGAAGACGCACTCGGCATCCCATAGGTCGCCTGGCGTGCGCAGGTAACGGATGGTGCCGCGCTCTGCGTCCGGCACCGGATAGCCGAGTAGGTCGTCGAAGCTGATCAGGCTCGCGTTGTAGTGCCGGTGTTCCAACCCCAGGTTGGCGGCGATCCGGTTGAGCAACTCCGACTTGGCGGTGCCGTGCGGGCCGATCAGCAACAGTGGACGCTCGTCGGCCAGCGCGGCGAGCACGATGGCGTCGAGAAAATCGAGGCCGAACAGGTTGAACTGCCGCAGCATGCGCTGCGCCGACGGTGACCGACTGCGGGACTTGGGGGAGGGCATGACGCGACGCTCCTACGTTCGCGCCCCGTTTAGCGGTGTTGTTTAGCGTCGCCCGCAAGTGGGGCTAAATCGGCGACGGGCCGCCCGCGGCGGCCAGCAAGATCAAGGCAGGATCACTGCGTCATCCGCCCGGCCTTCTTCGCTTCCGCCACCTCGCGCTCGGCCGCAGCCCGCGCCCCGAGATCGCAGACGTGCGCGCCAAGGCGCCGGGTGATGTCGCCCAGTGCTGGCGCACCACAGGAGAAGCCGATGCGGGCGAGGTTCCAGGTCAGGACATCGACCAGGATGTCCATGTGCTCGTGCTCCAGCGCGTCGTCGAGCAGTGCCTGCAGGGTCGCGAGATATCGCTGCTCGACCTGCTGCTCCGGCGAGCAGTCGGACAAGACCGCGGCGGGGGCAGGAATCTCGGACTCACGGGCCAAGGCGGCTTGCGTCATGTAGGGTCTCCTCACCAGATGAATGTCAGTCTACGGTAACGAAGGCTCAAAGCGTGAGCCCGGATGCCGCGGACACCCTCAGCGATGCGGACACTCGGCACCTTCCCTGGCGAGCGACACACCAGCCCGGAATCGATCCCCGCCCTTGTGCGCAGCGATCTCGCCGATGGCGTGGCGGAGTTCGTTGGCCAGCGCCACGGCCTCGGTGCCGGCAAGTCGCCGATGAAGTGCCGCGCCGACGGACTCGTAGTACCACCCGGTCTGCTCTTGGGACGCGCTGAAGCGCTGGAAGACCTCCGGCCCGAGGTTGCGCAGGTCCTGGAGGATGGCGCGGGCGTTGTGCAGTTTGTCGGCCGTCGATACGAGACAGGTGGCGAGGTTGGTGGCTTCCAGGTGCTGGACATAGGCGATCTTTCGATCGCGCCAAGGTGGCTTCTTCGCCTCGAAGGTATCGGTGCAGCCTTCGACGATCTGCTCGACCCGATCGCCGAAGCGAGCCTTGATCTGGGCGAGCATGGCACGGCCTCCCTGGTCTTCTGGAGCGTCGTGCAATAAAGCGGCGATTGCCGTGTCCTCATCGGCGCCATGCTCGAGAACGACCGACGCGACGCCGATCAGGTGCGCGAGGTAGGGAATGGACGTTCCCTTGCGTATCTGGCTCGCATGGACAACGCTCGCGAACTCGAATGCACGAGAAAAGCGGTCCGTCAATACCGGGCTAGGAAGAGTGCTCATGACATCAGACTCCCTCGGGGGCAAGGTCCGGAATCGTGCCGCGACGGCCCCAAACGTCGCGCCGACACACGTGCCTTCACTACGGTCAGAAGGATTGGTCCGGGAACCGGACCCGGCCACCGGAACAGGCGACCGTCAGTTCTGACGCTTTAGCGGCATTTGTCAGTCGCCCGCAAGTGGTCCATAAATCGGCGACGCCGGAAACAAAAAAACCCGCCGGCTGGGAGGCCAAAGCGGGTTCCAACTTCCACGGCCCGCTTTAGCTGTATTTGTTACGCGCCCGCAAGCTGAAATCAAATCGGCGCAGTTGTTATTGTGCGCTTCGACGGACTCGAACGTCAATGGCCAATGGCACTGTCGTCCCGTTGTGGGCGCGCTGCCTGGGTCGCGTGCAGGCGTTGAATCGCGCCGATCCTGAACCCGGGCGCAATCGGTGAGCCCGGCGCCGCGTATCGTCTGATTTGATGCACCGGACGGACCCACGGCACGATCCTGCATCGGCCAGCCCGGCTGGGCAAGCGTCGGGTGTCGCAGCCCGCGAGTCAGGGCAAACAACGAACCGAGAGGAGATCTGCAATGTGGCTGATCACAGCCTTTGGATTCTTCAGCGTCGTCGAAAAGCCGGGCGACCGCGCGTCGGGCAATCTCACGGTGCGGGCTCGTGTCCACGGCGACTTGGACGCGCTGCGCGATCGCTATCTGCCGGAACTTGGACCGATCGAGGAGGGGGCGGGCAGCGACTACCGTTTCCGGGCGCAGGCACCTCGCGATGCGCTGGCCCGCGCGGTTGCCCGGTCTATTGACGACCTCGACTACGGCAATTTCAAGGACGCGGTCGCCGACAAGCAGGGGGCGTCGCGCGCCAAGCTGTACGGCAAGGTCTGGCAGGACCTGTACGAGCTGCAGACCGACCCGGCGTTCCTCGAATCGGACCCGCAGGCGGACAGCCATGGCGGTGTCGTGGTGAGCGGCGGCGGCAAGGTCCTGCTGCGCGAGCCTACGGAGCACTTCGCTGGCTACGCGTGGACCTTCGCCAAGACTGCGAAGAAGCCGGGCGAGTCGCCGCGCGACACGGCAATTCGCGCAGTGCGCGAGAAGACCGGGTACGCCGGCGAAATCCGGGCCATCGTGCCCGGTACCTTCGCGACGCCTTCGGGGAGCACCGGCTACTTCGTGCTGGACGCGCGCCACCCGCCGGCGCCTGCCAACTGGCAGACGGCCGGATTGCGCTGGGCGACGTGGGACGAGGCGCGCGACCTCATTCGCCAGTCGGCCAACGAGGCGGGAAGGGAGCGCGACCTCGCCGTGCTTGCTGCAGCGCAGCGTGCCGCGCGGCGGATTCCATACCGCGAGCACCCGAACGTCCAGCCGGAGGACTGGGAAAACCTGCGAGCGATGCCCGAGCGGCATACTGTGCTACATCCGAAGCTCGGTTACGACCCAGAGGCGATGTGGCGGATTCGCCGGGGCTTTCACCCGACGGTAATGGAGCAGAAATGGTTCCTCGTCTTCACCAATGATCGGCTGCGTATGCACCGAAGCTGGACCGGCATCCTCATCTACGACGTGGGCTTCGCGTTCGACGCCAAGGGTGGCGCCAGGGTCACCGAGGTCGTCGTCAATCGGGAGCCGCGCGAGTACGGTTGCACCGACGATAGAGAGGATGCCACGCTAATCGAGGCGATCATCCGGGGCCACCTGCTCGAGCCGCTCGACGCGCCGGTCGTTGACGGCATCGTCCTCGCGATGATGGAAGCGGTGAAGCCGAATTACCTCGGTGCGCCCGGCGTGGTGACGACTCTGGTCAAGCCCGTCTTCGACGCTGCAGCGCTGGCGACTTCAGGCGGAGGCAAGCGCGGCGACATCGACACCGCGGTCGACAAGGTCGTCGGTGCGTTCACGGGGGCCCTCCCCGGATACACGAGGATGCCGAGGTGGCACACGGCCGACGGGTTGGGCTCGTACGTGCGCAAGTACCTGGCAGAATCCACGGTGGGCAGCGTCGGGGACTCGCTTGACGAGATCCTGCGCGCAGGGATGGCGGCGCTGGTCGGCAAGCTGCGGGAGATGCTCGACGGCTTAGTCGACGACCCGGCGGCCGAGTGGCAGGAACACGCGCTGGTCCAGCTCACCGCTCTCCACCAGTTCGTCGTCGCAGTGCTGCTCGGCACCAACACGGTGGCCTACGGCGAGAAGAAGCTCGCGGACTTTGCTTGGCAGACCGTGACGGCGGGCGATCCAGGTGCGGAGAGCGAGACGGTGCTCCTGGTCGGCGGCGAAGGGGGCGACGTGAAGCTCGTGCGCCGCTCGGGGGAGGAGGGCTGGGAGTTCCGGGTGGAAACGGGCGAATCCGGGCTGCTCGACGAGGACCAGGATTCGGCGACGCAGGAACGGCCGTGGGTTGCGACCTGGCGCAGCGCAATGAAGCGGCTCGACGCGTATCCGTGGCCGCAACTCCATCCGATCGCGGTCCATCCCGAATTCCATGATCGCGTCCTCAATGCGCTGCGGCAGCGAGAGAAGAAGGGCGCCACGATCGATTGGGAGTCCTGGCACAACCTCCTGGGGAGCAAGTGATGCCGCCAGCCGGCCACTTTCATCCGCAAGAGGACGATGACGGACGCCCGGTCTGGATCGAGCGTCCGAGCGTGCCGACACCCATGGCGGCATGGCACGATCCTATTCTCGTCGCGACCGTCACGCCCGGCGCGGCGATGCCGCGCACGGTCATCGGTATCGAGATCGGGTCGTGGCTCGACGCTCCGACCGTTTCCTCAGGCTGGGAGGTGTTGGTGGCCGGCTGCAGTTTCGCCGAGCCGCAGTACGAGGCGAACGGCATGCGCGCGGCATCTGGGGCGGTCGTCGTTGAGCCCGATGGGCGCGTCTGGGTGGTTTCGCCGAGCAATCGGTTCGGCGGCTACGGCACGACTTTCCCGAAGGGCGTGGTCGCCGCCGCCGAGTCGCTGTGCCTGCGAGCTAACGCCATCAAGGAGGTGCACGAGGAGACCGGGTTACAGATCGAACTGACCGGATACCTGTGCGACGCAGTACGCACGCTTAGCTTGACCCGCTATTACGTCGGACGTCGGATCGGTGGCAATCCGGCAGACATGGGGTGGGAAAGCCAAGCTGTGCATCTGGTGCCGGTCGATCACCTCCACCATTTCGTGAACCATCCGTTCGACCAGCCCATTATCGGGGCGCTTCGCGGGTACTTGTTGGGCGCTAGGTTAGGGCAGCCGACAATCGGTCCATAGTTGCTCGCACCTCTCAGTTCG
>CAIWHR010000393.1 GCA_903912485.1 uncultured beta proteobacterium | reverse complement strand
CGCCCCGCCGAGCCGCCGCTCCCCGCGCCTCCCGTCGTGGCGCCGCCGGCGCCGCGGCCGCCGCCGGAAGCCGATCTCGCGTCGTACATCGAGGCGCGTCGCCGCGCGCGCGGCGATCCTGCGGCCAGCGCGGGGCGCGGCAACGCCCCCGACGCCCCGGCGTCGGAGACCGAGGCCGAGCGCCGCGATCGCATCATCGCGGCGAATCTCGCGCCGAGCCAGCAGCCGACGTTCGGCTACGATCCGAAGTCCGGCGGCGGCGTGTTCCAGTTGAAGCGGATCGGCTACAGCGACGCCGAGTTCTACTTCACCGGCTGGAACCGGGACATCGGCCGCCGCGCCAAGCAGCTGATCGAGGTCCGCAGGCTGGGCGACGAGGACATCCGCCAGGCCATCATCCGCAAGATGATCGAGATGATCCGCGGCGAGGTGCAGGGCGATTTCAACTGGCTGTCGGACCGCGCGGGCGGGCACGTCGTGATGTCGGCGCGCCCGAAGGACAACGCCGCGCTCGAGGAATTCCTGATGGAGGAATTCTTTCCCGAGCCGCGGCGCAGGCGCTAGAAACGCATGACCGAACACCGCCTGCTCACGCTGCTGGGGACGGCCCTGTTCTGGCTGTTCCACATCGTGTTCATGGCGCGGGCCGTGCTGCGGCCGCACCGCGACCCGTCGTCGCGCATCGCCTGGGTCGTGGCCATGGCGGTGCTGCCGGTGGTCGGCATCGTCGCCTACCTGCTGCTCGGCGAGACCAGCATCGGCCGCCGGCGCGCGGCCAGCCTGCGCCGCGTGCTGGCACGGCTGCCCGACGTGGCCGCCGCGCCGGGCGCCGACGCGGCGCAGCGCCTTGCCGTCGTTCCGCCGCGCTACGCCCCGCTGTTCGAGGCGGGGCATTCGGTGAACGGCTTCCGCCCCGTCGGTGGCAACCGGGGTCGGCTGATGGCGGACTCGAATGCGACGATCGCGTCGATGATCGCGGACATCGACGGCGCCGCGGAGCACGTGCACCTGATGTTCTACATCTGGCTTCCCGACGACAACGGCCGCAGCGTGGTCGACGCGCTGACGCGGGCCGCCGCGCGCGGCGTCGCCTGCCGGGCGATGGCCGACGCGCTCGGCTCGCGCACGATGATCGCGTCGAAGCACTGGCGGACGCTGCGCGACGCCGGCGTGCAGGTCGCCGTCGCGCTGCCGATCGGCAATCCGCTGCTGCGCGCGCTGCGCGGACGCATCGACCTGCGCAACCACCGCAAGATCGTCGTGATCGACAATCGGATCACCTACTGCGGCAGCCAGAACTGCGCCGATCCCGAGTTCCTCGTCAAGGCGAAGTTCGCCCCCTGGGTGGACGCGATGATCCGCTTCGAAGGCCCGGTCGCGCGGCAGAACCAGCACCTGTTCGCCAGCGACTGGATGGCGCAGGTCGACGAAGATCTCTCGGGCCTGCTGCGGCAGCCGCTCCCGCCGGAGGACCCCGGGTTCGCGGCGCAGGTGATCGGCACCGGGCCGGGCGCGCGCTATTCGGCGATGCCGGAAGTGTTCGGGACGCTGATGTTCGCCGCCCGGCGCGAGCTGTTCGTCACCACGCCGTATTACGTGCCCGACGAGGCGATGCAGGCGGCGCTGTGCGCCGCCGCGCGGCGCGGCGTGGCGACGACGATCGTCTTCCCGGCGCGCAACGATTCGTGGATCGTCGGCGCGGCCAGTCGCAGCTACTACGCCGACCTGCTCGCCGCCGGCGTCCGGATCTTCGAGTACGAGGGCGGCCTGCTGCACACCAAGTCGCTGACGCTGGACGGGGACGTCGCGCTGATCGGGTCGGCCAACATGGACCGTCGCAGCTTCGAACTCAACTTCGAGAACAACATCCTGTTCCACGACCCGGAGCTGACCATGGAGCTGCGCCGGCGCCAGGACGACTACGTCGCGCGGTCGCGGCCGGTGACGGGGACGATGGTGGCGCAATGGCCGATCGCGCGCCGGATGTGGAACAACGCCATCGCGATGTTCGGTCCGGTGCTGTGAACGGGCCGGCGGCTACAGGTTGACGTCGACGACGACGGCGACCGGCCCGTAGTACCCGTCCATCGGCGCGTAACCGGGGCCGACGTCGATGGTGCCGTCGAACGAGCCGTTGTAGGCGCCGTAGAGCGGCCGGTAGCCGATGTCGTTGCTGCCGCCGTAGTCGTCGGCATGGCTCACGCAGCCGGAGGCGAGCGCCGCGCACAGCGCCAGCGCCGCCAGCGCGGCGCGGCGCCGGAGGTGCCGATCCTGCGGGATCGGCATCAGGGGTCCAGGCCTGGCGCTCATCGCGACGCTCCCCGGGCGGTCGCCTTGGCGCCGTTGACGACGCCGACGATGCCGCCGAGCGGATCGGCGATGATCGCCGCGTGGCCGTTGAGGACGTCCGCACGCGCCGCCACCACCACGCGGCCGCCGGCAGCGACGACCCTCGCCGCGGTGGCGGCAACGTCGTCGACCTCGACGAAGGCCAGCCAGCCGGCGGCGATGCCTTCCTTCGGCAGCGCCACGATCGCGGCGCGGGCGACTCCCGCCGAAGCGAGCACCACGCGCGTGATCCCCGGCGCGACGGTTCGCGACTTCAGGTCGAAGTCGGCGAGGCCGCGATAGAACTCGCCGGCCCGAACCGGGTCGCGCGCAAAGAGGTCGAGCCAGACGAAGTCGCCGGCAGTCGCCGGGCGGTCGGGCGGATCGCCGGTTTCCGAGGCGAGGACGCCGAACAGCGCGCCGTCGCTGTCGCGGAACAGCGCATGCGTGCCGCGGCCGGCGAAGCGGACCGGCGCCACGACGACCTTGCCGCCCCGCGCCTCGACGTAGCGCGCGGCGCGGGCGGGGTCGGCCACCGACATCAGCGCGATCCAGCGTGCGCCGGGCGCGTTGCCGCCACCGCGCGGACGCACGAGCAGCCCGCCGATGCTGCGGCCGCGGTTCTGGATCAGCGTGTAGCGGCTGTCGCCGGATCCGATCGAACGGAACGACCAGTCGAACACCGCACCGTAGAACTGCTCCGACGCGGCCAGATCGTCGGTGACGGCGTCGAACCAGACGAACTTGCCGGGAAGCACGGCTTCCGGCGTCGGATTGAGCATCACCGGGGCGGCGACGGCGCACGGCGCGACACCCGCCGCCATCAGCGCCAGTGCGGCACCGACGACGGCCGCGCGCACGAATTTCGTTGCCTGCTGCATCGGAGCACCGGGTGTATTGCGGAAGCCCAAAGATAGCATGCTATATAGTGCCTGTCAGGAAACCCCGAGACCCGCGCCCAGCAAGGCTTTGCAGCGAATTGGCAAGGTGACGATTGTCGAATTTCAGGTCGAAGGGGTGTTTCGGCCGGCAATAGGGGGCTGTAGCGAGAGGAAAGCGGAAATCT
>CAIWHR010000392.1 GCA_903912485.1 uncultured beta proteobacterium | reverse complement strand
CCCGCGGCGCGCGCCGACGGTCGCCCGCGCCGTGGCCGCCTCAGCTTCAACGACGAGCGCGAACTCGCGGCGCTGCCCGCGCGCATCGAGGAACTCGAGGCGGGGATCGCCCGGATACGAGCCCGTTTTGCCGACCCCGCGCTCTATCGCGACGCGGGAGAGGAAGCGCGCGCGCTGCGCGCCGAACTCGAGCGCCTCGAGGCGGACGCCGCCGCCGCCTACTTGCGCTGGGAAGACCTCGAGGCGCGCGCGTGACCGCCCCGGTGAAGCGCCGCGAAGCCCGGGGCGACACCCCGATCACCCAACCAAGGACAGCCGCCATGCCCCCGAACGTCGAAAGAATCGAAACGCTGGTCCGGCAACTGCTGATCGAACTGGGCGAGAATCCCGACCGCGAGGGACTCGAGAAGACGCCGGAGCGCGTCGCCACCGCGCTGTCGTTCCTGACGTCGGGCGACCGCATCGACCCGGTCAAGCTGATCAACGGCGCCGTCTTCACGCAGGAGACCAACAGCATGGTCATCGTGAAGGACATCGAGGTCTACAGCCTGTGCGAGCACCACATGCTGCCGTTCTTCGGCCGCTGCCACATCGGCTACATTCCCTCGGGCAAGGTGTTCGGCGTCAGCAAGCTGGCGCGGCTGGTCGACATGTATGCGCGGCGGCTCCAGCTCCAGGAGCGGCTGACCGAGCAGATCTCGCGCGAGGTCATGGAATCGATCGGCGCCAAGGGTGTGGGGGTGATGATCGAGGCGCGGCACCTGTGCATGATGATGCGCGGCGTCGAGAAGCAGAATTCGGTGATGATCACGTCGTCGGTGCTGGGAACGTTCCGCGAGTCGCAGGCCACGCGCGACGAATTCCTCGCGCTGATCGGCAACCGGTCGTCCTGACGCCGCCGCATCCGCCGCCCCGCCCGTCCGCCCGTCCGCCCCGCCGCGCCCATCCCTTCGACTGCCATGCCCACCCTCGACGCCTCGGTCAACGTCCGTTCGAAGCTCCCGGCAACGGGTGCGTCCATCTTCAGCGTGATGTCCGCGCTGGCGCAGCAGCACGGCGCCGTCAATCTCGGGCAGGGGTTCCCCGATTACGGGATCGACCCGGTGCTGATCGACCTCGTGACCGCCGCAATGCGCGCCGGACACAACCAGTACCCGCTGATGCCCGGCGTCATGGCGCTGCGCGAGGCCGTCGCCCGCAAGGTCGAGCGGCTTTACGGCCGCGCCTACGATCCGGAGCACGAAGTGACCGTCACCACCGGCGCGACGCAGGCGATCTTCACCGCCATCGGCGCGCTCGCGCACCCGGGCGACGAAGTGATCGTGTTCGAGCCCGCCTACGACAGCTACATTCCCGCGGTCCGCCTCGCCGGCGCGACGCCGGTGCCGGTGCCGCTGACGGTGCCCGGCTACCGGATCGACTGGCCGGCAGTCCGCGCCGCGATCACGCCGCGGACCCGGATGATCGTCGTCAACACGCCGAACAACCCCGGCACCAGCGTGCTGTCGGCGGCCGACGGCGCCGAACTGGCGGCGGTGACGCGCGGGACCGGCATCGTGATCGTCAGCGACGAGGTCTACGAGCACATGGTCTACGACGGCGCGAGGCACGAGAGCGTCGCGCGCAGCGACGAACTCGCCGCGCGCAGCGTCGTCATCGGGTCCTTCGGCAAGACTTTCCACGCCACGGGCTGGAAGGTCGGCTACGCGCTGGCGCCGCGCGACATCGCGGCGGAGATCCGGCGCGTGCACCAGTTCACGGTGTTCGCCGTGAACAGTCCGATGCAGCACGCGCTGGCCGAGTTCCTGCGCGAGCCCGCGCGCTACGAGGCGCTGCCGGAATTCTTCACCCGCAAGCGGGACCTGCTGCGCGGCGCGCTGGCCGACACGCCGCTCGAGCTGCTCCCCTGCGCCGGCAGCTATTTCCAGCTCGCGCGCTACGACCGCGTCAGCGACGAGCCGGCGGCGGAGTTCGCGCAGCGACTGGTGCGCGAAGTCGGCGTGGCGACGATTCCGCTGTCGGCCTTCTACCACGACGGCACCGACCATCGGGTGATCCGCTTCTGCTTCGCCAAGCGCGACCAGACGCTGCAGGGCGCGGCGGAACGCCTGCGGCGCCTGCGAAAAGCGTAGCCCGGGTTCCGCGTGCAGGGGACGCGACCGAAGGCACTGCCTTCAACCGGCGGAACCCGGGGTTCGCGCGCGCCGCTCGGGGCTGCGTTCGGCGTGGCGGCCGCGAAGCCCGGGCTACAGGTAGCGGAAGACGAGGTAGACGTGGCTCAGCGCGATGCTGATCAGCATCAGCGGGAACGCGACCTTCAGGTACTCGACGAAGCGGAACGACGTCCCTGCACGCTCGGCGAGGCCGGCGACGACGAGGTTCGCCGATGCGCCGATCAGCGTGCCGTTGCCTCCGAGGCAGGCCCCCAGCGACAGCGCCCACCACAGCGGCAGCAGCGCGGCGTCGCCGCCGAAGGTCGGCGCCATCGCCTTGATCAGCGGGATCATCGTCGCGACGAACGGTATGTTGTCGATGAACGCCGACAGGACCGCCGACGCCCAGAGGATCGCCAGCGCGGTGACGTTGAAGTCGCCGCCGGTGGCCTTGAGCAGCACTTCGGCCATCATGTCGATCAGCCCGGCCTTCTGGATGCCGAAGACCAGCACGAACAGCCCGAGGAAGAACATCAGCGTGATCCACTCGGCCTCGGACAGCGCGGCGTGGACGTTCTTCGCCTGCTCCTCCGGTTCCTTGCCGAAGTTGTCGAGCAGCAGCAGCACCGCCGCGCCGAAGACGGCGATCGTCGCCGGCTCGATCCCGATCTGTCGCTGCAGCATGAAGCCGGCGATCACCAGCGCGATGACCGTCAGCGACTGCTTCAGCAGCCGCGGGTCGGTGATCGCCTCGCGCTCGTTGAAGCCCATCACCCGCCTGCGGTCCTCGTCGGCGGCGCGCAGGTGCCGGCCCCAGACGTAGTAGAGCGGGACGAACGTCGCCACCATGATCACGACGATGATCGGCGTCAGCGCGATGCCGAAATCGTTGAACGTGAGGCCGGTCGCCGATCCGATCATGATGTTCGGCGGGTCGCCGATCAAGGTCGCGGTGCCGCCGATGTTCGACGCGAAGATCTGCGCGAACAGATAGGGATACGGTTTGACCCGCAACTCCTCGGTGATCAGCAGCGTCACCGGGACCGTCAACAGCACCGTGGTGACGTTGTCCAGAAACGCCGAGAACACCGCGGTGACGATCGACATCATCAGCAGGATGCCCCAGGGCCGCGCGTCGACCTTCTTCGTCGCCCAGATCGCGACGTACTGGAACAGCCCCGACCGGCGCGTGACGTTGACGATCAGCATCATGCCGAGCAGGAGGCCCAGCGTATTGAAGTCGACCGCGCCCATCGCCTCGTGCTGCGTCATCACGCCCGACAGGATCGCGAGCCCCGCGCCCACCAGCGCGATGATCGCCCGGTTCACCTTGTCGGTCATGATGATCGCGTACACGGCGACGAACAGCAGCGTCGCCACCCACATCGGGGACAGGCCGAAGATCATCGCGCTCTCGTGTCCCGCCGCGGCGTGCATCACCGGGCTCCTTCGGACTGCAGCGCGCCGAGCACGTCGCGGGCCGCGACCATGCCGACCAGCAGACCGCCGTCCTCGGTGACGACGGGAACCGCGTTGGCGCCCTTGTAGAGGAGGAGGACGATCTCCATAGGCGAAGTGCGCGGATGCACGACGTGGCCAGGTTCGGTCATGAACTCGCGCACCGGCGAGTGCTCGATCTCGCGCATGCGCCGCTTCAGCTGCTCGACGGTGTCCGACATGAACGCGAGATCCGGCATCCCGTAGTCCATCGTCGCCGCCTTCGGCAGCAGCACGGCGAACAGGCGCTCGAGCCTGAACATCCCGACGAGCTTGCCCGCGGCGTCGACGACCGGCAGGTCGGACACGCGGTCGGCGAGCATCCGGCGCGTCGCGTCGGCCACGGTGTCCATGTCCTTCAGCGACGAAAAATCGGTGTTGTAGATCGGTGCGGACGTCATGGCAGGAAGCCTCGTGCGGACGAAGAGCATGCGTCGCGCGGCCTTGCGCCGGACGCAGCGCCGGCGGCGGTCGCCGCGCGGCCGGGCCGGGAATTCTATCGCATAACCCGCGCGGCGGCGGGCCGGGGCAACGGCATAGTCATTACAATGGCGGGGCACCACGGCCGTCGCCCGGCGGCCCGATCCCGAACGGAGAATGCCCATGAACGTCATCGATACGCGACTGCCCGCGCTGCTGCGCGGCACGCGCCCCCTGCTCGGCACGTTCGTCGGCATTCCGGCGCCCGCGCTGGTCGAGATGTGCGGCCACGCCGGACTCGACTTCGTGATCATCGACAACGAACACGGCCCCGCCGGCATCGAGTCGACCGAGGGCATGATCCGCGCGGCGCGCGCCAGCGGCGTG
>CAIWHR010000391.1 GCA_903912485.1 uncultured beta proteobacterium | reverse complement strand
CGGGTCACAGCCATGTCGGCGGCGCGACCTCCGGCAGCTCCGCCAGCTCCTCGCGCGTCGGGATCGAGATCTGCGCGCCGGGCCGCGCGACGCAAAGCGCCGCGGCGCGGATGCCGCGCGCGACCGCCGCGTCGGTCGACAGCCCCGCGACGCGCGCGGCGCACCAAGCGCCGATGAAGCTGTCGCCGGCCGCCGTGGTGTCGACGGCGTGCACGCGCAGCGCAGCGAAGTGGCGGCAGCCCCGGTCGTCGGCGACGACCACGCCTTCGCCGCCGAGCGTGACGATCGCGGTCGAAGGACCGCGCCGCAGCAGCGCACGCGCCGCCGCGGCCGCCGTGCCGACGTCGTTCACCGCGGTGCCGGCGAGCGCCGCGGCCTCGACTTCGTTGACCACCAGCACGCCGACCAGCGGCCACAGCGCGTCGGGCAGCGCGCAGACGGGAGCCGGGTTGAGCACCACGGTGGCGCCGGCGCCGTGCGCGAGTTCGGCCGCGCGCAGGTTCGCGGCCATCGGCACTTCGCACTGCAGCAGCAGCAGCCGCGCAGTCGCGATGGCCGGCGCCGCGTCGGCGTCGGCGGGACCGAGCTGCGCGTTGGCGCCGGGGACGAGCGCGATGCGATTCTGCGCGGCGTCGTCGACGACGATGACCGCGATGCCGCTGCTGTCGCCTGCGGTGCCGACGCTGTCCACGTCGATGCCGTCGGCGGCAAGCGCCGCGCGCAGCGCCGCGCCGAAGCCGTCGCGGCCGACGCGGCCGACCATGCCCACCCGCGCGCCCTGGCGGGCGCAGGCCACCGCCTGGTTGGCGCCCTTGCCGCCGGGGTTGGTCATGAACCCGTGCGCCTGCAGCGTCTCGCCCGCGGCGGGAACGCGCGGGACGCGGACCACCAGGTCCATGTTGAGGCTGCCGAAGACGACGATCTCCGGCGCGGAGGGCGGGCGGGTCATTGCGGGCGCTGCGGCCGCGCTACTTGTACTGCATCGTTCCCGGCAGCCACATCGCGATCGCCGGAAAGAACATCACCAGTGCCAGGCCGAGAACGAGCAGCAGCACGTAGGGCACGACGCCGACGATGATCTCGCCGATCGGCGCGCGGGTGATCGCCTTGATCGCGAACAGGTTCATGCCGACCGGCGGCGTGATCAGCGCGAGCTCGAGATTGATCGTCAGCAGGATGCCGTACCAGACGGGGTTGATATGCAGCGTCGCCAGCACCGGCAGCACCACCGGCGTCGTGATCAGGATGATCGAGATCGTCTCGAGGAACATGCCGAGGACGAAGATCAGCAGCATCACCGCGCACAGGAAGCCCAGCTGCGACACGCCGTACTGCGTGACCAGGTCGACCATCTGGTTGGGGATGCGCAGCTTGGTCAGCGCGTGGCCGAGCAGCCCCGCGGCGGCGAGGATCAGGAACAGCATCGCCGAGTTGCGCGACGCGTCGATCGCCGACAGCCACAGGTCCTTCAGACCGAAGTTGCGGTAGACCAGCATCGCGATCAGCAGCGCGGCGAGCGCGCCGGCGGCGGCCGCCTCGGTCGCGGTGAACACGCCGAAGTACATGCCGCCCAGCACGATCCCGGGCAGCGTCAGCGCCCAGAACGAGCGGCGCAGCGCGGCGGCCACTTCGGCCAGCGTCGCCCGCGGCTCGGTGCGCACCGGATTCTTCGCCAGCCTGGCGGACGTCACGCAGTAGACGGCGAAGATCAGCGCCAGCATCAGCCCGGGCATCACGCCGGCCATGAACAGCGCGCCGATCGACGTGTCGGAGACGACGCCGAACAGGATCATCGGGCCCGACGGCGGGATCAGGATGCCCAGCGTGCCGCCGGCGCCGACGACGCCGTAGGCGACGCGCGGCGGGTAGCCGTAGCGGATCATCAGCGGGATCGCCGCCGACCCGATGGTGAGCGCGGTGGCGACGCTGGAGCCCGAGATCGCCGCGAAGATCGTGCACGCGGCGACGGTCGCGACACCCATGCCGCCGGGCAGGTGGCGCAGCAGCGTGTGCGCGGCGCCGAACAGGTCGTCGACGACCTTGCCGCGGATCATGAAGTGCGCCATCAGCGTGAACAGCGGAATCGACACCAGCAGGTAGGTGTCGAGCTTGCCGAACACCAGGTCGCCGATGCTGCCGAGGTGGCCCTCGACGCCGTACAGCAGCGCGGCCGAGAACAGCATCAGCCCGGCGAACACCGGCACGCCGGTCAGGAGCACCAGGATGAGCCCGGCCAGGATCAGCAGGAAGGTCATGTCGCTACTCGATCGATGGCGGCAGGTGCAGCGCATCGTCGGCGACCGCACGCTGCCGGTTGCGGACGGCGTCGACGAAGACCAGCGCCGCGGCCAGCACCATCATGACCGCGCCGACGGGCACCAGGAGCTGCGGTATCCACATCGGCACCGCCAGATAGCCGTTCGACAGCAGCCCGACCATCCGCGAGAAGGCGACCATGTCGACGCCCTCCTTCGCCAGCAGCAGCGCCGACGCCGCGACGGCGACCACGCCCGCCAGCAGCGTGAACCGCTTGCCGCGCGCGCCCAGCCGCTCGGTGACGATGTCCACCGCGATGTGCTCGCCTTCCAGCAACGCGTCGGCGGCGGCGAGCATCACGCACGCCACCAGCAGGTAGCCGACGAACTCGTCGACCCAGGTCGCGGGCTGGTTGAGGAAGTAGCGCATCACGACCGAATACACGATCAGGAACAGCGACGCGAGCAGCGCGACCGCGGCGCCGCCGATGGCGACGGCGCACAGCGCGCGGACGAGGCGTTCGAAGAACTTCATCGGTTCGGCGCGTCGGCCGGGCGCCGCCGGCTACAGCTTGCGCAGGAGCTCGATGATCCTGGCGCCGCCTTCGGGCGCGCTCTTCAGGAACGCGTCCTGCACCGGCTTTTCCATCGCCGCCCGCCACGTCTGCTGCTCCTGCGGCGTCTGCACGTGCAGCGTCATGCCCTTGGCCTTGAGGTCGGTGAGCGCCGCGGCGGCGGTCGCCTCGGTGACGCCGATCGCGTCCTGCTCGGACTTGGCCGCGGCGGCCTCGATCGCCTGCCGGTGCGCGGGCGAGAGCTTGGCCCACCACGCCGGGTTGGCGTACATGTGGAAGTAGATGGTGAAGATCGGCCCGACGGTGCCGAACTTCTGCACCTCGTAGTACTTGCGGCTGTACGCGGCCGACAGATCGGTGAGGCCGGCGTCGAGCACGCCCGACTGCAGCGCCTGGTAGACCTCGGAACCCGGCATCGCGGACGGCGCCGCGCCGACCGCGGTCAGCGCGTTGTCGGTCAGCGAATTGAGGCCGCGGATCTTGACGCCCTTGAAGTCGTCGAGCGCGACCAGCGGCTTCTTGCCCGAGGTGATGATCGTCTCGCGCGTGATGTACAGCCAGGCGACGCTCTTGACGCCGCGCTGCTCGAGCTTCTGGTCGAGGAACTTGCGCGCGTCCGACTGCGGGAAGCGGCGGATCTTGTCGAGGTCGCCCATCGCGTACGGGATCAGCGTGGCGCTCATCTCGGGAATCGTCGTGCCCCACTGGAAGTTCACGCTCATCGCGGCCTCGATGTTGCCGCGCGCGACCGCCGGAAAATTCTCGGCGGCCTTGGCGAGCTGCTCGGAGCCGTAGAGCTGCACCTCGACCTGGCCGCTGGTGCGTGCCTTGACGTCGGCGGCAAAGGCCTCGAGCAGCTTGGTCATGTGGTGCGCCGGCGGCACCTGGTGCGAAACGCGCATGACGACGGGCTGCGCGGACGCGGTGGCGGCGAAGAGCAGCGACGCGGCTGCGAAAACGCACTGGCGAAGGAGACGGAATGGCATCGGATACCTCGGGTTTTTCGGAACGATGGGAACGGATCAGCGGCTGCCGTGGCCGGCGACCAGCCGGTCGGCGAAGTCCTGCAGCGCGGCTTCGCGCTCGCGCTGCGCGGGCAGGCCCACCAGCGCGTTGAACTCGTCGAATCCGACCAGCTGCGGCAGCGATTCGGCGGTGCTGCCGGTGCGCGCGAGCGTCGCGAAGAGCTCGCGCAGCGCGAAAGCGACGGCGTAGGTCGCGGCGACCGGGAACACGACCGCGGCGTAGCCGATCTCCTGCAGCCGCGCGGCGGGCAGCAGCGGCGACAGGCCGGTCTCGACGTTGTTGGCGAGGCAGGGCCCGGGAACCTCGCGGCAGATGCGGCGCATTTCGTCGACGTTCGTCGGCGCCTCGACGAACAGCGCGTCGGCGCCGGCCTCGCGCGCCAGCTGCGCGCGCAGGATGGCGTCGTCGACGCCGTTGACGGCGAGCGCGTCGGTGCGCGCCATGATCACCAGATCCGGATCCCGGCGCGCGTCGAGTGCCGCCTTGATCTTGGCCAGCCACTCGGCCGCGGGGATCACCGCCTTGCCGGCCATGTGCCCGCAGCGCTTGGGAAAGACCTGGTCCTCGATGAACAGGCCGGCGACACCGGCCTTTTCGTAGAGTTCGACGGCACGCGCGACGTTGGTCACGTTGCCGAAACCGGTATCGGCGTCGGCGAGCAGCGGCAGGTCGGTCGCGTCGCAGAGGCACGAGTACATGTGCGCGAGTTCGGTCAGCGACAGCTGCGACGAATCGGGCCGGCCGAGCAGCGTCGCCGTCGCGCCGTAGCCGCCGGCGGTGACCGCGGCGAAGCCCGCCGCCGCGGCGAGGCGCGCGCCCAGCGCGTCGTGGACGCCGGGCATGACGACGATCTCGGGCGCTGCGAACAACTGCTTGAGGCGGGTGGTCTTGCGCAAGGGGGGCTTTCCTCGATGGCCATCGCGCCCGCATCGCTGCGGTCGCCGAATCGCGGATTATCCCACATCGGAAGTGGGGTTCTATAGACTGGGCGTCGCTGCGCCGCGCCCCGCTCCCCCGCCGGCGCGGGCGCCGACCTGCATTCGCCCCGAGGCTGCCCCGACCATCCATGGTTCACCCCGCGCCGCCCCCGCAAGACCGCCCGGGCCGCCGCGCCGCCTCGCGCCGCGACGGCGCTCCGCGGCCGCGTGCCGGCGCGCTGGCCGCCTGTGCGCTGGCCATCCGCACGCAGCTGCCGGCGCGCGTCGCCGTGGGGATCGCGGCGGCGGCATTGGCCGCAGCCGCCCTGGCCGGCCCCTTCGAGCTGGCCACTTCGGCGCTCGTCCGCGGCGACTACGCGACGGCACTGCGGCAACTGCAGCCGCTTGCCGATCAGGGCGATGCCGCCGCGCAGTACAACCTCGGGCTGATGTTCTACCACGGACTCGGCGTCGCGCAGGACGACGCGCAGGCGGTGAAGTGGTTCCGCAAGGCGGCCGCGCAGGGCGACGCCGCGGCGCAGAACAACCTCGGCGTGATGTACGACAAGGGCCGCGGCCTGCGCCAGAGCCACGCCGAGGCGGTGAAGTGGTACCGGCTTGCCGCCGATCAGGGCCACCCGCTGGCGCAGGCCGCGCTGGCGGCCAAGTACTACGGCGGCGAGGGCGTCGCGCAGGACTATCGCGAGGCGCTGCTGCTGTTCCGCAAGGCGGCCGAACAGGGTGTCGCCGTGGCCCAGTTCAGCGTCGGCACCATGTTCTCGAGAGGCGAGGGCACGCCGCGCGACAACGTCGAGGCGTACCGGTGGCTGAGCGTCGCCGCCGCCGGGTTTCCCGCCGCCGACGTCGAGGGCCGCGCGGGCGCGCTCGCCAACCGCGACGCGGTGGCGGCGAAGATGACGGCCGACGAGATCGCGCGGGCGCAGGCGCTGGCCGCGGCGTGGGCGGCGAAATAGCCGGCGAGCGGCGCGGCCGACGCAGGTCCTTGACCTTCGTCAACGCTGCCGATCGGCGCGGGCCCAGTATCGAGCTTTTGCCTGGGGAGTGACGCCTTGATATCCCGCGCCGTGATGCCGTTGGTTGCCTTCGCGCTGTTTGCCGTCTGCGTTCCGGCACCCGTCGGCGCGCAGACGCCGCGACCCGCTGCCCCGGTCAAGGCGGCGATCGCCCCGCCCGTTTCCGCCGCCATGCTCGCGCCGCTGGCGGCGACGGTGCGCGCGGCGTCGAGCCACGCGCCTTACGCCGCCGGCGACTGCAACATCTGCCACCAGAGCGCCGACCCCAAACAGCCCGGGCCGGTGACCAGGCGGGGTCCCGCGCTGTGCCTCGAATGCCACGACGAGTTCGCCGGCATCCTGAAACGCCCGCACCCGCACGCGCCGGCCGTCGCCGATTGCACCCACTGCCACAACCCGCACAACGCGACGCAGCCCAAGCTCGTCCTCGACGCGCCGCGGGTGATGTGCACGCGCTGCCACGCCGGCATCAAGGAGATCCTCGGCAGCGCCAGCGTGCAGCACGGCGCGCTGGCGGAAGGCCGGCAATGCCTCGCCTGCCACGACCCGCATGCGAGCGCGGTCGAGCGGCTGCTGCTGCAGCTGCCCTTCGATCTGTGCGTCGGCTGCCACGCCAGCGACGCGCTGGTCGACGCCAAGGGCAGGAAGCTGCAGAACACCAAGGCGTGGCTCGACGCCAACCGCGAATGGCACGGCCCGATCGCCGCCAAGGACTGCAGCGCCTGCCACGAGCCGCACGGCGGCGGCCACTTCCGGCTGCTGAAGGCGGACTATCCGCCCGAGTTCTACGCGCCCTACGACGAGCGCACCTACGCGCTGTGCTTCTCCTGCCACAACGAAAAGGCATTCTCGTCGCCCGAGACGACGACGCTCACCGATTTTCGCGACGGCCCGAAGAACATGCACTTCCTGCACCTGCAGCAGGGCACGCGCGGCCGCACCTGCCGCGCCTGTCACGAGGTGCACGCGTCGTCGCAGCCGCACCACATCCGCGCCGGCGTCCCCTACGGCAGCGGCGGCTGGGTGCTGAAGCTCAACTTCCGCAAGACGCCGACCGGCGGCTCCTGCGACAAGACCTGTCACCAGGAGCGAAGCTACTCGAATCGCGCCGCCGGAGCGAAGTGAAGAGCGCCCGCTGTCGCCGTCTGGCGGCGGTCGCGGCGTTCGCCGCGTCGGTCGGCGCGCTGCACCCGGCGACCGCCGCGCACGCCGAAATCGGCACGCTGGTGCCGAACGTCGAGCTGGCGACGCCGGAGGGCGGCCGCGCGCGCGTGCTGCACGACGCCCGCGCCAACGTGATCGTGTTCGTGCGCCCGGACCAGGAGCGCTCGGCGACCGGCCTGCGGCAACTGGGCGCGTGCCAGGCCGGGTTCGCCGGAAAATCCGTGCACTGGGTCGCCGTCGTGTCGGGGTCGGCGTCGGCCGCCCGCGCCGGGGCGATGATCGACGAGTCCGGCGCGACGATGCGCCTGCTCGTCGACAACGGCGACCTGCTCTACGGCAGCCTGGGCATCGCCGTGCATCCGGTGGCCGTGATCGTCGGGGGCGACGGCAGGCTCGCGGCCTTCGAGCCGATCCGCTCGGTGAATTACTGCGCCGTCGTCGCCGCGCGCATACGGCGCGCGCTGGGCGAGATCTCCGACGCGCAAATGGAGGCGGAACTCGCGCCGCAGAAGCCCGCCGAGGGCGGCGACGGCCAGGCGGCGCGGCGCTACCGCGCGCTGGCCGAAGCGCTGTTCAGGGCGAAGAACTACCCGAAGGCGCTCGACAACGCGCGGCTGAGCCTCGACCGGGATCCCGCGCCGGCGGCGACGCACGCGCTCGTCGGCAAGATCCTGGCGGCGAGCGGCGATTGCAGCGAAGCGGTGGCGGCATTCCGCCGGGCGCTGGAGCGGGATCCGCTCGACGCCGCGGCTAAGAGCGGCATCGAGGCCTGCGCCTCGGCGCGGTGACGGCGCTGAGGCGCCTGACGCGGCGAGCCGCGGCGCGCCGCGACCGGCGCGTCACTTCTGGTGGCACTTCTGGCACAGGCCCATGCCCGCCTTGCCGTCGAAGCGGGTGAGCCGGGCGAAATCGCTGCGGTGCGGCTCGTGGCAGGTCACGCAGGAAAAGCCCTTGCCGGGGCGCATCGGATCGGCGACCGGCCGCGGCCTCTTTTCGTCGCCGAGCGGGTGACCGTTGCCGGAGAACGCGATCAGGATGTGAGGCCGCTTCTTGACCTCGGTGTGGCAGTCGAGGCACATCAGCGACGGCGCCTTGGTGAGCAGCCCGGCCTGGTCCGACGCGTGCGGATTGTGGCAGGTCGTGCACATGCCCGCGGCGACCGGGCCGTGGGTGACCTTGCCCTGGAAGCCCTTCTCCTCGTGGCAGGCGTAGCACAGCGCGGGCGGCTCGGCGGCGAGGCCCTTGGCGATCTTGCCCGTCAGCTTGTGCGGGACCACCGCCGCGTCGATGGCGGCGTGGCAGGTGGCGCAGCCGCCGGCCACGGCGGCGTGGACGACCTTGCCCTTGGTCAGCGCTTCGTGGCACTGCAGGCACGCGGCCTCCTGCGCCTGCAGCGGGGCGCCCCAGAGCGCGGCGAAGGCGAGCGCGCCGGCGGCGAGCGCGCGGCGCAGTGATTCCGGTGTCATGTCGTTTCCATCCCTGTCCTGTCCCCTGCGGGACGTCGATCCGGCATCAATAGCCCAGCGGGTTGTGGTCCTTGGTGTGGCACAGGAGGTAGCAGCGGCCCTTGGCCGGCGCCGGCCGCGATTCCCATCGCAGCAGCCCGGCGCCGTTCGGCTTCACCACCACCGTGTTGAAGTTGATCAGGAAGCGGTTGTTGGCGGTGCCGCCGCCGACGCCGTGCGGATCGTGGCAGGTGTTGCACGGCGTGCGTTGGCTGTTGATGTGCAGGCTGTGCTCGGTGAAGCTCGCGTTGCCCATGATGCTAGTCGAGCTGTGGCACTTGAAGCACAGCGCGTAGTTGCCGACGCTGTAGGCCGCGGGGTCGGTGGTGACGTAGGTGCGTTCGAGCAGCCGGACGTTGGTCGATCCGTGCGGCCCGTTGGGTCCGGCTCCGCCGGCGCCCGGGCCGGTGTTGTTGTTGTGGCAGTCGGTGCACTTCATCGTGCTGCTCGTCGTCCACGGCGCGATCAGGCTCGGGACGCTGAGATTGTTGCGCGGACCCGCGACCGGATGGAAGGAGAAGTTCGTGGTCTGGAACGTGGCGCGGATGTTCGTGTGGAGGACCTGCCGCGTCGTCGCCACCGCGGTCTGGGTGTCCCCGTGGCAGCGGAAGCAGATCTGGTATTCGGTCGTCGCGGTGGCGACGGCCGCCCCGCCGATGTCGACGCCGCGCACGCCGATCAGCGCCCCCGCCGTCCCCGCCCCCGCCTTGGTCGCGTGCGGATTGTGGCAGTCGACGCATTCGACGTGCCGCGTCCCCGCCGGCACCAGCGTCGCCTCGGCCGGATCGTGGACGCCGGTGGTCGTCGCGACCGGATGGACCGAGGCCTTGGCGAATTCGGCCTGGATGTTCCTGGCCGCCACGTTGCCGTTGTGGCAGGGATAGCAGTTGGCCTCCTCGGCCGCCGCGTTGACCAGCCACTTCCTGCCCGGCGCCGAGTGCGGGCGATGGCAGTTCTCGCAGGCGTTGGTGGCGACGGTGGTCGGGGTCGTGTGCGGCCACGGGTCGGTGCCGGTGCCGGTCCACGTGGCGGTCGAGTTGCGGTGGTCGCTGCCCGTCCACAGGTTCTTGACGTGGCAGGTCTGGCACAGCGCGGACGCGGTGTTGGCCATCACCAGGAACTTGCCGTAGAGGTCGTTGTGCGGATCGTGGCAGGACGTGCACTGCATCTGGCCCGACCGGTCCAGCTTGACCGCGCCGGTCAGCGTCGCCGGGCTGACGAGTTCGCCGCGGGCGGACACCAGCGCGGCGTTGTAGGCGAACGACACCGGATGGTCGTCGGAGAGGTCGGTCCCCAGCCTCGACGTGCCCGCCGGCATCCCCAGCGTCCCGCCGGCCATCGGGATCGACGCCGCGCGGCTCAGCACTTCGCCCAGCGCGACCGTGCCGTCGTGGCAGCTGAGGCACAGCAGCGACGCGCCGGTCGGCTGCCCGATGCCGGCCTTGGTCGTCGAACTCGAGTACAGCGTGTAGGTGATGCCGGTGGCGCGGCGGTTCCACAGCGGCGTGCTCGGTCCCGCGTTGTGCGGCGCGTGGCAGAAGACGCAGATTTCGGCCTCGGACGCGGCCTTCACCGTGCCGGGCCCGGCCGCGGACAGGTTGTGCCTGGTGGTGACGATCGTCGCCTCGACCGGCGCCACCGGCGCCAGCAGCGCCGCGGCCAGCGCGATCAGCGTCGCCGCGAGAAGCCTGCCCGGCCTCATGTCGCGCCCCCGACGTAGCGGAAGACCTGGACACGCTGGTTGTACGAATCCGCGACGTAGATCGCGTCGTCGTCGCCGACGAAAATCCCGGTCGGCAGCCAGAACTCGCCGGCGCCCTGCCCGATCTCCCCCACCGCCAGCAGGAACGCGCCGTCGGGGTCGTAGATCTGGAAGGCGTGGAACATCGCGTCGACGACGTAGACGTGCCCGTAGCGGTCGGTGGCCACGCCCTTCTGCCGGTTGGCGTCGCCGGTGCCGTCGCCGTGCCGGCCGAACTTGGAGACGAAGCCGCCGCGCTCGTCGAAGACCTGGATGCGGAAGTTGAGCGTGTCGGTGACCAGCAGCCGTCCCGCCGGATCGCGCGCGATCAGCGTCGGGAAGTTGAACTCGCCGTCGCCGGAGCCCTGCTGTCCGAAGCCGGCGATCTCCCTGGCGTCGCGATCGAACACGACGACCCGGTGCGCCGCGGTGTCGACCACGTACAGCCGCCCGGTCGCCGCGTCGAACGCGATGCCCGTCGGCCGCTTCAACCCCGCGTGCGGCAGCCGCACCGCCTCCTTGGCTCCGGGACGGATGACGAACACCGCGCCCAGCGCCGAGTCGGTGACGTAGACCTCGTCGGCCGCCCCCCGGGCCATGCCGATCGGCGACGGCAGCGCGACGTCGCCCTCGGCCCGGATCAGCCGGTACTCGCCGTCGGCGGTGTCGAAGCGGTGGACGCCGCGCGCGCCGGGGTCGGCGACGTAGACGCCGCCCTTCACCGCGACGACGGCGGTCGGACGGACCATCCGCGTTTCGGTCTCGCCGACGATGAACTCCACCACCCGCTGCAGGAAGCCCTTGCGGATTCCGAGGTCCTCGGCCTGCGAGAAGGTCCTGACGAACGCGATCCGCGGCTGCTCGGGCGCGGCCGGCCACACCAGGCTGACCGGCGGCTCGGGCGCGACCTGGACCGACGGCGCGCAGGCGCCCAGACACAGCAGCAGCCCGAGCGCCGCCCGTCGTCCCATCGCCGGTGTCATGGTCAGAAATCCCTTCTCAGCAGAAACTGGGTGTACGCACGGTCCTTGGTGATGCCGCCCTGCGTTTCGCGGTTGTAGGATCCGTTGATCGTCATCGTCAGGCGCCGGTAGCGCCACAGCGCCTTCACCGTCGCGTAGTCGAGGCGGTGCGCAATGCCGCCGGTGGTGTCGTTCTGCGCGGTGGCGTTGAAGAGGAACTCGACGCCGATGGGGGAGTTCGCCCACAGCCAGAGATCGTACGCGGTGAGCTTCTGGTTCGCCAGCGGCTGGCCGCTGTAGTCGGTCTGCGCGTACCGCGCTCCGACCCGCACGCCGGCCCACGGCAGCATCGGGAACGTCGTCTGGAAATAGCCGCCGTAGCCCTGGCGCTGGTACGGGCCGATCGTCTGCCGGTAATCCTCCCAGTCGGCGATGCCGCCGACCATCATGTCGACCGGGCCCGGGATGGGGATGTCGGCCTGCACGGTGGCCATCCACGAGCGGATCGAGTTCAGCGGGAACGCGGGATCGCCCGAGGTGAGCGTCTGCGGCGCGTCGCGGTAGCGCAGGTGCACGTTGCCGTACGAGCCCAGGTTCCAGCCGAGATCGACGGCGTTGTCGAGCTGGCGATACCCGAACGTGCCGCCGGTGCCGTAGGAGTAGTCGACCAGCACCGTCTCGCCGTCGAGGATGTTGCCGGCGGGCTGCCGCTGCACGCGCGTCGTCTGCCCGGCCACCGACAGCAGGTAGTCGAGCCCCTCGACGTAGACCTGCGTGCGCGTCGCGTTGTTGACGACGACGCTGCCCGCGACCACGTTGGCGCGCTTCAGCGGCACCGGCGTCACGCCCGGCAGCGGCAGCGCCTCGCCGTAGACGGCGACGGTGGCGGACTTCGCCTGCTGGTCGCGCACGCCGACGAGGAAGGCGTAGGCGGCGTAGGCGGTGCCCACCGGCAGCGGCTGCGTGTAGCGCGCGGAGCCCTCGGCGCCGTAGCGCGTCGCGTCGAGGTCGGTGCCGCGGGCGATCTCGCCGCCGGCGCTCAGCGTCGCGAGCAGCTTGTCGCTGGGCGTGTACGTCGCGGTCGTCGCGAACGCCTCGCGCAGGTTGCGCAGGTCGTTCTGCGTCGTCGCGTTCGCCTCGAGGCGGGTGGACGTGAACAGCGCCGGCGAGTGCTGCCCGCGCAGGATGAACGTCACGTCGCCCACCTGCGTCGTCAGCGGAGCGCTGCCGGCGCTGGTGAATTTCTGCTCGGTGTAGCCGATCGGGTTGAAGAGCTGCCACTCGCGGTTGGCGCCGAACTGGAGCTGCGTGCTGAGCGACGCGCTGTTGCTGACCATCGCCGTCGTCTGGATGGGCAGGCCGTAGCTGCCGTTGGCCGAGTCCTGGCGCACGCCGGTGTACTGGAAGTCGCTGAACCCCGTGCTGTTGAACCCGCGGCTGGCGGTGAACGTTGCCTGCTCGACCCGCTGGTCGATGATGCGGCTGGCGCCGCTGCCCTGCGTCTGCGACTTCCAGGCTTCGAAGTGGATCGGCGTCGGCGTGATCGAGTTCAGCACCGCGACGTCGAAGCCGTACTTGGTCGTCTCGAGCACCATCGCCTCGCCGGGCGAGACCAGCATCTGCGGGTTGAGGTGCTCGTAGTAGACGCTGCCCTGGTAGGGCTTTTCCTTCAGCAGCTTGACCCGGGCGACGAGGTCGTACAGCGGCTCCTGCGCCGTCATCCCGATGCCGTTGACGGTGTTGCTCGTGCGCTCGTAGATCGGCCCGACGCCGAAGTCGATGCTGGCGAGCCCGGGGTGATAGACGTAGCTGTGCGTCATCACGAACACGCCGGTCCGAAGGTCGGTCTGCGTCGTGCGCGACGTCCCGGAGCCCGCCCACCCGGGGACCGCCTCCTGCCGGGTGGTCAGGTTGTCCTGCATGTAGTCGAGGAAGACCGTGCCTTCGACTCCGGTCAGCCGGAACGGGGCGATCTCCTGTGCGCCGACCGCCGTCGCGCCGACGATCACGGCCGCGGCCGCGAGCCCGGCGAGCCACCGCGCCGGCCCGGCTGTGCGCCGGCACGCCGGCGTCGGCGCGGATCGTGGAACTTTCGGCGAGCTGCCCACGCGGGTGGCATCCGCCATCACCGCGCGCGAACCGGCGCAGCGATCGCTGCGATCACTTCGCCGGCCTTGCGGCGGGCGCGTCGTCGGGCGCGTACGCGACGCCGCTCATCCTCCCGAAGCCGAAGACGTCGACCTTGTTGGGCACGAACTGGCTGACGACCAGGATCACGTACTCGATCGCGAATTTCGGGTCCGCCTTGGAGCGGAACAGCGCCACGCTGTCGTAGTCGATCGATACGCTGGCCGGAAGATTGAGCGCGCGGCCCGGCTCGTCGGTCTGGCCGAAAGGCATCAGCAGCCGGCCGTCGTTGGTGAACACCTGCACGTTCTGGAACGCCGCGTCGCCGACGTACAGGCGTCCGCTGCGGTCGACGGCGATGCCCTTCGGCCGCGCGAACTGCCCGGGCAGGTTGCCGATCTCGCCGTAGAAGCGCACGTGCTTCCCGTCGGGCTTGAAGCGCTGCACGCGGAAATTCCCGGTCTCGACGACGTAGAGGTCGCCGTCGGGGCCGATGGCGATGTTGGTCGGCTGGAACAGGTCGCCCTCGCCGTTTCCCGACTTGCCGAACGTCTGCAGCCGCTGGCCGGTCCGCTTGTCGAGCACCTGGATCTGGTGATGCTCGATGTCGACGACGTAGAGGCGATCGCCCGCGATCGCCGTGTCGACCGGCTTGAACTGCTTGTCGTCGCCGTAGCTGCGCAGGAAGCGGTCGTTGCGGTCGTAGACCAGGATCGCGTTGCGCCCCGTGTCGGTCACGAACTTGGTCCCGTCGGCGTCGATGGTGACGTTGATCGGCCGCTGCATCCGGCCGTTGCCCGCGCCGGTGACGCGCGAGAACTTGCGGTTGGCGATGTCGAACACGACCAGGCCCGGCGCCTTGGTGTCGGCGACGTAGAGCTTGCCGTCGAACATCGCGGCGCCGTACGGCTGCCGCAGCTGCGGGCCGGCGTTGTCTTCGCCGGCGACGAACCTGGCCAGCGCGCTGTCCAGCTCGCCGAGGTCGCGCTCGCCGGAGTACGTCGCCAGGTGCTGAATCCTCGGCGCGTCGGGCGGCGGCGGGTAGAACACCTGCGCCGGCGGGCGCGGCGGCGCGGTCGCGCATCCGGCCACGGCCAGCGCGCCGACCATCGTGGCGATCCATGTCCAACGCATCGAAGCGGTTCCTTTACTGGCAGGCACTGCGAAACTCCCGGGGCCCGGCG
>CAIWHR010000390.1 GCA_903912485.1 uncultured beta proteobacterium | reverse complement strand
GCCGCCGAACGTCTGCGGCTTGTCGTAGACGTAGCTGCCGGGCACGCTCGACGCCTGGATCTTGAGGTTGCGGACACCCGCCGCGACCGCCGCATACGCCGACACGCTGCCGTACTTCGCGCTGGACACGACGGCGACGCCGTCGATCAGCTCGTCGACGGCCGGCAGGTCGGCGGTCACGGCGACGAACTTGGAGCGCGCGGCCGGATTGTCGACGAAGTTGACGGTGCCGCTGCCGTCGTCCAGCATCAGCGCCGCGTTCACCAGCGTCCCGCTGCCGGTGGCGTAGATGGCAAACGTCGCCTTGCGGTTGGCCGCGAACGCCTGCGGGCCCGAGTCGTAGATGACGTCGGTGGTCCCCGTCGGCGTCACGATGATGTCGTAGGTGCCGATGGCGATCTGCGTGAACGGGGTGTCGGTTGCGTACGCAAGCCCGGTGAAGATGGGCGTCTTGCCTGTCAGCGCCGTGCCCGGCGGCAGCACGTAGATGTCGACCGCGGCAGTTCCGGTCGCAACGTGGGCGCTGGCCAGGTTGAAGTAGCCCGACGCGGCATCGTTGACGTCGTCGCGCATCGGCAGGCCGTACACCGTGGATCCGGTGCCGAACAGGAAATACGAATAGTGTCCGCCGCTGGCCACCGGAACCATGCCGTTCACGTAGACGGTTCCGCCGCTCACCGACTGGACCTTGATCGTGGGCGTCCCCCAGCCCAGCGCCACGTAGGGCGTCGCGGCGTGGTAACTCAGCGACGGGACGATCGAACTGCCGTTCGCGGTGATGGCGACGGCGCCGGTTCCGGGCGAAAGCTGCAGGAATCGGTAATAGCCGTCGGAGAAGTTGCTGTTCCCTCCTCCGCCCCCGCAGCCTCCGAGCAGCAGGCCGAGCGCCAACGCGATGACTCCAGCACGTATCGATTTCATGGTTTCTTCCCGGCACAAGCCGACGATTCGGTCGTTCATTCGATCACTGATGACGGCGCCGCCGCGAACCGGGCGCATTTTCGGCGCCGTGGCCGCGCGCGAAGCACGCAATCGTAACGCGTAACGCGCGCCCGCGCCAAATTGTGCGTCTGCCGGCGACGGCCGTCAGCCGCGGGCGCGGCCGGGGTAGACTCCCGCAGATCGGGGAGACCAATGAAGATCGCGACCTGGAACGTCAATTCGCTCACCGTCCGGCTGCCGAGGCTGCTGGACTGGCTGCCCGTCCACACGCCGGACGTGCTGTGCCTGCAGGAGACCAAGATCGACGACGCGCGGTTTCCGCGGGAGGAACTCGCGCGCGCCGGATACGACGCGCTCTTCTCCGGCCAGCGCACGTACAACGGCGTCGCGCTGCTGCTGCGCAGCGGCCTTCCCCCGGCGACCGACGTCGTCACCGCGCTGCCGGGGTTTGCCGACGAGCAGAAGCGCGTGATCGCGGCGACGGTGGCGGGCGTGCGCGTGATCGATTTCTACGTGCCCAACGGCCAGGCGGTCGACTCGGACAAGTACGCGTACAAGCTCGCGTGGTGCGCCGCGGCGACCGCCTTTCTGCGCGCCGAGCTCGCGCGCGCGCAGCGCCTGGTCGTGGCCGGCGACTTCAACGTCGCCCCCGAGGATCGCGACGTCCACGATCCCGCGGCGTGGGCGGGGCAGGTCCTCTGCTCCGAGCCCGAGCGCGCGGTGTTCCGCGACTGGCTGGCGCTCGGGCTGGCCGACAGCTTCCGGCTGTTTGCGCAGCCCGAGAGGACTTTCAGCTGGTGGGATTACCGGCAGCTCGCTTTCCCGAAGAATCGCGGCCTGCGGATCGACCACGTCCTGCTGTCGGAACCGCTGGCGCAAAGCTGCCGCGGTTGCCGCATCGACCGCGACGCGCGCAAGGGCGAGAAGCCGTCGGATCACGCGCCGGTGATCGTCGAAATCGCGTAGCCCGGGCTGCGCGCCCCGGAGCGATCGAGGCGAGCTGCCGGCGCCTGCCGCGCGTAGGCCGGGCTACGCGCCCCGGAGCGATCGAGGCGAGCTGCCGGCGCCTGCCGCGCGTAGCCCGGGGCGGTCGCGCCCGTGCCCTTGTCGCCCCGGGCTTCGCGCGTTGTTGGCGGGGGCTGGCGGTCGACGGCGTGGACGCGAAGCCCGGGCTACGCGCCCCGGAGCGATCGTCGCGAGCTGCCGGCGCCTGCCGCGCGTAGCCCGGGGCGGTCGCGCCCGTGCCCTTGTCGCCCCGGGCTTCGCTCGTGGTTGGCGGGGGCTGGCGGTCGATGGCGTGGACGCGAAGCCCGGGCTACGAACTTCTGCCCGCCGGCAGCCACCGGCCCGAAACGACGTAGCCCGGGCTACGCCGCCACCACTGCCCGCCGGCAGCCACAAGCCCGAAACGACGTAGCCCGGGTTTCGCCGCCACCACTGCCCGCCGGCAGCCACAAGCCCGAAGCGGCGTAGCCCGGGTCCCCCGGCGCAACCGACGCCCGTCACGCGGCCTCGACACCTTTCCCGGGTTCCGGGTCGAGCCCGAGTTCTTGGATCTTGCGCGTCAGCGTGTTGCGGCCCCAGCCCAGCCGCTGCGCCGCCTCCATCCGGCGCCCCCCGGTGTGCACCAGCGCGCGCAGGATCAGCGTCTTCTCGAACTCCCTTTCCAAGCGGGCACCGACGGCGCGCTCGCCCGCGGCCAGCGCCTGCGCGAGTTCGCGGTCGAGCGCCGACAGCCAGCTTCCCGCGTCCGCGCCGGGCTGGCCCGTACCCGCCGCCGGCTCGCGCAATTCGGGAGGCAGGTCCACCGCCTCGATCCGCTGGCCCGGCGCCATCACGGTGAGCCAGTTGCAGATGTTCTCCAGCTGCCGCACATTGCCCGGATAGCGGAACGCGCACATCAGCTTCAGCGCCGCGTCGGACAGCTGCTTCGGCTCGACCGCCAGCGCGCGCGCGCTCTTCTGCAGGAAGTGGCGGGCGAGCGGCGCGATGTCCTCCTGCCGCTCCGACAGCGGCGGCAGCCGCAGCCGGACGACGTTGAGGCGGTGCATCAGGTCCTCGCGAAAGAGCCCCTCCCGCACCCGCTCCTCCAGGTTCTGGTGCGTCGCGGCGATGATCCGCACGTTGGCCTTCAGCGGCGCGTGGCCGCCCACGCGGTAGTACTCGCCGTCGGAGAGCACGCGCAGCAGCCGCACCTGCAGGTCCGGCGGCATGTCGCCGATCTCGTCGAGGAAGAGCGTGCCGCCGTCCGCCTGCTCGAAGCGCCCGCGGCGCGACGCCTGCGCGCCGGTGAACGAGCCGCGCTCGTGCCCGAACAATTCGGACTCGAGCAGGTCCTTCGGGATCGCCGCGGTGTTGATCGCGACGAACGGGCCCGCCGCGCGCAGGCTATGCCGGTGCAGCGCGCGGGCGACGAGTTCCTTGCCGGTGCCCGACTCGCCGGTGATCAGCACGGTGACGTTGGCCTGCGACAGCCGGCCGATGGCGCGGAACACTTCCTGCATCGCCGGCGCCTGACCCAGCATCTCGGGCGTCCCGGCCAGCGGCGCGCCGGCCGGCGCCGCGGTGACCGGCGTCTCGGCGATCGCGCGCCGGATCAGCGCCACCGCATGATCGACGTCGAAGGGCTTGGGCAGATATTCGAACGCTCCACCCTGGAACGCCGACACCGCGCTGTCGAGATCCGAATACGCGGTCATGATGATCACCGGGACCTGCGGGCAGCGCTCCTTCATCTTGTTGAGCAGGACCAGCCCCGACTCGCCCGGCATCCGGATGTCCGACACCAGCACCTGCGGCTCGCTCACCGCCAGCGCCTGCACCACTTCGTAGACCGACGCGAACGTCCGGTGCGCAATGCCCTCGCGCGCCAGCGCCTTCTCCAGCACCCAGCGGATCGAACGGTCGTCGTCGACGATCCAGACCGGCTTCATCGCGGCGCCGCGCGGCGTCTGTTCAGTCTGTTCATCCATGCCTTATCCGTCCGATTCAAGCCCCGGTGCGACCGATTCCCAGCGGCAGCAGGATCGTGAACACCGTGCGCCCGGGCACGCTGTCGCATTCGATGGTGCCGTGATGCTGCGCGACGAACGTCTGCGCAATGGTGAGCCCCAGCCCGCTGCCGCCCTCGCGGCCGGAGACCAGCGGGAAGAATATCCGGTCGCGCAAGGCTTCCGGGACGCCCGGCCCGTTGTCGGTCACCGACAGCGCGAGCGCGAGGCGGTGGCGCTTCTTCGCCAGCGTGACCCCGCGCGCGACGCGGGTCGTCAGGCGGATCTCGGGGGCCCGGGTCGTCGCTGCGACCGCCTGCGCCGCGTTGCGGACGATGTTGAGCACCGCCTGCGTGAGCTGCTCGGGATCGGCGTCGAACTCGGGCAGGCTGGTGTCGAAGTCGGAGACGATCGCGACGTGGGGGAACTCCGCCTGGAGGACGCCTTTCACCTGCACCAGGATCTCGTGGATGTTGGTTCGCCGGTAGGTCGGCACCCGATGCGGCGTCAGCAGCCGGTTCACCAGCGAGCGCAGGCGGTCGGCCTCGCCGATGATGACCTGCGTGTACTCGATCAGCTGCGGATGGTCGAGTTCGCGCTCGAGCAGCTGCGCGGCGCCGCGGATGCCGCCCAGCGGGTTCTTGATCTCGTGCGCGAGACTGCGTATCAGCTCGCGGTTCGCCTGCTGCTGCTCCTGCATCCGCTCCTCGCGCGCGATCTTCAGCTGCTGGTCGATGTGGCGGAACTCGAGCAGCAGCGCGGCACCGCGCACGTCGATCGGCGACACCGTGCACGTCAGGTGGAGTCGCGGCTTGCCCGGCACCGCCAGTTCCAGTTCCTGCTCGGTGTACGACGCGCCGGCTCTCACCGCCTTGTCGACCGCGTCGAGAAGGCTGGCCGCGTCGATGAAGACCTCCCGCGGCCGGCGCCCGGCGATCTGCTTTTTCGACAGTTCGAAGAGGTTCTCCGCGGCGGCGTTCGCGTAGACGATGGTGAACCCGCGATCGAGCAGCAGCACGGCGGTCGCGAGCAGCTCGAGACCGGCGTAGGCGTTCTTGACGTCGTCGCCGGCGTGCGACAACAGGAGGGAGGGAAACTTCACGATGGGCAGCGGCGACGTGGGCGGGGAACCAGAGTCATCCCATAGCAAGTTCCGCGCCCGCGGGGCGCCGACGCCATCCGTCCTCGCGCGGGTGCGCGACGCCGGACGGGCTTCACTTGATGGTCCCGATTTCCTTCTTCAGCGCCAGCACGTTCTGTTCGTGCACGTTGACCGTCTGCCGCAGCTTGCCGATGCGCGTCCGGTACTTGTCGGCGTCGGCCTTCTCCTCGGGCAGCGGAGCGGGCGCGCCGTCGGCGTAGTCCCGACGCGCCTCGACGAGCAGCTTCTCCTCGGTCGCCAGCTCCTCGGTCAGCACCTTGCGCCGGACGTCGTCGCGGCCGCGCTGCGTTTCGGTGTCGACGCGCGGGAAACCCGCCGGCGACGACGTGCTCCTGGCCGTGCCGCCGTTGGCCGGTCCCGCGCGGCGAACCGTGCCGTCGTCGCCGAGCGTGCAGCCCAGCCGCTTCCAGCCCTTCTCCGGCGCGACGTTCGAGTAATGGACGTTGCCGTCGGTGTCGGCGTACTTGCAGATCTCGGCGCCCGCCGGACTCGCGGCGGCGGCGAGGACGACGAAGAGCATCGGCGCGCGGGCCCGCCGGCCGGTGCCCGCCCGGTGCATGGCGCGAAGGACCCGCTTGGCCGCGGCGATCGGGGACAGGATGTGCATACCGTCCGAGTGTAGTGAAAAGCCCTGCAAAGCAGAAGGGGCGGACCCTTGGGGCCCGCCCCTTCCGGCATCCCGCGACTCGCCTGTTAAAGGCTGTAGTACATGTCGTATTCGACCGGGTGCGTCGTCATCCGGAAGCGCGTGACCTCTTCCATCTTCAGCGCGATGTAGCCGTCGATCATGTCGTTGGTGAACACGCCGCCCTTGGTGAGGAAGGCGCGGTCCTTGTCGAGGTGAGCCAGCGCCTCGTCCAGCGACGCGCAGGGATGCGGAACCTTCGCGGCTTCCTCGGGCTCGAGGTCGTAGAGGTTCTTGTCCATCGGGTCGCCCGGGTGGATCTTGTTCTGGACGCCGTCGAGCCCGGCCATCAGCATCGCGGCGAATGCGAGGTACGGATTGGCGGTCGGGTCCGGGAAGCGCACCTCGATGCGGCGGCCCTTCGGGTTCGGCACGTACGGAATGCGGATCGCCGCCGAGCGGTTGCGCGCCGAGTAGGCGAGGTTGATCGGCGCTTCGAATCCAGGCACCAGGCGCTTGTACGAGTTGGTCCCCGGGTTGGTGATGGCGTTGAGCGCCTTGGCGTGCTTGATGATGCCGCCGATGTAGTACAGCGCGGTTTCCGACAGGCCGGCGTAGCCGTCGCCGGCGAAGGTGTTCTTGCCGTCCTTCCACACCGACTGGTGGACGTGCATGCCCGAGCCGTTGTCGCCGACGATCGGCTTCGGCATGAACGTCGCCGTCTTGCCGTAGGCGTGCGCGGTGTTGTGGATCGCGTACTTCATCACCTGGATCCAGTCGGCGCGCTTGACCAGCGATTCGAACTTGGTGCCGATTTCGCACTGGCCCGCGTTGGCGACCTCGTGGTGGTGGACCTCGACCTCGACGCCCATCTGTTCCAGCGCCAGGCACATCGCCGAACGGAGATCCTGCAGCGAATCGACCGGCGGGACGGGGAAGTAGCCGCCCTTCACCGTCGGGCGATGGCCCATGTTGCCGCCTTCGAACTTCTCGCCGGTCGACCACGCGGCCTCGCTGGAGAAGATCTTGCAGTAACTGCCCGACATGTCGACCGACCACTCGACCGCGTCGAAGACGAAGAATTCGGGCTCGGGGCCGAAATACGCGGTGTCGCCGAGGCCGGTCGACTTCAGGTACGCCTCGGCGCGCTTGGCGAGCGAACGCGGATCGCGCTCGTAGCCCTTGCCGTCGGTCGGTTCGACGACGTCGCAGGTGATGTTGAGCGTCGTCTCGTCGGTGAACGGGTCGATGTACGAGGTGCCGGCGTCGGGCATCAGCAGCATGTCGGAGGCCTGGATGCCTTTCCAGCCGGCGATCGACGAGCCGTCGAACGCGTGTCCGGCCTCGAACTTGTCCATCGTGAACTGCTTGGTCGGCACCGAAACGTGGTGTTCCTTGCCGCGGGTGTCAGTGAAACGAAGGTCGACGAACTTGACCTCCTTTTCCTTGAGCATCTTGAGCACGTCGGCGGGGGTCGTCATGGGGTTCTCCTGAAAAGGCGTGGAAGGAAACGCTCGGTGCGTTGCGCAGGTTGGCCGTAATGCAGTAGCCAGAACTATGCCATAAGAAAACGCCGCGGATTTCCCGCTCGGCCATCGATTTGCGGTCGCTTCGGAGGCATTCGAAGCCGATTCTTGCACCTCTTTGGATGCGGGCGAGCGCAAACGCACCAAGACAGTGCAACGCTAAGGTTTCCCGCGTTCAGCGTGTGCCGCAATGCTTCATCGGCACCGACCTCGACGAGGGGGCTCGCGATCAGGGGGCGGGGGCGGCGAGGACGCAGTTGCAACATATTGATTATTTGCGTTTTCTGTACTGTCTCGCGGGCCGAACTCGCCGCCCCATCCTGGTGCATCCGATGCGAATGGGCGCGGCGACCGCCGCGCCGACACCGTTCAACCGTAGAACAGGTACAGGCGATAACCCGCCTGCGCCGTGGCGCTGGCATCGATGAACAGCTTGACCGCGATTTCGCCGTTGGCGGGGATGCCGCGGGTCAGGTCGGTGGTCCCGCCCGCGTACTCGCCCGGCGCCAGTGCGCGCCGCACGACCACCTCGTCCTGTGCGTCGGTGAGCGCCAGCTCGAGGTAAGGATAGGCGAGAGGAAGCCGGCTGCGGTTGCGCAAGGTCGCGGTCAGGACCAACAGCCCCTGGTGCGCGGGATCGGCCTGCAGGTCCGAGGCCTCGATCGCGAGATCGGCAATCTCCTGCAGCGCCCCGACGGCGCAGCCCAGCGCGGCGCAGGCCCGCACCAGGGGCGGATTCAGCACCGGCCAGCGGGCGGCGAGCGCTTCGCGGAAATGATACGTCGCCTGCCCCGCCAGCAGCAGGACCAGCAGCGGGACCGCCGCGGCAAATGCCGCCTGCGCGTAACGCCGGCGCGGCTTCACCGGCTCGGTCGGCACCGCCGCATCGCCACCGATCGCGACCGCCGGCCGAGGCGGCGGCGCAGCTTCCTCGGGCGCAGCCTCGTCTTCCGCCGAGGCGGCGCCCGGGAGCGCGGGCGCGGGTGGCTCCAGCGCCTGCGCGTGGCGCAAGGTCACCGTCGCCGGGCCGAGCGCCGCCTCGTCGTACAGGTCGCTGTCGTCCTCGTCGTCGTGCGGCGCCAGCGAGACGAGCTGTTCGACACCGTCGAAAACGATGCGGCAGTGGCCGCAGCGCACCTGCCCCTCGCGCATCGCGAGCTGCTGCTGCGTCACCCGGAAGACGGTCCGGCAGCTCGGGCAGCGCGTGTACTGTTCTTCGGTCATCGGGCGGATTCCAGGGGGTTCCGGCGACGGCGCCTTGCGCGTCACGGCGCGCCGTCGGCAGCGCCCGCGCGCACGCCGGCAAGCGCGACCCAGCCATCGTCGCTGTCCTCGACCGACATATTGAACCACGGTGCGTAGGCGGCGGCGACCTGCGCCGCCTGCGGCTCGAGGATTCCCGACAGCACGATCCGCCCGCCCGCGCGCACGCGGCCCGACAGCGCGGGTGCGAGCAGCAGCAGCGGGTTCGCGAGGATGTTGGCCACCAGCAGGTCGAACCGGCGCACGCGCAGGTCGTCGGGGGCGGTGAACGTCGCGGCGACGCCGTTCGCCTGCGCGTTGGCGCGGCTCGCGATCAGCGCCTGCGGATCGACGTCGACGCCGACGACCTCGCCCGCGCCGAGCTTCGCCGCGGCGACGGCCAGGATGCCCGAACCGCAGCCGTAGTCGAGCACGCTCTCGCCGGGGCGCAGGCACGCGACCAGCCAGGCGAGGCACAGCCGCGTGGTCGGATGCGAGCCGGTGCCGAAGGCGAGGCCCGGATCGAGCGTGAGGTTGATCGCGCCGGGATCGGGGGCCGCGCACCACGACGGCACCACCCAGAGCCTTGCGGCGATGCGGATCGGCGCGAACTGCGCCTGCGTCGCGCGCACCCAGTCCTGCTCGGCGACGAAGCGCGTCTCGCAGGGTGGCGGGGGAAGGCCGGCGGCGAGGCCCGCGGCGGCGAGCGCCGGGCCGGGATCGACGCCGGGTGCAAACAGCGCGGTCAGCCGGTTGACCGGCCACAGGTGGCCGACGGGTTCGCCCGGCTCGCCGTACAGCGGCGCTTCGTCCGCCGTGCCGGCGAGCGGGTCGGCGACGTCGACCGACAGCGCGCCCGCGGCGAGCAGCGCGTCGGCCCACGCGTCGGCGTCGGCCGCGTCGGCGTCGAAGAAAATCGCCAGATAGGACACGAGCGCCCGGTGCGCCGCTTCAGCCGGCCAGCTTGCGCTTGGCCAGGCGCTCTTCGAGGAAATGGATCGACGTGCCGCCGCGCAGGAACTTGTCGTCGAGCAGCAGTTCCTGGTGCAGCGGGATGTTGGTCTTGATGCCCTCGACGATCATTTCCGACAGCGCCACGCGCATCCGCGCGATCGCCTGCTCCCGGGTGTCGCCGTAGGCGATGACCTTGCCGATCATCGAGTCGTAGTACGGCGGCACGAAATAGTTGTGGTAGATGTGCGAATCGACGCGGATGCCGGGGCCGCCCGGCGCGTGGTACGACGTGATCCGCCCCGGCGACGGCACGAAGCTGTAGGGATCCTCGGCGTTGATCCGGCATTCGATCGCGTGCCCGCGGCGCACGATGTCGCGCTGGCGGAACCGCAGCTTCTGCCCCGCGGCCACGCGGATCTGCTCCTGCACGATGTCGATGCCGGTGATGAGTTCGGTCACCGGGTGCTCGACCTGCACGCGCGTGTTCATCTCGATGAAGAAGAACTCGTCGTCCTGATACAGGAACTCGAAGGTTCCGACGCCGCGGTACCCGATCTTGCGGCAGGCGTCGGCGCAGCGCTCGCCGATGCGCGTCAGCGCGCGGATGGGGATGCCCGGCGCCGGCGCCTCCTCGATGATCTTCTGGTGCCGCCGCTGCATCGAGCAGTCGCGCTCGAACAGGTAGACGGCGTTCTTGTACTCGTCGGCGAGCACCTGGATCTCGATGTGGCGCGGCGTGGTGAGGAACTTCTCCATGTACAGCGTCGGGTTGCCGAATGCCGCCTGCGCTTCCGAGCGCGTCAGCGCCACCGCCGAAGGCAGCGCCGCCTCGGTGTGCACGACGCGCATGCCGCGCCCGCCGCCGCCGCCCGCCGCCTTGATGATCACCGGGTAGCCCGTCACGCGGGCAAGGCGCACCACCTCTTTGGGATCGTCGGGCAGCGAACCCTCGGCGCCCGGGACGCAGGGCACGCCGGCCTTGACCATCGCCGCCTTGGCGCTGACCTTGTCGCCCATCAGACGGATGGTGTCGGGCCGTGGCCCGATGAACACGAAGCCCGAGCGCTCGACCTTCTCGGCGAAGTCGGCGTTCTCCGACAGGAAGCCGTAGCCGGGATGGATCGCCTGCGCGTCGGTGACCTCGGCGGCGGCGATAATCGCCGGGATGTTGAGGTAGCTCTGCGCCGAGGCCGCCGGCCCGATGCACACGGACTCGTCGGCGAGGCGGACGTACTTGGCGTCGCGATCGGCTTCGGAGTGGACGACGACGGTCTTGATCCCCATTTCGCGGCACGCCCGCTGGACGCGCAGCGCGATCTCGCCGCGATTGGCGATCAGGATCTTGTCGAACAGCTGGTCGGGATTCTTGACGGGCACGCGGACGGCTGCCGGCTAATCGATGATGACCAGCGGCTGACCGTACTCGACCGGTTGCCCGTTTTCGACGAGGATCTGCTTGACCACGCCCGCCTTGTCGGACTCGATCTCGTTCATGAGCTTCATCGCCTCGATGATGCACAGCGGATCGCCGACCTCGACCGTGTCGCCGACGTCGACGAAAGCCTTGGAGCCCGGAGACGCCGATCGATAGAACGTGCCGACCATCGGGCTCTTCACGAGGTGCCCCTCGGACTGCGCCGGCGCGGCGGGCGGCGGCGGCGCGGCGACCGCCGCCGCCGCCGCGACCGGGGCGGCGGTCAGGAACTGGCCCTGG